>DASZYF010000178.1:0-13706 GCA_035545535.1 Mycobacteriales bacterium | reverse complement strand
GCCGCCCGGGACCGAGCCGATGGCTGCGCCGGCGCCGCCGGCCGCCGCCACCGTGGGCGCACCCGCGGGCCCTGCGGTCGCGGCAGCGTCCAGCCCGTCGCCCTGGGCGATCGCGGCGGCGCCGCTCCCGGTCGTGGTGGTCGTCGTCTCCCGGACCGTCGTGCCGCACGCGCTGAGGGCGGCGACGGCGACGGCGGCCACAGCGACCGCAGCGGGACAGCGGTGGGCGCGGCGCATCACGGCAGCAACGGTAGGTCGCGTCGCCGCTCGCCGGCATGGAGCAACGCCACAGGGGCCCGGCGACAGGATGGGGCCTTCAGCCACCCACGCCGGCGTGGGGTGTTTCCTACGGTTGGCCCGTGCGCCGCCCACCCCAGCTGATGCGGCGGGCGGCAGGGACGCTGGCCGCGCTCGCTGCGCTGGCCTGGGCCATGGCACCCGCGCCGCCCCGCGCGGCCGCCGCAGCGGGCGACGGCATCCCGCGCGCCGTCTGCGGTCCCGGCTCGGCACCCGAGACCGGCGTCCAGGGCCAGATCCCGCGCGCCGACCGCGCGTCCGGCCGCAGTGCACGCGGCTACCGGTGCAACCTCTCGCTCATCGGGAGCTACCAGGGTGAGGGGGCCAGCTTCGTCAACCCGAGCTACGGCCACTGCGCCTACCTCGGCAGCTTCTTCCCCGGAGACCTCACCACCGACCATCCGGGCGTGCAGGTGATCGATGCGAGCGATCCCGCTCATCCACGGCGCACGGCCAACCTCGCCAGCCCCGCCTTC
Source organism: Mycobacteriales bacterium (assembly GCA_035545535.1). Taxonomy (GTDB): domain Bacteria; phylum Actinomycetota; class Actinomycetes; order Mycobacteriales; family CAJCIY01; genus DASZYF01. The sequence continues at coordinate 12,933 of DASZYF010000178.1, read as the reverse complement.
GCCGCGGGCACCTGGGAGTCGCTCAAGGTCAGTCCGGTCCGCGGCCTTCTCGCCGCCACCGGGGTGGAGGCGACGCCCGGCATCGGCGCGCTCACGTTCGACGTGTACGACATCAAGACCGATTGCGCGCACCCCCGGTTGCTGAACGCCTTGGCGGGTTCGCTCACCGTCCCGGCCCTCGTCGGCAGTCACGAAGGCGGCTTCTCGCCGGACGGCCGCACCTACTACGCCGCCTCAGGGGTCGGGGGCCTGGTCACGGCGATCGATGTGACCGATCCCGCGCACCCGCACGTGCTGCTGACCCAGAGCGTCGCGACGATCAACCACGGCTTCTCGATCAGCGACGACGGCAAGACCATGTACGCCGCGACCATCGAGCCGCTCGGGCTGCTCGTGCTCGACATCAGCGACGTGCAGGCCCGCCGGGCAGACCCGCAGATCCGCCAGGTCGCATCGCTCACCTGGACCGACGGCGGCAACCCGCAGATGACGATCCCGTTCACGAGCGGCGGGCACAAATGGCTCTACGTCGTCGACGAGGCCGGCACCGGTGGCGTCCGCTTGGTCGACATCGAGGATCCGCGCAAGCCGGTCATCGCGCGGGAGTACCGCCTCGAGATCGACCAACCCCAGAACGGGTCGCTCCGCTCGCAGGACACCGGCGGCGATGGGATCTTCGGCTACGACGCGCACTACTGCGCGGTCGACCGTCAGACCGATCCGACGAAGCTCGCCTGCGGCTACTACCAGTCCGGCGTGCGCGTGTTCGACATCCACGACCCGATGCACCCACGGGAGCTCGCCTACTACGACCCGCCCGCGCAGACGGGCGCCGCGAACATCGCGCGGCTGACCAACTCGGCGCACGCGACGCTCGTCGTGGCACCCCCCGTCGTCGACCCGAACGATCTGAACGGCCTGGACGTCCTCACGAGCGGCCCACCGAACATGAGCACGGACTGGTGCACGTCGCCACCCGCATTCGTCGGTGTCGACCAGCTCTGGGTGACCTGCGACGACAACGGCTTCCAAGCCCTACGGCTCGCTCGGCCCCCGGCCCTTCCGAGACCGGCAAAGCCTCCGGTTCTCCGCACCGGGCCGTCCACCCGTTCGAGCGTCCCGCACGGGTCGCTCGCCGCGACGGGCGGGGTCGCCGGGGTGGGCTTCATCGCTCTCGGCCTGACCTGCGGTGCGTGGGTCCTGCGCCGCACTGCTCGCCCCCACCAGCACGAGGAGACCGCATGAGGTTCGTCACTGCCGCCGCCGGCGTCGCTGCCGCGGCGTTCCTCGTCACGGGCGGGGGCCTGGTCGCCATCGCAGTCGCATCGCCGCCGCGCTCCACGCCGACGCGCCCGTCCAGCGCGGTTGACGTGGGGTTCAGCCAGGACATGGCGGTGCACCACGGCCAGGCTCTGCTCATGGCGCAGGAAGCGCTGAGCCGCAGCCGGAACGCGGACGTGGTGGGACTCGCCCGCACGATCGTCGTCGCGCAGGCGGAGGAGCAAGGCGAGCTGCGCGGCTGGCTCGTCGCGTGGGGTGCGCCGCAGCTGCCCAGCGGGCCGCCCATGACGTGGATGGCCGATGCCCACATGAGCGGCGCGATGCCGGGGATGGCCACCCAGGCCCAGCTCGACCGCATGTCTTCCCTGCGAGGAGCGGCCTTCGACGAGATGTTCCTGCAGCTCATGGTGCGCCACCACGAGGGCGGCATCGCGATGGCCACCTACGCGATGCAGCACGCGCAGGAGGCCTACGTGCGGGCGGCGGCCACGGAGATGGTGGTGCAGCAGACGCAGGAGATCAGCGTGATGTCGGCTCTGCTCAGGAAGGTGTGATCTCGACGGCGATCTTCAGGCCCTCGCCGTCGCGCAGCAGCGCCAACCCGTCGGCGTAGTCGGCGAGGGGTAGCCGGTGCGTCACCATCGGCGTGGTGTCGAGCAAGCCCTCGGCGATGAGGTCCACCGCACGGCCGAACCCGTCGTGCACGGCCATCGTCCCGGCGATGCGGAGCTCCCGGGCGAACACGTCGTGGGGCGATATCTCCGCGCGGACGTCGGGGCCGGCGACGCCGACCTGCAGGTAGGTGCCACCGAGGCCGATGCGGGCCAGGCCGTCGGCGATGGCCGGGGCAGCACCGCTGCACTCGACGACGACGTCCCACCCGTCGCGGCGACCGAACGCATCAGCGCTCGTCGCGGCCGCGCCGATGCCGAGCTTCTCGGCCAGCTGCCTGCGGTTCTCGCGGACCTCGACGATGCTCACCGAACCGGCGCCGGCCCTCTTCGCGAGCAGCGCCATCAGCACTCCCATCGTGCCGGCGCCGTAGACGAGGTAGTGCTCGCCGGCGAAGCGGGGCAGTGCGTCGAACGCGTGCACCGCGCACGACAGCGGCTCGGCGAGCACCGCCTGCTCCCACGGCAGGTCCTCGGGCAGGGGGTAGACGCACTCCGCCGGCGCGACCTGCAGCGCCGCCATGCCACCACCGCGCGTGATGCCCAGCGCCTCGTAGCGCTCGCAGAGGTTGTGCCGCCCGCGTCGGCACGGCCGGCAGCTGCGGCACGGGATGTTCGGCTGCACGGCGACGTGGTCGCCGGGCCGGACATCGCTCACCCGTGCGCCGATCTCGATGACCACGCCGACGACCTCGTGCCCGGGCACCAGCGGGTACTCAGCGAGCGGGTAGTCGCCCGCCGCGACGTGCAGGTCGGTGCCGCAGATCCCGGACAGCACCGGGCGCAGCAGCACGTCGTCGGGGCCGACGATCGGTGCGCCGACGTCGGTGACCTCGGTACCGCCCGGGCGGATGACGGCGGCCTTCATACGAGCTCCAGGACATCGTCGAGCTGCGGTGCGAACGCCCCGACCTGCGTGCAGCAGAGGGCGGCGACGCAGGCCGCGAAGGTGAGCGCGTCGGTGATGTCGCCGTCGGCGGTGAGGACGTGCACGAGGCCCGCGAGGAAGGCATCGCCCGCGCCGATGGTGTCGGCGACGGTGACCGGCAGCGCGTCGGCCTCGGCGACGACGTCGCCGTCGCGCAGCGCGATGCTGCCGTCGGCGCCGCGGGTGATGACCACCAGCCGTCCACCGGCGCTCCAGCGGCCCGCGACCTCGACCGGGTCCTCGCCGGGGTGCGTGAAGGAGAGGTCCTCGTCGCTGGCCTTCACGACGTCGGCGAGCAGCACCTGACGCTCGACGCGGGTGCGCTCGTCGCCGCGGAGCAGCGACGTGCGCAGGTTGGGGTCATAGAAGACGGGAACACGCGCGCTCTCGGCGACCATGCGCTCCACCGCAGCGCAGCCGGGGGGCGTGCCCATCGCGAGCGAACCGACCACCAGCGCCTCCGCGCCGTCCGCGGTCCCGTGCAGCTCGGCGTCGGTCCACTGCCAGTCGACCGTGCCGTCGAGTGAGAACTCGTAGCGCGCGCGGCCGTTGCTGTCGGGGCGGGCGAGCGCGGTGGACGACGCGCCCTCGGCGTTGACCAGCAGGTCCGTGCGCACGCCGGCGGCCGTGAGCCGCTCGCGCAGCAGGGCGCCGTACCGGTCGGCGCTGATGCGGGCCCGCATCGCCACATCGTCGCGGAGGTGCGCGAGCGCGACCGCGACGTTGGCGGGGGCGCCGCCGGCCCGGTCGATGATCGAGCCGTCTGCCTGGACGACGCGGTCGACGATCTGCTCGCCGACGACGACGATCACGGGTCAGCCGCGGTCGAAGACGGCGCCCGGGTTGAGCAGCCACTGCGGGTCGAGGCTCGCCTTGATGGCGCGGTGCACCGCGAGACCCGACGGGCCGAGCTCGTCCACCAGCCAGGGCTTCTTCAACCGGCCGACGCCGTGCTCGCCGGACACCGTGCCCCCGAGGCGCTGCGCCGACCGGAAGATCGCGTCGGCCGCATCCCACGTCGCCTTGCGGCCGGCCGCGTCCTCGCCCAGCAGCAGGATCGGGTGCGCGTTGCCGTCGCCCGCGTGCGCCACCGTGATGACGTGCGCGCCGGTCTCGGCGGAGATCTCCTCGATGCGCGCGAGCAGCTCGGCCAGCTTCGACACCGGCACGGCGACGTCCTCGACCAGCGTGGTGCCCAGCGCCTGCAGCGCGGGGTAGGCGCTCCGGCGGATGTCCAGGAGCTCTTCGGCCTGCGTGGCGTCCGCGGCGGTCGCGACGTCGTCGGCGCCCTCGCGGGTCAGCAGGTCTTCGAGGCCCGCCTCGGCTCCGGCGGTCGCGTCGACCTGCACCAGCAGCACCGCGCCGACGGCCGCGTCGAAGCCGGTGCCGCGGTAGGCGTCGACGGCGCGCAGCGACGCCGCGTCCATCAGCTCGACGATCGTCGGACGCAGCTCACGCATCACCGTGGCCGCCGCCCGGGCCGCGCCCGCCGCCGACACGAACGTCGCCAGGCAGGTGACCTGCGGTGGCGGCAGCGGCGTGAGCTTGGCCGTCACTGCCGTGACGACGCCGAGGGTGCCCTCCGACCCGATCATCAGCTGCGTGAGGTCGTAGCCGGCCGAGCGCTTCACGGTGCGCCCGCCGGTGCGCAGGAGCGCCCCGTCGGCGAGGACGACCTCGAGGCCCAGCACGTTCGCGCGGGTCGTGCCGTAGCGCACGCAGCGCAGGCCGCCCGCGTTGGTGGCGACGTTGCCGCCGACCGAGCAGGTCTCCCAGCTCGACGGGTCGGCCGCGAACATCAGTCCGTGCGGGCGCACGAGCGCGTTCAGCTCGGCGTTCAGCACACCGGGCTCGACGACGGCCAGCCGGTCCTCGACGGACAGCTCGCGGACCGCGGTCAGCTTGTCGGTGGACAGGACGATGCCGCCGTCGACCGCGAGCACGCCGCCGGAGATGCCGGTGCCGGCGCCGCGCGGCACCACGGCCACACCGTGGGCGGTGGCCCAGCGCAGGACCTCCTGCACCTCTTCGGTCGTGCGCGGCGAGACCACGGCGAGCGGCACTCCCGGGTCGGCGATGTCGGCGCTGTCCCGCAGGAACCCGGCGGTCAGGTCCGCATCGGTGCGGACGCGGTCGTCCCCGATCGCCGCCTGCAGGCGGGCGAGACGGTCCACCCCCGACGAGATCGTCACACCAGCGACGCTAGGGCCGGCCCGTTGCCGGGGGAGCGGTTGATTCCCCCACCAGCAGGCCAGACCTGTGGCGAGCGCTCACACCTCATCGAGCCGCGTGCTCTGCGCGAGCTTGTGCAGCTGCAGCGCCAGCTGCAGGTCGAACGAGCGCTCCGGGGTCCGCCAGTCCTCGCCGACCACCTGCGCGATGCGGTCCAGCCGCTGGTACAGCGTGTTCGAGTGGATCGCGAGGTCGCGGGCGCTCTGCGCGTGCTGCCGGCCGGACGCGAGGAACGTCGCCAGCGTGTGGGTCAGGTCGGTGCCGCGGTCGCGGTCGTGCGCGAGCAGCGCCCCGATCTGCGCCTCGACGAACACGGCCGCGTCGGCCCGGCCCGCCTCGCTGAGCAGGTAGCGGTAGGGGCCGAGCGCGCCGGGTGTCGTCGTCTCGCCGCTGCGCCCCAGCGCCTCCAGGACCCGCACGCACCGCCGCGCGTCCTCGTAGGCGGCGATGAGCGAGGTCTGCCCGGTCGCCGGGCCGGCGACCCCGCAGGTCACCTGCGGGCGTAGCTCTCCGCAGCGCTTGACCGCCTCGGCGAGGTCCACGGGCAGCAGCAGCACGATCGAGCCCCGGTGCCGGCCGAGCAGCCCCCCGGTCGCCGCGATGACGTGCCGGGCCGCGCCGAGCGTCGCCGTCAGCGCCTCGGACGGGGGAGTGGCGACCACCACCACGTGGGGGTGCTGGAGGTCGAGCCCCACCGAGCGGGCCCGCCGGTGCAGCACATCGGGGTCGACCTCGCGGTCCTGCAGGAGCGTTGCGAGCACCTCGTCGGTGGTGCGCCACTCCGACTCTGTCGCAGCCCTTTCGGCGGAGACGATGAGCGCGATGGTCATCGCGCTCCGCTCGAGCAGGCGCAGGTCGAGCTCGTGCGGAGGAGCATCGCTGCGCAGCTCGAGCACGCCCAGCAGGTGAGCGCCGCCCCGCACCGGCACGTGGTGCACGCCTTCCTGGGGTGCCGGCGCGTCGCCGTCGACCTCGATGAAGCGGACCGGGCCGTCGATGAGGTCGGCGAGGCTCGCCACCACGTCGTCGATGTCGCCGCCGTGCAGCGCGATCTCCATGAGCCGGTCGTGGTGCGCGGCGGCGCGCTCCACCGCCTCGGCTGTCTGCCGCAGCTGCGCGTTGGACGCGGCGAGCTGCTCGAACAGTGCGGCGTTGTCGATGGCGACCACCGCGTGCGCCGCCAGCGAGCTGAGCAGCGACACCTCGCTGGGCGCGAAGGGCCGGTGCTCGCGCATTGAGGCGAACAGCACGCCGACCGCCTCGGCGCCGCGGCGCAGCGGCACGCCGAGGATGCTCGTCAGCTGCTCGCCGGTCGCCACCTTGTCGGCCGACTCGATGTGGGTGATGCCCGGCTCGTTGAGGTAGTCCGAGGTCCAGAACGGCTCGCCGGTCATCATCACCTGGCCCGCGAGACCGCCGGCCAGCGACAGCCGGACGCCCTTGAGGTGCGGGCCCACGGTGCCGTCGGCGACCTTGATGACGATGGCGTCCTCGTCGCCCTCGCCCTCGCGCAGGGCCAGGTAGGCGACGTCGACGTCGAGGAGCCGCCGGCCCTGGGTGACGATCTCCTGCAGCAGCGCGTCCCGCTCGCGGACGGCCGTCAGCCGGACGGCCAGCTCGTAGACCGCGGCCAGCTCCGCGGCCCGCTGGCGGCGCTCCCCGAGCTGGGCCAGGACCTGCAGCGCGGCCGCCGCATCGTCCGCGCTCTCGGGCAGCTGGTCACGGAGCCGGGCGACGTCGTCGGGCGAGCCGCCGGACAGCAGCAGCTGCAGCCACGGGTTCGCCATGGGTCCAGGGTGCCCCCTATCTCCGCACCGCGGGGGTGGACTTCCCACATGCCGGAGCGGGCACGTGGTGGTGTTCGGACACTCCGGAGCGGTCCGGCTCCCCATACCGTCGGCTGGTGCAGGACAGCGGCGCCGAGCTCGGGTTCTTCGAGGTGGTCCGGCGGCTGCTGTTCATCCGGACCATCCAGCGGCTGTCCGGGGGCCTCCTGTGCGTGGGCATCGTGCTCGGGCCGCTGCAGAAGCTGATCTCGAGCTACCTGGGCAAGCAGTTCGGCATCGGCTTCTGGTGGTCCCTCGCCTACATCGGCGCCGTCGTGGTGGTCGCCTTCATCCCGAGCGCGGTGGTGGGCAAGCGCCTCGACGCCACGTTCGCGGCCGGTCCCGTCCGCGCGGTCGAGCAGGCCTGCGTGCTCGTCGCCGTCGGCCTGGCCGTCGTCGGGGTCAGCGGCTGGATGCACGCTCTGACGGCGTTCCTCGTCGTGCTGACGCTCGGCCAGGCCGTGTTCGCGGTCGCCAACCGCGGCCTGCAGTCGGTGCTGCAGGGCATCGTCGACCCCAAGCACAAGGCGCACGTGCTCGTCGTCGAGGTGCTGCTGGTCCTGCCCGGCTTCCTCATCGGCCTGGCGATCGTCGTCGCCCTGCAGAACCGCGTCGGTGCGGGCGGAGCGATCGCGTTCTTCATCCCGTTCGGCGTGATCGCCGCCCTGCTCATGCGCCGGGCGACGCAGACCGTCGAGGCCGACATCGCCCGCAAGGACGCCGAGATCGCCGACGAGGAAGCGATCGTGGCCAGCCGGGCCGCGGGCGAGCGCATCCCCCTGCTCGCCGTGCGCGGCGTCAACTTCTCCTACGGCCAGCTGCAGGTGCTGTTCGACGTCGACTTCACCGTCGATGAAGGCGAGATGGTCGCGCTGCTCGGCACGAACGGGGCCGGCAAGTCGACGCTGCTGAAGGTCGTCTCCGGCATCGGCCTGCCGCAGTCCGGCACGGTCCGGCTCGCCGGGCACGACATCACCTACCTCGACGCCGAGCGCCGGGTCGACCTCGGCATCACCCAGATCCCGGGTGGGCGCGCCGTCTTCGGCCAGCTCAACGTCATCGACAACCTGCGCGGCTTCGGGTTCACCCTCGGCGCCGGCAAGAAGGCGGTCGAGGAAGGCATCGACCGGTGCCTGGCCGCGTTCCCGCGCCTGGCCGAGCGGCGCACGTCGCTGGCATCCACCCTGTCCGGCGGCGAGCAGCAGATGCTCGGGCTGTCGAAGGCGCTCATGCTGCGCCCGAAGCTGCTGCTCATCGACGAGCTCTCACTCGGGCTGGCCCCGGTGATCGTCGGCCAGCTCCTGGACATGGTGCGCCAGATCAACGCGGAGGGCACCGCGGTCGTGCTCGTCGAGCAGTCGGTGAACATCGCGCTGTCGCTGGTGGACCACGCCTACTTCATGGAGAAGGGGCAGATGCGCTTCGACGGCCCGGCGAAGGAGCTGCTCGGGCGCGGAGACCTGCTCCGCGCCGTGTTCCTCGAGGGTGCGACCAAGGGCCGCGCGAAGGTCGGGGCCCGATCGTGAAGCTCACCGAGCGCACGCGCCCGGTCGCGGCCGTCGTCGGCGTCATCGGCGCGCTCTACCTCGTCGACGTGCTCGTCCTGCCGCACCTGCTGCACATCTCCGCGAACGCGAGCGGGCATTGGGAGTCGCCGTTCCCGCAGACGATCCTGGGTCTCGTCACCGGCATGACCTACGGGTTGCTCGGCGTCGGGCTCGTCCTCATCTACCGGACGAACCGGATCATCAACTTCGCCCACGGCAACATCGGGGCGTTCGCAGCCGCGCTCTTCCCACTCGCGGTGCACACCCTCCACATCCCGTACTGGATCGCCCTGCCCCCGGTCCTGCTGATCGCCGGGGTGGCCGGGGCCGGCGCGGAGGCGATCGTCGTGCGCCGCCTGCGCAGGGCGCCGCTCGTCATGAGCGTCGTCGCCACGCTCGGCGTCGGGCAGTTCCTCGCGCTGCTCGGCCTGGTCATCAACCCCAAGGCCGGGGCGGCGATCACCTTCCCCAAACCGGCCGGCATGCCGACCTTCCACCTCGGGGCCCTGTACATCACCGAGTCCTACTTCGCGATGTTCTTCCTCTGCCCCGCGGTAGCCATCGCGGTGGCGTTGTTCCTGCGCTACAGCCGCTACGGCATCGCGCTGCGCTGCGCCGCGTCCAACCCCGAGGCGGCGCGCATGGCCGGCATCTTCGCCGGGCGCATGTCCTCGCTGGCGTGGGGCATCGCCGGGATGATGGCCGCGCTCACCGCGATCCTCGTCGCGCCGACCGGATCGTTCAACCAGATCGATGCGTTCGGTCCGAGCCTGCTGCTCAAGGCCCTCGTGTGCGCGGTCGTCGCCCGCATGAGCAGCATCCCCCTAGCCCTGGTCGCGGGAGTCGTGCTCGGCGCCGTCGAGAGCCTCGTGAGCTACAACTACCCGAACGCCGGCGTCGTCGAAGCCGTCATCTTCGCCGTCATCGTCGGCGCGCTCCTGCTGCAGCGGCAGCGGGTGGGCCGCGGCGAGGAGAAGGGCTCCTGGGCCGCGGTCCAGGCGATCGCCCCGATCCCCGTCCGGCTGCGCCAGCTGTGGGCCGTGCGCGCGCTCGGCCCCGCCACGGCCTTGATCGTGCTCGCGGTGCTGGCGCTGCTCCCGGCGGTGATGAGCAACAGCAACAGCGTGAAGATGACCGCGATCTTCGGCTACGTCGTGGTCGGGTTCTCGGCCGGCATCGTGACGGGGTTGGCCGGCCAGCTCTCGCTCGGCCAGTTCGGCATCGCGGCGATCGGCGGCGTCGTCAGCTACCAGGTCGTCTACCGCACGGGCAGCTACGTCGAAGGCTTCGTCTACGCCGGTCTCGCCGCCGCGGCGGTCAGCGTGGTGCTCGGCCTGCCCGCGCTGCGCTCGCGCGGTCTGCTGCTCACCGTCACGACGCTCGCGTTCGCGCTCCTCGTGCCGGACTGGCTGATCCAGCAGAGGTGGGTGCTCGGCCCGCGCGGGGTGGACCCGGGCCGCCCGATCGTGTTCGGTCATGCGCTCGACACCGGCCGGGCGTACTACTACGTCGGCCTCCTGGTGCTCGTCGTCGCGATGCTGCTGTCCCGCAACGTGTGGAGCGGCGGCACCGGGCGCCTGCTCGTCGCCGTGCGCGACAACGAGGACGCCGCCCGCGCGTTCACGATCCGCGCCACCGTGGTGAAGCTGCAGGGCTTCGCGCTCGCCGGCTTCATCGCGGGTGTGGGCGGCGCGATGTACGCGCACTCGCTCGCGCTCGTGAGCAACACGGCCTACCCGACCACCGTCTCCATCCAGATCATGGAGATGGTCGTGATCGGCGGGTTGTCGATCCTGTCCGGTCCGATCCTCGGCGCCATCGTCATCTTCGGCGTGAGCTTCACGCACCTCGACAGCTTCGGGCTCGCCGCCACCGCGCTCGGCCAGCTGCTCATCATCATGTACTTCCCGGGTGGCATGGCGCAGTGGGTCGCGCCCGTGCGCGACCGCATCGTCAAGGCGCTCGGCCGCCGGGCGGGCGTCGACGTCGAGGCCGCGTACCTCACCGAGTCCGGCAGCGGGGCGGCCGAGGCCGAGCAGGACTTCCACGTGGAGGGCGAGCACCCGGCGGCGTTGCGCCCGGCCCGCGTGCGGCGCGGCGGTGGTCCGGTGCTCGAGGCGAGCGGGCTCGTCAAGAGCTTCGGCGGTGTGCGCGCGGTGCGGGGCGTGTCGTTCCAGGTGCAGCGCGGCGAGACGCTCGGCCTCATCGGCCCCAACGGCGCCGGGAAGACGACCACCTTCGAGCTGCTCGCCGGGTTCACCCGGGTCGACGCCGGAACCGTGCGCTACCACGGCAAGGACGTCACGCAGCTCGGACCCGAGGCCCGGGCGAAGCAGGGGCTCATCCGCAGCTTCCAGGACGCCGCGCTCTTCCCCACGATGACGGTGCTCGAGTGCGTGCAGCTCTCGCTCGAGCGGCGTCACCCGACGCGGCTGTTCACCGCCATCGCCGGCTTTCGCGGGCAGGAGCGCAACAAGGAGAAGCTCGCCCGTGAGCTCGTCCACCACATGGGCCTGGACCGCTACCGATCGGCGCAGATCCAGACGCTGTCGACCGGGACGCGTCGCATCACCGAGATCGCCTGCCTCGTCGGGCTCGAGCCGGAGGTGCTGCTGCTCGACGAGCCGGCCAGCGGCGTCGCGCAGCGCGAGACCGAGGCGCTCGGTGCGCTGCTGCTGCAGCTGAAGGCCGACCTCGGCCTGACGCTCGTCGTGATCGAGCACGACATCCCGCTCATCATGGAGATCTCGGACCGCATCGTGTGCATGGCGGAGGGTGAGGTGATCGCGACCGGCGCGCCGGAGATCGTGCGCAGTGACCCGCGCGTCGTCGAGTCCTACCTCGGCGGCTCGCTCACCGCGATCGAGCGCTCCGGCACCGTCGCGCCCGAGCCGGGTCAGAAGCCGCGCCGTCCGAAGAAGCCGCACGTCCTCGCCGGGAGCACCCCGTGACCGAACCCGCCGCCACGCTGCCCGTCGTCGTGTCCCGGCGGAACGCGCTGGTCCGCCTCGGTGCGCGGGTGCGCGCCGTGCCGCACATCGGCACGCTGACGGGCCTGCTGTTCGTCGTCGCCGGCTTCGTGCTCCTCGTCGTCGCGTGGGGGGAGACCGCCGGGCTGACGAACGTCGGCAAGCAGATGCCGTGGTTCATGAGCGCGGGGCTCACCGGCATCGGGCTCGTCATCGTCGGCCTCACGTTCGTCGCGCTCGATGCGAAGCAGCGCGATGCGGCTGCCCGCCGGGAGCGCTCGGAGGAGCTGCACGAGCTGCTCTCGGAGCTGCGCACCCTCGTCGAGGGCCAGCCGTGAAGCGGCGCGACCCGATCGTGCCCGCAGCGATCACGAGCGTGGCACTGATCGTCCTCGGCTTCGTCGCCATCGCGCTGGGCAAGCGCGTCGTCGCGCGCACGCTGAAGGTCTACGACCAGATCCCCGCCGTCATCAGCGGCGGGCTCGTCGGCATCGCGCTCGTGATCGTGGGCTGCGCACTGCTGGTCGTGCAGGTCGGGCGCCGGCTCGAGGCCCAGGCCAAGCACGACGAGGAGCGCGTGCTCGACGCCGCCAGCGCGCTGGTGCAGGCGCTGCGCGACCGTCCCGTGACCCCCGCCGTGCGGGAGGCAGCGCGCCGCGCGGTGCGGAAGGCCACCGCGAAGCCGCGGGGGAGAGCCACGTGATCCTCGCCCTGATCCTCGCGTTGCTGCAGCCGATCCATGTCGCCAAGCCGGCCGCCGCCGCGAGCACCACGACGCTGCCGATCACCGCCGAGGGCTGGTACCAGCCGGACCCGCTGTGCCCGCAGCAGCTCGGCTGCGTCCTGCCGGTGCACCCGCCGGCGCAGGACCCCTACGGCGCCGGGATCATGCACATCGCCGTCACCGCCGGCATGGAGAAGGCGCGCACGTACATCACGCCGGCGGCGCTGCCCACCGGCGCGCGCGTCACCAAGGCGGCGCTCACGATCCCGCTCGACACCGTCACCGTCACCGACGGCTCGCTCACGCCGCAGGACGCCACGGTGAAGGTCTGCACCACCGAGGAGACGATCCCCGAGGTCGCCGGCTCCTACGAGGTGCCGCCGGTGCCCAACTGCGAGACGTCGGTCTCGATGACCTACGTCGCCGGCAGTGCGCCGGGCGCCACTCCCGTGAAGCCGCCGGTGCTGACCGCCGACATCTCCACGCTCATCGACACGCTCGAGGGCGGCGGCGTGAGCCTGGCGCTGCTGCCGGACATCAAGGCGCAGTCGGACACCTGGCACGTCGCGTTCTCCGCGCACGACCGCGCGGCGTCGGCCGGCGACCTGCCGGGCGTCCCCGGCCCGCCGACCATCGCGTTGACGCTGGGCGTCGGCACCCCGAGCAGCTCGCCGTCTCCGCACCACGCCGCGGCCACCGCGACGGCGCCGGCGCGCACGACGCCGTCCACGCCGGCGCCCGCACCGCCGGTGTCC
>DASZYF010000177.1:0-13617 GCA_035545535.1 Mycobacteriales bacterium | reverse complement strand
CCGCCGCCGACAGGCGGGCCGACAGCGAGCGCCGCTCCTCGGGCTTCATGCCCGCGGCGAACTCCTCGAGCACGTCGCGGATGACGCGGTCGCGCTCGCGCTCGAGCTCGCGGTCCCGGTCGGCGAGGTAGGACACCAGCGCGGTCCCGGCGCTGCCGAAGCGGGCCTCGAGGCGCTCCATCGCGGCCCGCGAACCGGCGAGGTCGCCGCTCGCGGCCTCGAGCGCGAGGCCCACCCGCTCGAGCTCCTCGCGGCTGGCGGTGGCGAGCTCGTCGGCGCCGCGCTCGGCCTGCTCGCGGGCGTCCTCGACCAGCTGGCGGGCCGACTCCGCGGCCTCGGCGATGGCCTGCTCGGACCGCTCGACGCGCGCCGCGGTCTCCTCGGCCTGCTGCTGCACGAGCGTCTGCATCTCGTCGATGCGGGTCTCGATGTCGTCGCGCACTCCCCCGAGCTCGGCGGAGACGCCCTCGCGGGCCTCGGCGATGAGCGCGACCGCGTCGGCGGCACTGGAGCGGATGGAGGCGAGCAGCTCGTCGCGACCGGTGGTCGCGTCCGCGCGCATGCGCTCGCGCTCCTCGGAGCCGGCTTCGCGCAGCTCGGAGATGATCGTCTCGATCGCGGCCGCGACGGTCTCGCGCAGCTCGTCGAAGTCCGAGCGCGCGGCGACGCGGTCCTCGTGCGCGCCCGCCCGCATCTCGGCGAGCGCGGTCTCGACGTGCTGGAGGACCTGGCCGCGCACCTCGTCGTCGGCCGCGCGGGCCTCGTCGTGCGCGGTGGTGACGGCGGCCCGGTGCTCCTCGAGCGCGGCGACGGTGAGGTCGCGGTGCTCGGCGAGCGCGGCCTTGTGCTGCTCGACGTCGTCCTGCGCCTGGGCGCGGTCGGCCTCGAGCGCGGCGCGGAGGTCGGCGAGGACGGCGTCGGAGTCGGCGCGGAACGCGGCCCGCAGATCGTCCGCTGCCTGGGTGGCCTCGGCCCGCTCGGAGGCGACCAGGGCCCGCTCGTCGGCGAAGGCGCTGCGGACGTCGTCGAGGATCGCGCCGAGCTGCTCGGCCATCGCCTCACGGGCGTTGTCGTTGTCCTCCCGGGAGCGCTCGCGCTCCGCGGCGAGCGCGTCACGGACGTCGCGCACGACGCTGGAGACGTTCTCTCCCAGGCGGTCCCGCACCTCTTCCAGCGCGTCGGCGAGGTCGACGCGCAGCGAAGCGCCCTCGGCCTGGTTGTCCGCGCGGATCTGGTCGACGATCCCCTGCACCTGCTCGAGGCGACCGTCCACGACGACGCCGAGCGTGTCGACCTTCGCCTGGACGGCCTCGCCCTCGGCCCGCAGCGAGGCGATCTGCGCCTCGATCGCGGTGGTGAGCTGGCCGCTCAGCGGTTCGGAGACCTCGCCGATGAGGTCGGGCAGGACGGCGCCGATCGACTCCCCGACGAGCGGGGGCAGGTTCGCCTCCAGCGCCTGCTGCACGGCCGTCGGGAGCTGACGGGCGATCGCGTCGCCGGCCGTCTTCTCGACCGTCGAGGCCAGCGCCGGGCCGATGACGATGTCGAGCCGGTCGCCGAGCGCGCTCGCGACGGCGGCCTCGACGGCGGCGTTGATCTGGGTGCTCACCGCCCCGCTCACGGCCTCCGCGGCCGCGGCGCGCACCTGGGTCTCGACGTTGCCGGACAGCGCGGCGAGGCTCTCCTGCAGCGAGCCGGACACCTCGTCGAGCGCGTCGCCGACCGCGTTGCCCAGGCGGGCGAGATCACCGCTGTCGACGCCGCCGCCGATGGCGGCGAGCTTGCTGTCGAGCTGGGCGATGCTGTCGCGCCCGAGTGACTCGAGCCGGTCGCGGACGTCCTCGAGCGCCTCCTCGAGGGTGGCGAGGCGCGCCTCGAGCGCGTCGGCCGCGCCGCCCGCCTCGAGCTGCTCGACGAGCCCCTCGATGCGGCGCGCGAGCTCGATGTCGGGGCCGCCCGCCGGTGCGGCCGTCGCGCGCTGCTCGAGCTCGCGGCGCAGCGTGCGGATCTCGGTGCGCAGGTTCGCGACCTCGTCGCGCAGCCCGCCCGCAGCGGCCGGCTCCGGTTCGTCGGCCCGCACTCGGCTGACGAGCTCCTGCATCCGCTGGGTGAGCGGGGTCTCCTCGGTCACGCGTTCTCCCGACCTCGGCTGCTCCACCGGCCGGAGCAGAGCCGTTGGCGAGTCTAGGGACGGGAGGTGTTGGAAACGGCGGTTGCGACGAGAGGCAGCTCCGCGCGCCGCGCCGCGAGCAGCCGCTCGTCGCTGACGGGGCCGTAGAGCGTGGTGCGCTGGCGGGTGGGGCGGCCGGCGCCGGCCGCCATCGCCTCGAGCTCGGCGACGCTGCGCCGCGAACCGTTCTCGGCGCCCGCCATGCGGCTGATCGTCTCCTCCATGAGCGTGCCGCCGAGGTCGTTCACACCGCCGGCCAGCACCACGCGCACGCCGGCGTCGCCGAGCTTCACCCACGAGCACTGGATGTTGTCGATGCGGCCGTGCAGCAGCAGGCGGGCGAGCGCGTGCACCGCCCGGTCGTCGCGGGCGGTGGGGCCGGGCCGCGCGAGCCCCGCGAGGTACACCGGGGCGTTGGCGTGCACGAACGGCAGCGGGACGAACTCGGTGAAGCCGCCGGTCTCCGCCTGCAGCCGCGCGAGGAGCTTGATGTGCGCGACCCAGTGCGCCGGGGTGTCGACGTGGCCGTACATCATCGTCGACGTCGTCGGGATGCCGACCTCGTGCGCGGTGCGCACGACCTCGATCCACTGCGCGGTCGGCAGCTTGCCCTTGGTGAGCACCCAGCGGACGTCGTCGTCGAGGATCTCTGCTGCGGTGCCGGGCAGCGAGCCGACGCCCGCCTCCTTGAGCGAGATGAGCAGCTCACGGATCGACAGGCCGGTGCGGGCGACGCCGTTCATGACCTCCATGGGGCTGAACGCGTGGATGTGCATGTCCGGCGTGCGGGCCTTCACCGCCTGCGCGATGGAGGCGTACGCGGTGCCCGGCAGGTCGGGGTGGATGCCGCCCTGCATGCAGACCTCGGTGGCGCCGACGTCCCACGCCTCGGCGGCCCGCTCCGCGACCTCGTCGAGCGACAGCGTGTAGGCGTCGGCGTCGGTGCGGCGCTGGGCGAACGCGCAGAATCGGCAGCCGGTGTAGCAGACGTTGGTGAAGTTGATGTTGCGGTTGACGACGAAGGTGACGTCGTCGCCGACGACGTCGCGCCGCAGCTGGTCGGCGAGCGTGCACACGGCGTCGAGCGCCGCGCCGTCGGCGGTCATCAGCGCGAGGGCATCGTCGTCCGACAGACCGGCGGGGTCGCGCTCGGCGCTGCGCAGCGCCGAGCTGACGTCGGCGTCCAACCGGGCCGGCGCCGACGCTGCCCCGTCCTTCTTCAGACGCAGCCCGATCTCGTCCCAGTCGCCGTACACGTCGTCGAAGTCCGAACGGCGGTCGCCCGTGCGGCCCTCGGTGTCGATCGCGACGTGCAGGTCGGCGCGGCCGCTCGTGGTCCACGCCCCGTCGCTGTAGGTGTCGGGCTCCTGCCACGGCCGGCCGGCGGGCAGCGTGTCCGCGCGGGCGAGACCCGACGGGTCGGCGAGGGCGCGCACGTGCGGCTGGACGCGCGGGTCGAGCCACGGGTCCGGGCTGCGCACGTACTCGGGGTGCACGGCCAGGCGCTCGGCCAGCGCCCACCCGTGCTGCGCGAGGTCGGCGGTGAGCGCGTCGAGCTGCGGCCACGGGCGCTCGGGGTTCACGTGGTCCGGCGTCACCGGCGAGATGCCACCGAGGTCGTCGACTCCCGCGTCGAGCAGGCGGCGCACGCCCACGAACCCGTGGTCGAGGTCGGGACCCACCACATCAGAGGCAAGGTTGGGCGGGGCCTGCAGCCGCATGCCGGGACCGAGCAGGAGGCGGGCGACGGCGAGCGTGGCGAGGTAGGCCTGCTCGTCGGCGTCGGGGTGCCGCGCCATCGCGGTGTCGTCCTTGGCGCGGAAGTTCTGCACCAGCACCTCTTGGACGTGCCGGTGCTCGCGGGCCGTGCGGCGCAGCGCCAGCAGGCCTTCGACGGTCTCGGCGTAGGTCTCGCCGATGCCGATGAGCAGTCCGGTCGTGAACGGGATCGCGAGGCGGCCGGCGTCCTCGACCACCGCGAGGCGCTTGGCCGGCTCCTTGTCGGGCGAGCCGTAGTGCGGCCCCCCGGGCTCGGACCACAGCCGCGTCGCGACCGTCTCGACCATCAGCCCCATCGACACCGCGACCGGCTTGAGCCGGGTCAGGTCGGCCCACGACATGACGCCCGGGTTGAGGTGCGGGAGCAGGCCGGTCTCCTCGAGCACGCGCACCGCCATGGCGCGCACGTAGGAGAGCGTGTCGTCGTAGCCCTGCTCGTCGAGCCACTGCCGGGCCTGCGGCCAGCGGTCCTCGGGCGCGTCGCCCAGGGTGAACAGCGCTTCCTTGCAGCCCTGCGCGGCGCCGGCCGCCGCGATGGCGATCACCTCGTCCGGCGACAGGTACGGGGCGGGCAGCCGGCCGGGGACGGTGGCGAACGTGCAGTAGTGGCACCGGTCGCGGCAGAGGCGGGTGAGCGGGATGAAGACCTTGCGCGAGTAGGTCACGGTGCCGGGGCGACCGGCCTTCAGCAGGCCCGCGTCGCGGACGCGGGCGGCGCTCGCCATGAGGTCGGTCAGGTCGTCCCCGCGGGCGTGCAGCAGCACCTCGGCCTCGGTCGCGTCGAGCGCGGCGCTGTCCCGGGCCCGCCGCAGCGCACGCCGGAGGGCCGACCGGTCCGGCGCGGCGATCGACCCGGGCCCGCCCGCAGGCTCCCGGCGACCGTCCACGGTGCAACCCAACCACGCCGGGGACGGGCTGCTTCCCGTCAGGAAGGATGGGGGCGTGCGGATCACGGTGCTGGCGGGCGGCACGGGGGGCGCGCGGTTCGTCCGCGGCCTGCGGGCCGCGGTGCCGGACGCCGACGTCACGGTGGTGGGCAACACCGGTGACGACGCCTGGCTGTTCGGGCTGCGGGTGTGCCCGGACCTCGACACGGTGATGTACACGCTCGGCGGCGGCATCCACGAGGAGCAGGGCTGGGGCCGGGCCGACGAGACGTTCACCGTCAAGGCCGAGCTGGCCGCCTACGAGGCGCAGCCGCAGTGGTTCGGGCTCGGTGACCGCGACTTCGCGACGCACATCCTGCGCACGCAGCTGCTGCACTCGGGCGCGACGCTGTCCGAGGCCACGGCCGGGCTGTGCGCGCGCTGGCAGCCGGGCGTGACGCTCATCCCCATGAGCGACGACTTCATCGAGACCCACGTCGTCGTCGAGCGGGACGGCCGCCGGGCCGCCATCCACTTCCAGGAGTGGTGGGTGAAGCTGCACGCGGCGCTGCCGGCCATCGAGTTCGTCTCGCTCGGCGCCGACGCCGCCAAGCCGGCACCTGGCGTGCTCGACGCGATCCGCGACGCCGACGTCGTGCTGCTGCCGCCGTCGAACCCCGTCGTGTCCGTCGGCTCGATCCTCAACGTGCCCGGCCTGCGCGACGCGGTCGCGTCGACGTCGGCGCCGGTGATCGGCGTCTCGCCGATCATCGGGAACGCGCCGCTGCGCGGCATGGCCGACGCGTGCCTCACGGCGATCGGCGTGGAGACGTCCGCGCAGGGGGTCGGCCGCTGGTACGGCGAGGAGCTGCTCGACGGCTGGCTCGTGCACACGACCGATGACGGCGTGACGGTCCCCGGCGTCGACGTGCGGGCGGTGCCGCTGCTGATGACCGACGTGCCGGCGACCGCGGAGATGGCGCGCGCCGCGCTCGAGCTGGCGCAGCGCCCGGCGCCGGGAGCTCGCGAGCGGGCCGATCACGATGGCTGAGCCGGGGAGGGCCGCCGACCGGCTCGACATCCGGCCGCTCGAAGGGCTGCCCGAGGTGCGGCCGGGTGACGACCTCGCGGCGCTGCTGGTCGACGCGGTCGTGCGCAGCGGTGAGCCGCTGGAGGACGGCGACGTCGTCGTCGTGACGAGCAAGGTCGTGAGCAAGGCCGAAGGACGGCTCGTCGCGGTGCCGGAGGACCCGGACGCACGCGAGGCCGCGCGGCTCGCCCTCGTCGACGACGAGACGGTGCGGGTCGTCGCCGCGCGCGGCACCACCCGGATCGTCGAGACGACGCACGGGCACGTGCTCGCGGCCGCGGGCGTCGACGCGAGCAACGTGCAGCGCGGCGAGATCGCGCTGCTGCCGGTGGATGCCGATGTCAGCGCGCGGGCGTTGCGCATCGGTCTGCGCGAGCGGCTCGGCACCGACGTCGCTGTCGTCGTCAGCGACACGTTCGGACGGCCGTGGCGCATCGGCCTCACCGATGTCGCCATCGGTGTCGCCGGCATCTCGGCGCTGCGCGACCTGCGTGGCAGCGTCGACCCGCACGGCAACCAGCTCGGCGTCACCGAGGTCGCGGAGGCCGACGAGATCGCCGCCGCGGCCGAGCTCGTGATGGGCAAGCTCACCGGCGTCGCCGCGGCCGTCGTGCGCGGGCTGCGCGGTCACGCCGACGACGAGCGCGGCGCGCGCGCGATGATCCGCCCGGCCGCGGAGGACCTGTTCCGCCTCGGCACCGACGAGGCCGTCGCCGAGGGCCGCCGCAGCGCGGTCGCCGCCCGCCGGTCGATCCGCGCGTTCACCGACGATGCCGTCGATCCCGCCGCGCTCGATCGCGCGATCGCGGCCGCGGTGTCCGCACCCGCGCCGCACCACAGCACGCCGTTCCGCTTCGTCGTCGTCGAGAGCGTCGATGCGCACACGCGCTTCCTCGACGCGATGCGCGACGCGTGGGTGCGCGATCTCGAAGGCGACGGCTTCGACGCCGACGCGGTCACGCGGCGCACCGCTCGGGGCGACGTGCTGCGCAACGCGCCGCTCGTCGTGGTGCCCTGCCTCGTCACCACCGGCGCCGCGCACACCTACCCGGACGCGCGGCGCAACGCGGCCGAGGAGCGGATGTTCCTCGTCGCCGGCGGCGCCGCAGTCGAGAACCTCTTGGTGCAGCTCGCCGCCGAAGGCCTGGCGTCGTGCTGGGTGTCGAGCACCTTGTTCTGCGCGGACGTCACCCGCGCGGCGCTGGACCTGCCGGCGGACTGGCAGCCGCTCGGCGCCGTCGCCGTCGGCCACGCCGCCGCTCCCCCACGCGACCGCGCACCGCACGACCCGGCGCAGTGGACCCTGCGTCGGTAGGTTCACCGCATGGCCGGGATCCCCGCACTGCCCGTTCCCCCGTCGCTCGCCCGCACCGCGCTGATCGGCTTGCGCGGATCGCTCGGCGCCGGGTGGTTCGCGCCGCAGAAGATGGCCAAGGTCTTCGGCCTCGACGAGATCGACGGCACGTCGGAGTACCTGCTGCGCCTGTTCGCGGTGCGCGACACCGCCCTCGCGGCGCTGCTCGCCACCTCGTCCTCGGAGCAGCGCGCCCTGCACATCAAGGTCGGCATCGCCGTCGACTCGATCGACACCGTCGCCGGCGCCATCGCGCTGGTGACGCGCAAGGTCCCGGCCCGGGCCGCTCTGCTCGCCACCCTCACCGCGGCGGCCGCCGCGGCGCTCGGCGCCTCGGCGTTGGCCGGAGAAGCCGCGGCCTGATGCTCGTTGCCGTCGGGCGACGGCGTCAGTGCGAGCGGTGGTCGGCGATGGTCATGCGCGGGCCGAACCGGGGCTTCTTGGCACCGCTGATCTCGATGTGCCGGATGGCGCGGTAGCGCTGCCCGGCGTAGCAGGCGAGCTCGGCGAGCATCGCGTCGTCGTCGAACGGCCGCCCGGCCAGCGCCCAGCCGACGAAGCCGGGCAGGTGGTAGTCGCCGACGCTCACGGCGTCGACGTCACCGTGGGCGCGCTGCGCCACCTCGGCGGCCGTCCAGGGGCCGATGCCCGGCAGCGACGTCAGCACCGCGGCGACGTCCGGCCCCCCGCGGCCGAGGTCCAACGACCGCTCCAGGTGCGCGGCGCTGTCGGCGGCCAGCACGATCGTGCGCGAGCGCTTCGGGTCGACGCCCGCACGGTGCCAGTCCCAGCTCGGCACCCGCTTCCACACCGGCGCCGGCGGCGCGACCTTCATGCCCGCCGGGGCGGGGCCGGGAGCGGGCGTGCCGAACCGGTGCACCAGGGAGCGCCAGGCGCGCCGGGCCTCGACGCCGGTGACCTTCTGCTCGAGCACGGCGGGCACGAGCATCTCGAACACCAGCCGCGTGCGGGTGACGCGCAGCCCGGTCGTGCGGCGGGCGACCTCGGCGATCAACGGGTGCCGGGGAGCGAAGGCGTCGATGTCGTCGCCGTCCCCCAGGAGCTCGGGCAGGCCGGCCAGCACCCACTCGGCACCGGGTCCCCACGCGCGGCCGATGACGGTCCCGGAAGCGGTCCCGGCGAGGTGGACGGTGGCCGGACCCTCGGGGGTGCCGGCCGTGCGCCAGATCGCGCCGGCCTCGACGCGCATGGTCGGATCGCCCCGCCCCCGACGCAGCGGGCCGAGGGTCAACCGCAGGTCGACGGGCCGCTCCGGCCGCACCTCACGCACCCGCGCCGCATCCCGCGCGGCCGGCGTCGACGCGATGGACCCGGGCACGCCACCTAGCATGCAGGCCGTGGCGAACAAGTCGAAGCGACCCTCCGCGGCCCAGCAGGTCGCCGACCGGCGGCAGCGCGTCGCCGAGATGCGGGCTCAGGAGAAGGCCCGCGACCGGCGGCGCAAGGTGTTCTACGGCGGTGGCGGTGGGGTGATCGCCGCGGCGCTCGTCGTCGTGCTGATCCTGGTCGCCACCCACAAGTCGACCCCGGCCGCGCAGAGGCTCGGCAAGCCGTCCGACGAGAAGCTGCCCGCGGCGATCACCACGGGCAGCACCACCACGGAGCCCCCGGCCAAGGTCGTCACGCCGACCGATCCGAGCATCGGGATCACCGGCGTGACCGAGTACGTGACGACCGGCTGGCCCACATCCAGCAACAACGGGGCGAAGGCCGACGCGCTGGGCCACAACCACGTCGACGGCCCGATCGACTACTCGGTGACGCCCCCCGTGGGCGGCGACCACAACGCGCAGTGGATGAACTGCGGCATCTACGCCGCGCCGGTCCCGAGCGAGCGCGCGGTGCACAACCTCGAGCACGGGGCGGTCTGGATCACCTACAAGCCGAGCCTGCCGCAGGCCGACGTCGACGCGCTGCGCGCGTTCGTGATGAAGCAGACGTCGGTGAAGATCGAGGGCACCGACACGGGCGAGCGCTACATGGATCTCAGCCCGTGGAAGGACGACAGCCTGCCGGCGAACATCGTCATGAGCTCGTGGGGCTTCCAGCTGAAGCTCGACTCGGCGACGGACCCGCGCATGCAGCAGTTCGTCGACAAGTTCCGCGGCAGCCCGACCTACGCCCCCGAACCCACCTCACCGTGCAACGAGACCGATCCGAGCATCGGTGGCAAGCCGTTCGAAGGCGCGTGAGCCCTACGAGCGGTCGCTGGAGAAGCGGACGCCCCCGGCGGGGATGATCGCGTCGGGGAACACGCGGGCGCCGCTGCGCAGCTCGCACCCGGCTCCGACCTGCGCGCCGTCGCCGATGACGACGTCGTCGAGCACGACGCCCGTGCCGATGACCGCTCCCGTGCCGACGATGCTCGCGCGCACCACCGCACCGTCGGCGATCTGCGCGCCGTCGAACACCACGCTGCCGGCGACCTCCGCGGCCCCGACGCGCGCGCCGGCGCCGATGGTGGTGCCGCCCGACAGCTTCGCGTCGGCGGACACGTCCGCTCCGGGCAGCACGAGCGACTCGCCGCGGGCACCGGGCACGGCCGGTGACGGTGCGATGCCGAGCACGAGGTCGCAGCTGCCCTTGACGAAGTCGGCCGGACGGCCGAGGTCGAGCCAGTAGGTCGTGTCGACGAACGACGACACACGCGCGCCATCGGCGAGCAGCATCGGGAACGTCTCGCGTTCGAGACTCACGACCTTGCCCGGCGGGATCGCCGCGAACGCCTCGGGGCCGAACACGTAGCAGCCCGCGTTGATGCGGTTCGTCGGCGGCTCCGGCGTCTTCTCGAGGAACGCGGTGACGCGGCCGTCCGCATCGGTCGGCACGACACCGAACGCCGACGGGTCCGCGACCTCGGTGAGGTGCAGCGTGACGACCGCGTCCGTGGACGTGTGCCGCTCGACGAGGGCGCGCAGGTCGACCCCCGACAGGCAGTCGCCGTTGAGGATGAGCACGGGACC
Organism: Mycobacteriales bacterium; assembly: GCA_035545535.1. GTDB lineage: Bacteria > Actinomycetota > Actinomycetes > Mycobacteriales > CAJCIY01 > DASZYF01. Next base: position 3,374 of record DASZYF010000177.1, on the reverse strand, counting down.
CTCGCCGCGCAGCGCGGTGGCCGCGTTGCGGATGCCACCGCCGGTGCCGAGCGGCTCGTGCTCGGTGAGGTAGTCGATGGCGAGGCCCATGGACGCGCCGTCACCGAAGTGCGCCTCGAAGACCTCGGCCTTGTACGAGGTGGCGAGCACGACGTGATCGACGGCGGCTTCGCGCAGACGCGCGAGCTGGTGCGTGATGAACGGCACCCCCGCGGTCGGCAGCATCGGCTTCGGCGTGTTGACGGTCAGCGGCCGGAGCCGGGTGCCTTGCCCCCCCACGAGCAAGATCGCTTCCACGCCTTCATCCTCGCAGCCGGGCCCGCTCCTTGCCGTGCCGGAACGGCCCGCTCGCCCGCTCCCGGTGCCGCCCGGTCGTGACGACCGCCACGGCGACGAGCGCGCCGGCGACGATGCCGTCGAGCCAGAAGTGGTTCGCGGTGACGACGACCGCGGTCATGGTCAGCAGCGGGTGCAGCACCGCGAGCCAGCGCCACGGACCACGGCTCACCGCGATGACGGCGACCGCCACGAGGATCGCCCAGCCGACGTGCACCGACGGCATCGACGAGACCTGGTCGGCGAGCCCGTGATCGGTCTGCGCCGGGTAGACCGACTGGTGGTACAGCCGCGCGGTGTCGACGAACCCGAGCCCCGGCACCAGCCGCGGCGGGGCGACCGGCCACAGCTGCACGAGGAACGCGACGCCGGTGAACAGCACGATCGCGCGCCGCCACCGCCGGTAGCTCGCGCGGTGGCGCACCCACATCCAGATCGCGAAGACGGCCATGCCGCCGACGTGCGCCGCCACGTAGTAGATGTCGAGCGCGCGGACCAGGCCGGTGTGCGGCAGGACCCGGCGCTGCAGCGCGACCTCGCTGGGCAGGTGCAGGTCCTGCTCGACGTCCCACACCGAGCGGCCGTGCGCGACGGCGCCGGTGGTGTGGTGCCCGGCGATCGTCCCGAGCGTCCGCCAGAGCAGGAAGAGCCCGACGACCACGCCGATCTCGACCAGCGCGGTGGCGCGGGCGAGCTGGGTCGCGGTGGGGCCCTCGGCGTCCGCGGCCGCGCCGACGGGGCGCGCGGGGACGTCGACGCTCACGCTCTGGCTATCGGCCGGACGTGGGGGTTCCTGCATCCCCGGCCGGCGTCCGGTCGAGCACGCTCAGATCACGGGTGGGCTGCGCGCCCGCACCGAGCCGGGGCAGCAGCAGGCCCAGCGCGTACCGGGCCTTGAGCCCGACCCACAGGACCGCCCGGAGCGGGACGTACCGGGCACCGGCGTACTGCCGGGACAGGTACTGCCACGCGCTGCGGTGGTGGGCGGCGAGCATCTCCCGGGCGACGACCGGGTCGCGCTGGGTCGCGTGGCCCCCGGTGTGGGTGACGAGCGCCGCCGGGACGTGCACCGACGACCAGCCCGCATCCGCCAGGCGGCGGGCGAGGTCGAGGTCCTCGAAGTACATGAAGAAGCTCGGGTCGAAGCCGCGCACCTCCGCGTAGGCCGTGCGGCGCACCAGAAGGCAGGAGCCCGAGAGCCACCCCACCGGTCCCTCCACCGGCGTGCCCCGCTCGTTGCGGTAGGCGCGGGTCCACGGGTTCGCCGGCCACCACCAGCCGAACAACGCGTGCCCGATGCCGCGGCCGACGCTGGGGAACGCGCGGGCGCTCGGGTACAGCTCGCCGCTCGGGGTGCGGATCGCCGGACCCACCGCACCCGCCTGCGGCCAGCGCGCGGTGGCGGCCAGCAGCTCGTCGAGCGAACCGGGCTCGAACACGACGTCCGGGTTGGCGACGAGGATCCACTCCTCCTGTGCCGCTGGCGGAGTGGCGTCGACGCCCAGGTTGGCCGCCTTGCCGTAGCCGAGGTTGCTGCCGTTGCGCAGGACCCGCACCTCGGGCCGCTGCTCGGCGACCTCGAGGCTCCCGTCGGCGGAGCCGTTGTCCGACAGCACCACGTCGTAGGGCGCGGTGGTCGCGTGCGCGAGCGAGTCGAGGAACGCGGTCAGCGCGGCGCCCGGCGAGAACGTGACGACGACGACCCGGACCCGCGGCTCGGCGGGCGGCCCGGTCATCCCGCGAGCGCTCGCTGGTAGCTCTCGAGGTGCGCCTCGGCGCTGGCCGCCCACGTGAACTCGTGCGCGCGGGCCTGGCCGGCCTCGGCGAGCCGGGCGCGCCGGGCCGGGTCGTCGAGCAGCGCGGACAGCGCGGCGCCGATGGCGACCGAGTCGGGCTCGGTGTAGGTGACGGTGTCGCCCCCGACCTCGGGCAGCGACAGCCGCGAGGTGGTGAGCACCGGCGCGCCGCACGCCATCGCCTCGAGCACGGGCAGGCCGAAGCCCTCGCCGTGGCTCGGGTAGGCGACCACGATCGCCCCGCCGAGGAAGCCGGCGAGATCACCGATGTGCAGGTAGCCGGGGCGCACCACGCGCAGGTGGTCGGGCACTGCGGCGACGGCGGCATCCACCTCGTCGTCCCAGCCGCTGCCCCCGGCGAGCACGAGCGCGGGCGGGTCCGTGCGGTCCTTCACGGCATCGACCCAGCCGCGCACGAGGGCCGGCACGTTCTTGCGCGGCTCGAGCGTGCCGAGGAACGCGACGTAGTCGCCGGTGACGCCGAGGCGCGCGTGCACCCGGGCCCGCTCGGCGTCGCTCGGCACGTGGAAGGTGGCGCTGTCGACGCCGTGGTAGGCGACGTCGAGGCGGGTGGGGTCGGCGTCGAGCACCCGCACGAGCTCGTCCCGGGTCGCCTTGCTCGGCACGACGATGCGCGACGCGCGGGTCAGCGAGATGCGCGTGGCCGAGCGGAAGAACGTGCCCTTCATCGGCGTGTGCAGCTCGGGCTCGGTGAAGAACGTGGCGTCGTGCACGGTGACGACGACGGGCACGCCGGCGCGCAGCGGCATCGTGTAGTGCGGCGAGTGCAGGAGCTGCGCGTTCACCTGGCCGGCGACGAGCGGCAGGCCGGTCTGCTCCCACGCGAGACGGGGCGGGCGGTGGGCGATGGCGGCCGGGCCCGGGACGACGCGGGCCTCGGGCGCGAGCTTCGCGTACCGGTCGGCGTCGGAGCGCTGGCAGGCGATCGAGAGCGTGCCGGGATCCATCATCTTCGCGAGCGCGGCGACGAGCCCATCCACGTAGCGGCCGACCCCGCCCCGGTCCGCCGGGACCGCGGTCGCGTCCACGAGGACGCGGGGTGAGTCGGCCACGCTTGCAGGCTAGTGCGCGCCCGTGACGGGACCGGCGCGCAACATCACCGTTGTGACGTAGTCGTGGCGACGGAACGGATGACGGTCCACAGGCGCTCGGCCGCCGCCGGCCAGCTGTGCCGGGCCGCGGCCGCGCGGGCGGCGGCGGCGCGCTCGGCCCGCCGGGCCG
>DASZYF010000176.1:0-18839 GCA_035545535.1 Mycobacteriales bacterium | reverse complement strand
TCGGATCGTGCTCGTCACCGACGGCTACGTGTACGTGTTCCGGGACTACCCGTTCCACATCCCCGGAGCGCGTCTCGCCATGTACGAGCGCGGCCCGGGACTCGTGCGCATCGGCAGTGATCGTCCGGGCTGGTTCTCGCGAGTGATCCGCCGGGGACAGCTCACCTTCTCCGACGGCACGATCGTCTACCACGCGCCGATCTGGATCCGCCGCGCTCAGTACATCGCGGGGGAAGGCAACGTCCGGACCCTGCCTGTGGCGCCGTCGTCGCAGTCAGCCGCCGTCGCCGGCGCGGGCGGCGGTCAGTGGGCGGCCGACCCGACGGGGCGTCACCATCACCGCTGGTGGGACGGCCAGGCGTGGACCCACCACGTGTCCACGAACGGAGTCCTGGGCACCGACCCGATGTGAGCGACAGACGCACAGACGCGGGTCGTGCGCACATGTGCGCACGAAGGCCATCCGCGCGTCTGTCCGCCCGCAATGACCGCACGTGCGAGCCACGCGACGGTCAGGCGGCGGCGTGGACCTTCGCCAGGGCGTGCTTCACCAGGGCGATGAGGCCGGACTTGGCGCTGTCGCGACCGCGGGCGTCGACGCGCAGGATGGGGACGTCGGCGGGCAAGGCGAGCGCCTCGCGCACCTCGTCGGAGGTGTGGTTGACCGCACCGTCGAAGTCGTTGAGCGCGATGACGAACGGGATGTCGCGCGACTCGAAGAAGTCGATCGCGGGGAACGCGTCCTCGACCCGGCGGGTGTCGACGAGCACGACGGCGCCGATCGCGCCGTTGGTGAGCTCGTCCCACATGAACCAGAAGCGGTCCTGACCGGGCGTGCCGAACAGGTAGAGGATCACGTTGCCCGGCAGCGTGATGCGACCGAAGTCCATCGCGACAGTGGTCGTGCTCTTCGTGCCGGTGTAGGTGACGTCGTCGATGCCGGCGCTCGCCTCGGTCATCACGGCCTCGGTGGTGAGCGGCGGGATCTCGCTGACGGCGCCGACGAACGTCGTCTTGCCGACGCCGAAGCCACCCGCGACGACGATCTTGACCGACAGCGGCGCGGCGGCCCGGGGGGCCGGGGCCGGTGCGGCGTCAGACGGAGCGGAGGCCATCGAGCACCTTCTCGAGCAGGGCTGCGTCGGGACGCGAGCCGGAGCGGTTGGTGGAGGGGACGTGCACGTCGAGGAACCCCTCGGCCAGCATGTCCGCGAGCAGCACGCGGGTCACCCCGAGCGGCAGCTTGGTGTGCGCCGCGATCTCCGCGACGGACAGCACGTCGTGGCAGAGCGCGGCGATCTGGGCCTTCTCGTACTGCAGCTGGCCGGCCGGAGCGCCCGGGCTGAGCACGACGAGCGACTCGAGCACGAGGTCGGACACGTCGGTGGTCCGCGTACGACCACCGGTGACGACGTAGGAGCGGACGAGGCGGTCCTCGCCGTTGCCCTCGGGCTGCTGCGGGATCTCGGCCGCCTTCGCGGCGACCCAGGCGGGCGGAGCCTTGCGGAGCATCGACGAACCCGGCATGACCGAGGGCACCTGCTCGGGACCGGCGCCGGGAGCGTGCGGGCGGGCCGGGTCGAGGGGGAGGTCAGACATCGGCGACTACAGCGGGAGCGCGGCCTGCAGCTCGCGCCGCAGCTCGGGGGTGAGGACCGCACCGGCGCGCTGCACGAGCAGCGCCATCTCGTAGCCGACGAGGCCGATGTCGCAGCTCTTCTCGGCGAGCACGGCGAGGTGGGAGCCGTCGCTGATGGCCATGACGAACAGGAAGCCGGCCTGCATCTCGACCATGACCTGGTTGACGTTGCCCGCCTCGAAGCAACGCGCCGCGCCCTTGGTCAGGCTGGCGAGACCGGACGCGATCGCGGCGAGCTGGTCGGCGCGGCCGCGGTCGAGGCCCTCGGACAGCGCGAGCAGCAGGCCGTCGCTCGACACGACCGTGGCGTGCAGGACGCCCGCGGTGCGGGAGCGGAAGCTCGTGACGAGCCAGTTGAGGTTCTGCGCGTCGTCCATCACTGACCACCCGCCGGCGGGACGTCCTCGCCACCGAGACGACCTGCGGCGATGCCCGACTGGAACGCGGAGAGCATCGAGCTGGTGCGCTCCGCACCGCCCTGATCGGCCTGCTCGGGGACGACGTCCTCGACGGGCTGCTGGGTGAGGTGCGGCGACAGGCTGGCGCGCGGCACACGACGGGCGAGGCCGCCCGGGGTGGTGGCGCTGACCTCGGGCGCGCCCGGCTGCGCAGGCACGTCGGCGACCGGCAGCGGGACGACGGGAGCGATGGGCTCGGGCGCGACCTCCGCGGCCGGCGCGGCGACCGGCTCCGGCGCGGGCACCGGCGCCTCCGCGACCGCAGGGACCGCGTGGACGGGCGGGGCCTCGAAGACGGGGGTCTCCACGGCGGGCGCCTCGAAGACGGGAGCCTCGAAGACGGGAGCCTCGACGTCCGGCGCCTCGTAGGCCGGCGGCGTGATGTGCGCGGGCGCGTCCTCCACCGGCGGCAGGTCGACGACCGGGAAGCGGTAGGGCTCGGGCTGCTCCGGCGCGTACTCGGCCGCGACCGCGGCCTCGTCGGCGATGGGCACCTGGTCATACATCGACGACTCGTGGAAGACGAACGTCGGCGCGGGCACGTCCGGCACGGGAGCGAGCGTCGCGTGCGCCAGCTCGTCCCCGAGCGGCGACGCGGGCGCGTCCGTCTGCGGCGGCACGGCCGAGGTCAGCGGGTCGTAGCCCGGGTCCACGAACGCGGCGGGCGCGACGGGCGCGTCGGCGACGGGCATCGGGTAGGGCGGCACGTCGACCGGGACGGCCGACGGGACCGGCAGCGGCGCGGCGACCGGCGGCGTGACGGTCTCGGGAACGCCACCCGTGAGGGTCGCGGCGGCAGCGGGCGTCAGCGGGACCGGGGCGACCGGGACGGGCGCGGCCGCGAGCGGCGCGCTGAACGCGGGCTGCCCGGCCGGGGCCGCGGCCATCGGCGGCGCCGGCATCGCGGCGGGCGCGGCGTCCGATCCGAGGATGTCGGCCGGCAGCGCGATCATCGCGACGAGCCCGCCGGCCATGCCGCGGGTCAACCAGACCCGCACGCCGTAGCGGGCCGCGAGGCGCGCGACGACGTGGAACCCGAGCATGCCGGACAGCTGCAGACCCACCTGCGGGGCCTCGGCGAGCGTGCGGTTGGCCGCGACGAGCTCCTCGTCGGACATGCCGATGCCGGCGTCGGAGATCGTCGCGATGAAGCCGCCGTCCGGCGTCGGCGCGCCCGCGAGCAGCACGCGCGTGGTCGGCGGCGAGAAGGTCGCGGCGTTCTCGAGCAGCTCGGCGACGAGGTGCACGAGGTCACCGACGGCGCGGCCGGCCACCATCACATCGAGGCCGGGAGCGACGTCGATGCGGGTGTAGTCCTCGATCTCCGCGATGGCGCCGCGGGCGATGTCGGACAGCGCGACCGGCTGGCCCCAGCGACGCGGCGGCTCCTCGCCCGAGAGCACGAGCAGCGACTCGGCGTTGCGGCGCATGCGGGTCGCGAGGTGGTCGAGCGTGAACAGCTGGGCGAGCGCCTCGCTGTCCTGCTCCTGCGCCTCGAGCTGGTCGATCTTCGCGAGCTGGCGGTTGAGCAGGCTCTGGTTGCGGCGCGCGAGGTTGGTCAGCAGCGAGGACGCGGCCTGGCGCTGCTCCACCTGCTCGCGGGCGCGGACGAGCTCGGCGTTGGTCAGCTCCGTCGCGAGCGCCGTCGCGCGCTCCTGCTGCGCGTCCGCGGCCTTGGCGATCAGCCACCAGGCGACCGCGAAGAACGGCGGAACGCCGACCAGCGCGAGCATCCCCAGCGAGGGCGCGACGATGATCAGGAAGACGAAGGGCAGCAGGGCCACGCCGAGCAGGCGGGCCAGGCGCAGCTGGCGGCCACGCGGATCGTCGACCGCGTCGATGCTCGTCAGCTTGGCGAGCAGCTCGGACGTCGCGGCCACGCGGCCACCTCCTGTGTTCTACGGGCCGTGCCGGGCAGTGCAAGGGGGCGGTTCAGAGGTCGGGCAGGGAGGACGGCGGCGCGGGCGCCTCAGGCGCTCGCACGCGTCCTCGAATGGCCCATCGGCAGCGCGGGGGGCGCCCTTCACTCACCTGGGTGGGTGAGCCCCCGGAAGCAGGCGGGCGTGACCCGAACGGCCTAATCCCGACGGGGCGACGTCAGCAGCCTGTCAGCGGCCTGTCAGTGGCCGTGGACGAAGCGGATCGCCGCGTCGGTGAGCGCCTGCGCGAGCTTCTGGCGGAAGGCCGCGCTGCGGCAGAGCGCGGCATCGGCCGGGTTCCGCATGTTGGCGGCCTCGATGTAGACCTTGGGCACCCGCGACAGCATCAGGCCGGCCAGGTCGATGCGGGCGGTGAGCCCCTTCCCGCCCCCGACGTAGGTGGAGACGCCGGTCCTGGTGTCGTTGACGACCGCCCTGATCAGGTCGTGGGCCAGCCGGTCGGACGGCTTCAGGACCCGGTCGACCGGCGAGCCGGAGTGGAACGCCGGCTCGATCACGTGGAAGCCGCGCCCGCCCACCGGGCCGCCGTCGGCGTGCACGCTGATCGCCAGCACCGCGGCTCCGCCGTACGCGCGGTTGCCGATCTTCGCCCGCATGTCGACGCACGGCCCGCGACCGGTGTCGTTGGTGCGGGTGAGCACGACGTGGGCGCCGTCCTTGCGCATCAGTGCCGCGGCGCGCTTCACGACGTCGAACGTGAACGCGTGCTCGGGGTAGCCGCCGGCGGTCTCCGTGCCGACGGTGTCGCACGCCTTGGTGCCGCCGATGCCGTTCGGCACCGGCCGGTTGATGAAGGCCGGGTCGGCCGCGTTGCCGCCGTCGTGGCCGGGGTCGAGCACGATGACGTAGCCGCCGAGCGGACCGGCCGCGAGGTTCGCCCCGACCGCGGTGACGGCGACAGCGGCCTCGCTCTGCGGGCGCACCGAGCCCGGCGCGGGCGATGCCGTGCACGCGGTCGCCGCCGCGGCGACGACCAACGCGATCGCGGCCCGTCTCACGTCGCGGCGATCCGGCGCGGGACCCGGCCGAGCGCGACCTCGAGCTCCTCCGAACGGACGGGCTTGGCCACGAAGTCGTCCATGCCGGCTTCGAGCGCGAGGTCACGGTCGTCCACCAGCGCGCCCGCGGTCAGCGCGATGATCCAGGGCTGCCGCTCGGAGGCGAGCTCGCGCCGGATGCGGCGCGTCGCCGCGAGCCCGTCGACGTGCGGCATCTGCACGTCCATCAGCACGACGTCGTAGGGGCGCGCGAGCACCGCGGCGACCGCCTCCTCGCCGTCGGAGACGACGTCCGCGCGGTAGCCGAGCTTCTCGAGCATGAGCGACGCGACCTTCTGGTTCACGACGTTGTCCTCGGCGAGCAGCACCCGCAACGGGGCGGGCTCGGGAGGCGGGGACGCGGACGTGGGTGCGACGTGCGTCGACGCGCCGAGCACGGTCGCCAGCGTCGCGCGCAGCGCCGCGAGACGCACCGGCTTCGTCAGCGTCACCACGCCCTGCGCACGTGCGCGCGGCAGCTCGTGGCTGCCGAACGACGTGAGCAGCACCAGCGGCAGTGCGGCGGTCGTCGGGCCGGCGCGCAGCTGCGCCGCCAGATCGAGCCCGTCCATCTCGGGCATGTGCAGGTCGAGCAGCGCGACGTCGAAGTGCTCACCCTGGCCCACCAGCTCGAGCGCGCGGGCCGCGCTCTCCACCGTGGTGCACGTCATGCCCCAGCCGTCGAGCTGCCCGCCGAGGATGCGGCGGTTGGTCGCGTTGTCGTCGACGACGAGTGCGTGGTGCCCGGGCAAGGCGGCCGGCGCCGTGCTGGGCTTGTCGAGCGCATCGTCGGGCGCCCGCCCGAGCGTCACCTCGAAGGAGAACGTCGAGCCCTCCCCCGGCGTGCTGCGGACCGTGAGCTCACCGCCCATCGCCTCGACGAGCCGCTGACTGATGGCGAGGCCGAGACCGGTGCCTCCGTACTCGCGCGTGGTCGAGGCGTCGACCTGGCTGAACGAGCGGAACAGCCGGTCCAGCCGGTCTTCGGGGATGCCGATGCCGGTGTCGGCCACGCTCATCGACAGCCGCACCGTGTCATCGTCGGCGAGGCCTTCCGGCGCGACCGTCAGCAGCACCTGGCCGGTGGCGGTGAACTTCACCGCGTTGGACACGAGGTTGACGAGCACCTGCCGCAGGCGCGTCACGTCACCGACGCAGACGCGCGGTGATCGAGGATCGAGGTCGCAGAGCAGGTCGAGCTGCTTCGCGCCCGCGGCGGGAGCGAGCAGCTCCAACGCGCCTTCCACGGCGTCGCGCAGGTCGAACGCCTCGTGCTCGAGCTCGAGGCTGCCGGACTCGATCTTCGACCAGTCGAGGATGTCGTTGATGATGACGAGCAGCGCATCGCCGGACGTGCGGACGATCTCCACCAGCTCGCGCTGCTCGTCCGACAGCGGGGTGTCGAGCAGCAGGCCGGTGATGCCGATGACGGCGTTCATCGGCGTGCGGATCTCGTGGCTCATCGTCGCGAGGAACGCGGACTTCGCGGCGTTCGCCTGGTCGGCCTCCTGCCGCGCGACCTCGAGCTGCTCCTCGCGGCGCCGGCCCTCGTCGCGCGCGTCGGCCAGCGTCACGGCCATGTCGTCGAGACCTTCACCGATCTCGACGAGCTCGCGCACACCGGTGCTGTGACCGCGCGGCGAGAGGTCGCCGTCACGGATCTCGGCGATGTGCGTGAGCAGCGTCTCCGTGGGCGTCACGATGTCGCGCCGCAGCCGCCCGGTCGCACGCACCTGCACAGCGGCGACGGCGATGAGCGCCAGGAGCACGCCCGCACCCGTCGCCACCTCGATGACGACGAGCTCCTTCTGCTCGGCCCGGCGTTCGCTGCGCAGCGCGGTCGCGAGCGTGCGGGCCGCGGCGCGGTAGCGGTCGAACAGGCTGGCGCCGATGGTCAGCTGAACGGCGCGCGCGTCCGCCGGCGGGCGGCCGTTGGCGATGGGGTCGGCGAACGTGTCGATCCAGGTGCTGCGCTGCTCCTGCGTCGCCTTCACCGGGCCGCGGAGGCTGGGCAGCCGGTCCGTGCGGCGGAGCAGGTCGAGGTACTGCTGGGCGAGCATCGAGCGGTCGGCGAGGTAGCGGGCCCTGTCGGCCTCCGTCCCGTTCGTAAGGTACGAACGGATGGACGTGTCCATCTCGGTGAAGACCGTCCCGAGCTTCGAGTTCGCCGCGTCGAAGTCGTTGGCGCTCTGCATGCGGGGCAGCGTCTTGGCCAGGACCAGGACGAGCCCCACCACCACGGGAACCAGCACGGTCAGCAGACCGGCGATGACCTCGACGTTGATGCGCCGGACGCGCCTCGCCATGGTCACGGTCGAAGGTTATGCCGGTGATAAAGACCGTGCGCTCCTCGGTAGCCTCACGGCGTGCCCGAAGAGCCGGTGCTCGACGACCGCATCGTCGACGGTCTGCGCCGTCTCGGCGACGAGGTCCTGCGCGAGATCGCGCACCTGTGGTTCGACAACCTCGAGCCCGGCCTGGACGCGATGCGCACGGCCCTCGCGGGCGAGGACCGGCCCGCGCTGACCGCCGCGGCGCACACGCTGCGGGGCAGCGCCGCCAACGTGGGCGCCGCTCGGCTGGCCGCCGGGTGCGCGGCGCTCGAGCTCGCGGCCAAGGACCGGCCGACCTCCGACCTGCAGGGCCTGTTCGACGCCGTGGCCGCTGAGGCGGCGAGCGCGCACGACGCGATGGCGAAGGTGGCCGCGGAGCCGTCCGCGTGAGGATCCTCGTCGTCGACGACGATCCCGTCAGCCGCCGGATCGTCGAAGCCGCCCTCGAGCAGGCCGGGCACACGTGCGACAGCGTGGCGGCGGGGCAGGCCGCGTGGGACCGCTTCGCCGTCGACCCGTACGACGTGGTCATCACCGACCGCAACATGCCGGGCGTCGGCGGCATCGAGCTGGTCCGGCGGATCCGGGAGCACGTGTCCGGCCGCCGCGCCTACGTCGTGCTGCTCACCGCGCACGACAGCCCCGACGAAGCGGTCGAAGGCGTCACCGTCGGCGCCGACGACTACCTCACCAAGCCGCTCAACCCCCGACTGCTGCAGCTGCGACTGCTCGCGGCGGAGCGGCTCACCGACCTGCACACCGAGCTCGACCGCATGCGCGTGTCCCTCGAGGAGGCCGCGCGCACGGACCCGTTGACCGGTCTCGGCAACCGGCTCGCGTTGCACGACGATCTCGAGCGGCTGCACTCGCGCGTGCAGCGCTACGGCCACAGCTACTGCGTCGCGGTCATCGACATCGACCACTTCAAGCCCTACAACGACACGTACGGCCATCAGGCCGGCGATGCGGCCCTTCGGTCGGTGGCCGGGGTGCTCGCCGCGGTGCGGGCCGGCGATCGCGCCTACCGCTACGGCGGTGAGGAGTTCGTGCTCGTCCTCCCCGAGCAGACGCTCGACCAGGCGCGGGCCGCCGTCGAACGGGTCCGCGCCCGTGTGCGCGAGCTCGCCATCCCCCACGCGCTCAACGAGGCCGGCGTGGTCACGCTGAGCGCCGGCGTGGCCCGGCTCCGGCAGGGCGACGGCCAGGAGGTCGACGCGCTCATCGCTGCCGCCGACCGGGCGCTGTACGAGGCGAAGGCGAGCGGGCGCAACCGCGTCGTCACGGCGCGGGAGTGCTGATGGCGTTCGCGGGGCCGGGCACCGTCGCGGTCGTGAGCGGCGCGTCGTCGGGCATCGGCCGGCGCATCGTCGTCGAGCTCGCCGCGGCCGGCGCCACCGTCATCGGCGTCGCCCGCCGCGAAGCGCTGCTGGTCGCGCTCGCCGACGAGCTCGGGCCGAACGTCAGGTACCGGACCTGCGACGTGTCCGACGTCGACGCCTACGTCGCCGCCGTGCGCAGCCTTGAGCAGGAGCACGGACGCATCGACGTGCTCGTCAACGCGGCCGCGCGCACCGAGCCTGTCGACGCCGGCCTCGCCGGCTACCGCACGGTGATGGAGACGAACTTCTTCGCCCCGCTCGCGGCGATGCTCGAGGTGCTGCCCGGGATGCGGACGCGCCGGCACGGCGCGATCGTCAACGTCTCCAGCGACGACGGCCGCGCCCCCGGCCCGGGGCCGGGCGACTACCCGGCGAGCAAGGCGGCGCTGACGGCGCTGACGGAGTCGCTGTGGTTCGCCGCCCGCACGGACGGAGTCGCCCTGCACGTGCTGTACCCGGCGTTCGTCCCGACCCCGATGGGCATGGGCAGCGTCGACCGCGGTGAGATGGCGCTCCCGCCGCGCGCGGTGCGTCGCACCGAGGAGCAGGTCGCGCGGCTCGTGCTCAAGCACCTCGGCTCCGATCGCGTCGTCATCAACGCCGCGCGCCTCACGGATGCCGCGCCGATCGCGAAGGCCCTGTTCCCCCGCCTCTACACGCGCGCCCGCGCGAAGTTCTAGCCCCGAACTTCGTTGCGCTTTGAGACACCTCGAGCGTGAAGGCGCAACGAAGTTCAGCCACCTGCGCGAGCCACCTCGTCAACCACGTCGCGAACCACCACGGTCAGCCGGTCGCGGACCTCTCGAGGCGTCGTCCGCAAGGTGAACAACCCGGCGCGGCGTGCCCATCGATCCTGCTCGCGGTCCTTGTCCTGCGTGTTGATCAGCCCGTGCGTCTCCCAATCGTCGACCTCGACGACGACCGAGCTCGAGGCTCGGACGTCGAACGGGTGGGACCGCCCCTCGAAGGTCAGCCAGAACTGAGCCTCTGGATCAAGGCCCGCCTTGCGCAACGCTCGGATGAGAACCCGCGCCCACCGGTCGACGCCGTCGGCCGTCAGCACGTCGAGCAGTCGCGACAGCCGTGCGCTGCCGCGCTTGCCGCGACCACACACGGCGCGCAGGTCGGCCAACGTCACGAGCCGGCGGCGGACCGCAGCCTCGACGACCGTCGTCAGCTGGTCTTCGGAGATCTCGGCGGCCGCCTGGCGGATGAGCACCGCCGGCGCCAGCACGATGTGGCCGTTGATCCGCCTGCGGCCGGCGAGCTCGTCGTCGCTGATCCGCGTAGGCGTGATCCCGAAGATGCGCTTGCGCACGCCACCCGGACCGACCGCGACGCGCGGTGCTCCCTCGACCTTCACCGGCAGCTTGAGTATGGCTAGACCGGTCAGGCCCGCGAACCCCCATGGTCCTTGGAGAGTCAGCTCCGTGGCGACGCGCGCCAGCTCGTCATCGACGACAACCGTCGACGGGACGAGCACGCCGTTGCCGATGTCGCGCCATTCGCCTGCGTCCTCGCGACGGCTGAGCGTTCGACTCCAGCCGGCGGCGCGAGCCTGACGGCGTGAGATGGCGCCGCCCTGGCGCTGGACGGCCTTCGCCAGCCTCGGATCCATGGGCCGCACCATCCGTCCGGCGCCAGTGCTGTGCGCCCAGGCGGTCGGTTCGCTGTGGACAGCGCCGCATGATGCGGGCACGAACCTCGTTGCCCGTCGACGCTCAACGTGTCTCAAGGTGCAACGAAGCTCGCGGGAGATCAGCGGTAGCGAACCGCCAGGGCGAGGACCTCGTCGACGTACCAGTCGGCGTGGTTGTAGCCGAAGATCGCGCGCTTCAACGCGTCGATGCCGTTGCCCGGCCCGTACGAGCACAGGTAGCGCGCCGCCGAGTACACGGCGTCGTACGGATCCATGATGTTGGCCTGGCCGTCGCCATCGGCGTCCTCGCCCCAGTCCTTCCAGGTCGACGGCAGGAACTGCATCGGCCCGAGCGCACCGGCCGATGACGGGCCGCTGTTGCGCCCGTGGTCGCTCTCGATCTGCCCGATCGCCGCGAGGACCGTCCACGACAGGCCCGGACACGTCTTCGCCGCGGCCTGGTACAGCTGCCGGTACGTCCGCGGACGACCACCGGTGTAGGAGGACGGGCTGTCGTCGAGCGCGAAGCGGCCGAGCAGCTCGACCTCGGCCTGGTCGCCGAAGACCTTGTGCAGGTCGGCGGACAGGGACTCCGCATCGGCCTGCGGCGCGGACAGGATCAGCGCGTTGTTGCGGTGCACGCCGAGCGCGATCGCCGGACGGTGCGCGAGCAGCGCACCGGCGTGCGGAAGGCCGACGGCGGCGAACGCACCGAGCCGGATGCGCTGGCGCACCTGGCCGTCGCGCGTGCGCACCGTCCTTCCCAACGCCCGCTGGGAGATGCCCACGTCGTAGCCGAGCGTGAGCTCGCCCCGGGCGAGCGACTGCCACAGCGCATCGCTGCTCGCCGTGGGTCCCGGCGTGAACGCGCGGAACGTGGCGGGATCGACGCCGAGCACGCGGATGGGACGGCCCTCGACGCGGATCTCACCGGCGTCGACCAACGTCACGCCGGTGACGAAGCGCAGCTCGTGCACGGCGGCGAGCTGCTTCGGAGTCGCGCCGTGCTTCAGCTGCACGAACGCGTCGGGCTCGAGCAGGGAGGTCAACCGGCCCACGGTCGACGGCAGCGGCGGCAGCGGACGCGGGCTCGGGCTCGGGCTGGTGCTCGCCGCGACCACGGGCTCGACCACCGGCTCGACGACCGCGCTCGGCGCGCGGTTCGCCGCGTCGGCGGACGACGAGGAACCGGCCATCGCCGCGAGCGCGACCGACCCGGTCGCCACGACCACGACCCCGGCGGCGGACACGCCGACCCACGCGCGCCGCGACAGCACCGGCGCCCACCGGAACCCACGTCGCAGCACGGGAGGGACCTCAGATCGCCGGGACGGCGCGGGCCCGCGTCGTCGCGGGAGGCGCATGGGTCCCAAGTAAAGAGGAAGCCCCGCCGGAGCGCCCGGGAACGCCGCCCGCGCGCGGACAGAGGCAAGATCGGCCCCGTGCCGCTCCCCGACCGCTCGCTGATCACCCCGGCGTTCGACCCGCTCCGTCTGGTGGCCCCCCTCCGCGATGGGATGACGCTGCTCCGCGCGGGCCTCGTGCGCCCGGAGCGACCGGACCGGCTGGTCCGCGCCGGGCTCGCGATCATGAGCTACGGAGTGGGCGTCGGCGCCGGCATCGCCGCGGGCGCCGCGCGGTTCCCGCACGACATCGCACTCGTCGACGACCGTGGCCCGCTGTCGTGGAAGGACCTGGAGACGCGCAGCAACGGCGCCGCGCACACGCTGCGGGCGCTCGGCGTCGGACCGGGAGAGCGCGCGGCCCTGTTCGCCCGCAACGGCCGCGACTTCGTCATCGGCGCCGCGGGCATCGGCAAGACCGGTGCCGACACGGTGCTGCTCAACACGGCGCTGTCCGGTGAGCAGCTGTCGGCTGCGCTCGCGCGCGAAGACGTGCGCGCGATCGTCAGCGACCGCGGCCTGCTCGACCTCGCCGCCACGCTGCCCGCTCCCGCCTACGCGGTCGACGACCTCGCCCAGGGGCGCAGCGATGCGCCGATCCCCACGGGACAGTCCGGACGACTCGTCGTGCTCACGTCGGGCACGACCGGAACGCCGAAGGGCGCCGGCCGGCGCGCGGTCGCCGACGCCGATGCGTTCCTCGCGCTCATCAGCGGCATGGGTCTGCGCGCGCACGCGCTGCACGTCGTCCCCGCGCCGCTGTTCCACGCGTGGGGCTTCGCCGGCTTCGGTCTCGCGCTCGCCCTCAACGCGACACTCGTCCTGCACGAGCGCTTCGACGCCGAGCAGGTGCTCGTTGACATCGAGCAGCACGAAGCCGAGGTGCTGTGGGCCGTGCCCGTGATGCTGCAGCGCATCCTTGCGCTTCCGGAGGAGACGATCCGCCGCTACGACACCTCGAGCCTCCGCTGCGTCGCCGTCAGCGGCTCGGCGCTGCCCGGCGGGCTGCCCGAGCGGTGGCAGGAGCTGTTCGGCGCGACGCTGCACAGCGTGTACGGATCGACCGAGGTCGGCTGGGCGACGGTCGCGACACCGCTCGACCTCGCCGCCGATCCGCGCACCGCGGGACGGCCCGCGCGCGGCGTCGAGGTGCGCATCGTCGACGACGAGGGCAACGACGTGCCGCCCGGCGAGACCGGGCGCGTGTTCGTCGGCAGCGCCCTGTCGTTCGAGGGCTACACCGGCGGGGCCGACAAGCAACGGTTGGCTGGGCTGGTGTCGAGCGGCGACCTCGGGCACTTCGACGAGGACGGGCGGCTCACCGTCGACGGCCGCGAGGACGACATGGTCATCACCGGTGGCGAGAACGTCTTCCCGCGTGGCATCGAGGACGTGCTCACCCGTCACGACGACGTCGCGGAGGCCGTGGTGGTCGGTGTGCCCGACGACGAGCTCGGCCACCGCCTGGTCGCCTACGTGGCGCCGCGCGACGGCGCGCGCATCGATCCGGACGCGCTGCGTGACTGGCTGCGCCCGCAGGTCGCCCGCTACGAGCTCCCCCGCGCCGTGCAGGTCATCGACACGCTCCCGCGCAACGCCACCGGCAAGGTCGTCGTCCGCGACCTCCCGCAGCCCGGCTGACGCCACCTCTCGACACCCGGGGACCCGTGTCCTCCGGTCCGTACCGCCGTTGAGCCGTGTAGAGCGCTGTCATCCGGGTAGGTGAACGTTCGGGGTTTCGCGGCTCGTCGCTGCGGGGGACTGAACCCGAGACGTGGGAACGTCGAAAGGTGAGTGTGGGCGAGATGCGGCACACCGCGCTCCTCCCGCTGTCGGACGCTCCGACGGTGGTGCGGGCCGCGCGGCACTTCGCCCGCGAGCTGGCGCACGCGTGGGGCTACTCCGACGCCATCTGCGACGGCGTGATGCTCGTGACGAGCGAGCTGGTCACGAACGCCGTGAACCACGCGCACTCCGCGCTCGGCCTGCGCGTGAGCGACCAGGGCCGTTGCCTCCGCATCGAGGTCGAGGACGGCGACTCGCGCCGCCCGCGGCCGGCCGCCGTCGACGAGGAGGCCATGGGCGGTCGCGGTCTCTCCGTGGTGCAGAGCGAGGCGACCGCATGGGGCGTCGACCGCACCGAGCACGGCAAGGTCGTCTGGGCCGAGTTCGACGGAGATGCGGCGTAGGCGCTAGGCACCACCGCTAGGCACCGGCGAGCTGCTCCACCAGCGGCGTGTAGCCCTCGAGCACCTGCATGACCTCGCGTTCGTCGCCCAGCGGCAGCTGCAGCATCGCTTCCTTCACGCCCAGACCGGCGAGGAACTCGAGCTTGCCCGCGTCGCCCCACACGCCGCACGGCACCACCTGGACGGTCGCCGGATCACGCCCCGCGTCCTCGAACGCCTGCCGCAGCTTGGGCAGGCTCTCGCGGATGCCCTTGCCGCCGATGGGCATCCAGCCGTCGGCGTAGTCGGCGATGCCCGCGAACGTGATCGGCCCGGCGGCCGCACCGACGAGCACCCGCACGTGCGGCTTCTGCACCGGCTTGGGCCACGCCCAGCTGGGCTCGAGCCGCGCGTGCTCGCCCTCGTAGGACGCCTCCTCCTGCGTCCACAGGGCCTTCATGAGGTGCATGCGGTCGGCGGCCAGCGCCCGCCGCTGCTCCCACACCACGCCGTGGCTCGCGGCCTCCTCCTTGTTCCAGCCGACCCCGATGCCGAAGGTGAAGCGGCCGCCGCTGACGTGGTCGAGCGAGGCCACCGACTTGGCCAGCGAGATGGGGTCGTGCTCTGTGACCAGGCAGATGCCGGTGCCGATCTTCAGGTCCGTGGTGACCGCCGCGGCCGTCGCAAGGGCGACGAACGGGTCGAGGGTCCGCTTGTAGTTCTCCGGCAGCTCCCCTCCCATCGGGTACGGGGTGGCCCGGGAGACGGGGATGTGGGTGTGCTCGGCCATGTAGAGCGCCGCGAAGCCGCGGTCCTCGAGCTCCCGCGCGAGCTTCGCGGGCGAGATCGAGATGTCGGTGAGGAACAGGTTCACGCCGAGGTCCACGCAGGTGATCCTGCACCGCGCCTCGGAGGGGTCGGCGGCCGCGTCCTCTGGACGGAATACCGGCGCGTGCCGCACAATTGGCACTCGTAGAGCGAGAGTGCCAGCGGATGGACCCGACGCGAGTGGAGGACTGAGGTGCCGACCTACCAGTACGCCTGCCAGGCGTGCGACGAGCAGTTCGAGGTCGTGCAGTCCTTCAGCGACGACTCCCTCACCCAGCACGAGCCCGGCTGCGGCGGCCCGGTCCGCAAGGTGTTCGGCTCGGTCGGCGTCGTCTTCAAGGGCAGCGGGTTCTACCGCACCGACAGCCGCTCGGGCTCCACGACCAGCGACGCGGCCGCGGCCGGCGGCAAGACCGAGTCGAAGCCCACGAGCGAGTCGAGCGCCACGAAGGCGGAGTCCTCGTCGTCGAAGGCCGCCTCCGCGTCGGCGAAGAAGGCCGAGCCGTCGGCCGGCTCCTCGAGCAGCTCCGCCGGGAAGACCGCGGCCGCGTAAGACCGGTCCCGGACGCTCCCGCCCGGGGATTGCGCCGTCCCGGCGCCTGCGCTTGGATCTTGCTCATGGCCTCCAGTGACCTGATCAAGGGCTTCCGCGACTTCATCCTGCGCGGCAACGTCGTCGACCTCGCCGTCGCCGTCGTGATCGGCGCCGCGTTCAAGGCGATCGTCGACGCCTTCACCAAGGACATCATCACGCCGATCATCGCCGCGATCGGAGGTCAGCCGGACTTCAGCCAGCTGACCTTCACGATCCACAAGAGCAAGTTCCTGTACGGCGACCTGATCAACAACATCGTCAGCTTCCTGATCATCGCCGCCGTCGTGTACTTCATGGTCGTGCTGCCGGTGAACAGGCTCCTGCAGCGGTTCGCCTCCGGCGAGGTCGAGGCCGCCGCGCCGGACCCGCAGGTGGAGCTGCTCGGCGAGATCCGCGACCTGCTCGCGGCCGGCCGGGCGCCCGCGAAGGCCACCCGGGCCCGCTCCACCACCTGAGCTCCGGGCCGGCCGGCCCGCAGGTCGACATCGGCGTTGTGGCGTCCCGGAGGCATCCAGAGGCGCCACATGTCCGTTGTCGGCGCTCCTTCACGCAGCGGTCAGCTCCCGTGGTGGGGCGGCACGTCCTCGCGCAGGCGCCGCTCGTCGGCGTCATCGGGGCGGGCTGAGCCGCTGCGCACGATGGGCTTGGGCCGTGGGCGCAGCTCGGCGGCGTCCTCGACGTCCGCCGGGTCGGGCTCGGCCGTGGAGTGCGAGGGCTCGGGGCCCTGCGCGTCGGGCGCGGTCAGCGCTGCGCGCGCACCAGGCGGCGGCGACGCTCGAGCGCCACGACGCCGGAGCCGCCGGACACGAGCACGATCGCGGCGAACAGCAGCAGCCACAGGCCGTCGACCCCGGTGAACGGAAGGCCGGCGCCCTCGGCGCGGGTGATGTTGAGCCCGGCGACGATCGTGCGCTGCCGCCCCTTGCAGCTGCCGGCGCCGTCGCCGGAGGCATAGACGGTGTACGTGCCGGGCTGGGCCTCGGCGACGGGGGCGTTGATGCGGCCCGAGCCGTCCGAGGTGGTGCTGCCGAGGTCGTTGCCGGCGCTGTCGGACAGGCTGACCGGGCTGTTGGGGGCGAAGCCGCCGCCGCCGAGCATCACGGTCTGGCCCACGGACGCGGTGTCGGACGACAGCGAACCCTTGGCCGTGCAGCCGCCGTTGCCGTTGCCGTTCCCGTTGCCTTTCCCGTTGCCGTTCCCGTTGCCGTTCCCGTTGACCTTGGTCGCGTGGGTCGTCACCTGGCAGCCGGCGGCCGCGCCGGTGGTGTCCGAGCCGGCCACCCGGAAGGTCACGGGGCCGACGTTCGGGCCGGCCTGCTCGGCGACGGTGACGGACCCGTTGGGATCGACCGTGCCGGCGGTGTGGGTGACGACGCCGTTGCTGGTCACCGTGACGGTGACCGACGTGCCGGGCTTGTAGCCCGTGCCGGTGATCGTGACGGTGGCGCCGACGTTGACGGGGTCCGGTGCGATGCTGCAGACGATGGCCGCCGGCGGGTACGCGGCGGCGGAGGCGGGGGCGGCTCCGAGACCGGTCAGAGGCGCGAGACCGGCGCACAGCAGCATGGCGGCGCCGCGCAGCCTCACGCGAGGACTCCTCCGGTTGGGGGACCAAGAAGGACAAATGTTACTGAGAGTTGCTCGGACCATCAGCCTGCAACCTTGAGATTAGGCCCGTGTCCTGCCCCACACAACGTTCGCACATGCCTTCCGGTGACGGCCCCGACCGGGACGATCCGGGCTGCCGAGCCGGATCACCCGCTCGGCCCATCACGGGACCGGCGAGCCCGAGGGGCGCAGGAAGGGCTCGGCGAGGCACCGCTGCACCTGCGTCTCGACCCGCTCCGGACGGGGCAGCGGCTGCGGCGGGAGCAGCACGAACGTGCCGTCGGTGGGCTCCACGAGCGAGACCGTCAGCGTGTGGTCGGCGCCCGGCGGGATGTCCAGGTAGGCCGAGAGGGCGAGGTGGCCGCGCTCGGTCCCCTGCGTGATGCCGGCGGGCCGGCCGTCGAGGGTGGCGCTCTGCAGGGTGGCCCCGACCGCTGCGTAGATCGTCAGGTAGACGCGGTCCATCCCGGGCGCGACGCCGTCGACGAACGCGTCGTTGCGCCCGGCCACGTAGACCGACAACCCGTCCGCGTCGGCGGAGTTGTGCAGCGTGACCGAGATGGTGGAGCTCCGCGTGGCCCCGCCGCAGCCGTCGGCCGTGTAGGACAGCGACCGGTCCAGGTAGTAGTCCATCTTGTTGCCGCCGGCGTTGCTGACCGACAGGTAGGCGAACGGGCCGCGGGCGTCGGGCAGCTCGCCGCCGACGACGGTGGGCGCGAGGTCCTGCTCCTCGGCGTGCGTGCTCGCGACGAGGACCCGGCCCTGGGTAGCTCCGACGCCGAGGGCCTCGAGCACCGCGCGGGCGTCGACGGAGGCGTCGGTGATGCGCCCGTAGGCGGCCTTCACGAGCGCCTCGAGCTGGGCCTTGCGCTCGGGCTGCTGCTCCGGGGTGCCGTACCGCGCGTACAGGGCGCTCTCGACGTAGGCGGGCACGTCGCCGCCGTCGGGACCGCCGTGCAGGACCGTCCCGTCGGGCAGGGTCACCGGGCCCGTGGCGCCGAGGATCGCGCCGGCCTCCACGGGGTCGGTGGCGATGATGCCGTCGACCGGCCGGCCCGGGTGCTGCTCGTCCCAGAGGCCCTCCCACACCTGCGCGGCGTAGGGGAAGTGCGGGGTGAGGTTGGCGCTGGTCCAGTAGCCGCCGGCGGAGAACGCGCCCCAGCGGTCGGTGAAGTCGGCCGGGAGGCCGGGCACGGGAGTGTCGGGGTGGCTCACGATGTCGTCGTCGGAGCCCACGCTCTCGAGGTGCAGGTGCCCGTGGTCGGCGGTGAGCACCGCGTAGGTGCCGGCCAGGCCGCCGGTGCCGCGGGCTTCGGCCGGGTTCTGCAGCACGACGAGGTAGCGCCGCAGCCCGCCGGCGCCGAGCATCGCGGGGGCGACGCGGGTGACCAGCTCGGCGTTGACCACCTGCGCGTCGAGCGTGAGGATCTCGCGGCGGAGCTCCGTGCGGGCCGAGCCGACGACGGACAGGAACGGCTTGGCGGGCAGGCCGGCGACGACCGCGGCGGCCGCGCGCAGGTGCGGCCCCGCGATGGTCAGCGCGGTGTGCGCCTGCTCGACGCGGGCCAGGTCGATGGTGCCGCGGGCGTCGCGCAGGTGGCCGTGCGCCACGTCGGAGGCCACGCCGACCAGCGGCGGCAGCGCGGCGTGGGTGACGTCGTCGGCGACGGCGGCCAGCCCTCCGGTGGTGTGCAGCGAGCTGCCGATGACCGGCAGGTGCGCGGCCAGGTGCCAGACGGCGTCGGAGGTGAGGTCGTGCGCGGCGCGCGTCTCGTGCTGCGCGCGGGCGGTGTCGCGGGCGGCCGCGGGGGC
>DASZYF010000175.1:0-16231 GCA_035545535.1 Mycobacteriales bacterium | reverse complement strand
GACCGCCCGCGTCGCGCAGCCGCGCCGGACGGCCGCAGCCCGCGACCTTCGCGTGACCGCGGACCTGAAGACCGCCCACACCCGGAGCGCGCCCGCTCGCGTCCACCGGCGGACGGGCCGCGCCGGGCGGGTCCGCCCCGTGACCGCACGGCAGAGGACCGTCCGCGGCGCTCGGGCTCTGCGTCGTCCGGCTCTGCGTCGTCCGGCACTGCGTCGTCCGGCACTGCGTCGTCCGGCGGTCCGCGCCGGGCGGGACCGCCGCGCGACCGAGACGGCCGGGGCGCCGATGCGCGCACCGGAACCGCCCGGCCGGGCCCGCGCGATCGCGACGCCCGTGGCACGGAGCGCACCCGCACGCCACACGCCGGCCCCCGGGCCCGGCGAGCGCCGAACCCCGACTGGACCGACGCGCCACCGATCCCCGAGGGCCTGTCCGACAAGGACCTCGACCCGGACCTCCGGCGCGAGGTGGCGAGCCTCTCCGCCGCCGTGTCCGCCGCCGTCGCCGGCCACCTGCTCGCAGCCATCGAGATGGTCGATGCCGACCCTGAGCTCGCGCTGCGCCACGCACGGGCCGCGCGCGCACAGGGTGGCCGTCTCGGCACGGTGCGCGAAGCGGTCGGTGTCATCGCCTACGAGGCGGGGGACTGGGCGCTGGCGCTGGCCGACCTGAGGGCCGGCCGTCGCATCACCGGGCACCGGGACCTGATCGCCCTCGAGGCCGACTGCGAACGGGCGCTCGGCCGGCCTGAGAAGGCCCTGGCGCTGGCCACCGGCCCGCTCGCGGGAGCGGCCGACCGGGCCGGGACCATCGAGCTGGCCATCGTGGCGAGCGGCGCCCGGCGCGACATGGGCCAGGCCAAGGCCGCGGTGCTCGCGCTCGAGGGCATCGGGGCGACGGACGGTGCGCTGCAGCCGTGGTCGGCCCGGCTCCGCTACGCGTACGCAGCGGCGCTGCGCGACGCCGGCCGCATCGACGACGCCGTGCGCTGGTTCGACGCCGCGGCCGAAGCGGACGTCGACGACCTCACCGACGCGGCCGAGCAGGCCGACGCGCTCCGCGGCTGACCTGTGCGCTGAGCGCCGGCCACTCGTCCGGCCCGTCCCCAGCTCCACGCAACGGTCGCGGTGCGCGCCCGGCGATCGGCGCACCGTGGGCGCATGCCTACTGCCGTCGACACCCAGAACCACATCCAGCTCCGGGGCCGGCTCTCCGGTGACCCGGAGGAGAGGACGCTCCCGAGCGGGGACGCCGTCGTCTCGTTCCGCCTCGTCGTCAACCGGGCCCGCCCCCGCGAGGGCGGCCCCACCATCGACACCTTCGACTGCGTCGCCTGGACGGCCGCGCTGCGCAGGCGCGTGCTCAAGCTCGAGCCGGGTGACGAGCTCGCCGTCGTCGGCGCGCTGCGGCGCCGGTTCTGGAAGTCGGCCGCCGGCTCGGTCAGCAAGTGCGAGGTCGAGGTGGCCGAGCTGCGCCGCCTGTCCTCATGAGCCGGGACACGGGGCCCCGCCGACCGAAGAGCCTCACCGACCTCAACCGTCGTCGTGCGGGCGCAGCACCATCCCGCTGCGGGGCTTCGGGGTGAACAACGTGCTCTTGCGCGGCATCCGCTCACCCGCGCGGGCGACCGCGGCCACGTCCTCCACCGGTGTCGGCTTCAGCAGCAGCGCCGTGCCGCCGGCGCCCGCGGCGGCGATCGCGGCCGGCACGTCGTGCTCGAAGCCGACGACGTCCTCGTGGTCCCGCAGGCCCCAGAGGCGGTCGACGAGGAGCAGGTGGGCGACGGTCACGTCGAGCGAGCGGAACGCGGCGCTGCGGTCGGCCGGCAGCACCTCGGTGAGCACCCGCTCGTCGGGGGAGTCGAGCAGGTAGCTCGCGGCGCCGTTGGTCAGCACGAAGGCCGGACCGTGCGTCCCGGCCAGTCGCTCGAGCGCCGCGTCCGCCGCATCGTCCCGCAGGCGCGTCACGCGGAACGCTGCGCCGGCGAGCTCCGCCGCCCGGTCGACCGGGAGGCTCGCGATGACGCGGTGGATGGGGTGCACCGCCGGGCCGCTGCGGCTCACGTCGACGAGCAGCGCGAGCCCGCGGTCCCACGGACCGTCGCCCCGACCGGCCGCGTGCTGGTCGCGCTGGTGCTGCAAGTAGGTCGCGTAGCGGTGGTGCCCGTCGGCGATCGTCGCCGTCCGCGGCAGGAGGTCGGCGGCGACGTCCGCGAGCGTGTCCGGGTCGGTGATGCGGAACAGGCGGTGCCGCACGCCGTCCGCGGTGGTCACGTCGACCAGCGCATCACCGGCGGCGGCCTGCTCGACCGCCGTGCTCGCGGCGCCGCCGCCGTCGTACACCAGGAAGATCGGTTCGAGGTCGGTCGCCGTCGCCGTGAGCAGCGCCAGCCGGTCCGCCACCGGGCCTGCCATCGTGTTCTCGTGCGGCAGGACGATCCCGGCCTCGGCCTCGGCCAGCCCGACGCCGCCGAGCAGGCCGCGCTGCACGTGCCCGCCCGGCTCGGTCTCCTCGTAGACGTAGAGCGCGGGCACCTCGTCGCGGCGCAGCACGCCCGTCGCCTGCCACTCGGCGAGGAGCGCGGTCGCGGTCGCGTAGCGGTCGGGCTGCTCGTCCGTGCCGACCGGCAGGATCAGCCGCACCGCGTTGTGCTCGCTGCTCGCCGCGAGCGCGGCGCGCTGCGCATCGTCGATGACGTCGTAGGGCGGGCTGAGCACCGCTGCGAGGTCGGGCACCACGCCGGGGTCGTAGCGCAGCGCCCGGAACGGCGCGAGCACCAGGCCGGGAGGGACGGGGACTGCGCTGGCGGGCGGGGCGCTCGACACGTGCGGGATCGTAGGTGACCGTGACCCCCGACGCGGCACCGCGGGCGAGTGCCGGACCACTCGTGCACGTCTACGACGTCGCTCTCTTCGACCTCGACGGGGTCATCTACGTCGACGGCCACGCGGTGCCCCACGCCGTCGAAGCCGTCGCGGCGGCGCACGCCGCCGGCCAGGGGCGGGCGTTCGTCACGAACAACGCCCTGCGGCCGGCCGACGAGGTGGCCGCCCGCCTCACCGCGCTCGGGGTCGACACCGATGCGACCGAGGTGGTCACGAGCGCCCAGGCCGCCGCGCGTGAGCTGGCCGATCGGATCGACCCGGGCAGCCGGGTGCTCGTCTGCGGCGGGGCGGGGCTGGTGTCCGCGGTCGAGGAGCGCGGGCTCGTCGCGGTGAGCTCTGCGGACGACGCGCCGGTGGCGGTCACGACCGGGTACGACCCGGTCATCGACTACCCGCGGCTCGCGGAGGCGGCGCTGGCGCTCCGCGCCGGACTGCCGTGGGTCGCGAGCAACACCGACGCGACCGTTCCCACGGGGCGCGGTCAGCTGCCCGGCGCCGGCGCGACCGTCGCGTTCCTCGAGACGGCCAGCGGCCGCCGCCCCGACGTGATCGCCGGCAAGCCCCATCCGGCGCTGCACCGCGAATCGGTCCTGCGCACCGGCTCCCGGCGCCCGCTCGTCGTCGGGGACCGCCTCGACACCGACATCGAGGGGGCGCGCAACGCGGACGTCGACAGCCTGCTGGTGCTGACCGGCGTGACCGCCGTTGCCGACCTGCTCCGCCCGGGGCCGCGCCCGACCTACCTCGCGCGCGACCTGCGCGGCCTGCTCGTCGCGCATCCGGACCCGGCGCACACCGGCTGGCGGATCACCCGCGCCGGGGATCGGCTGCTGGCATCGCCACCGCCCCGGCCGCGCCCGGACGACGACGGCCTGGACGGGTGGCGGGCCGCGCTCGCCGTCGCGTGGGCCGATGCCGAGAGGGGCACCGACACCGCCGAGGTCGTGGGGCTCGAGGGCTAGCTACAGGAGCGCGCGGAGCCGCACCATGTCGAGCACGCTCGCATCCACCCGCAGCTTGCCGGTGGCCCACGCCGAGGACAGCGAGAGCACGCCGTCCGCCAGGGCGACGAGGTCGTCGCTGGACACGGCCAGCCGCACCTGGGCCGGCTCTCCCTCGACCGGAAGCGGCACGCACGCGACGTCGACGAGCTCGCCCTGCGCCATCCGCCCGACGTAGGCGATGCCGAGGTCGGTCACCTCGATCGTGAGGCGGCGGTCAGGCGCGTGCCGGCGCCGCGTGTCGAGCGGGACGTCGGACAGCCGCAAGACGAGGTAGTCCACGGCGCGCTGGCACCGGGCGGGGGTCGCCACCCGGTGACGATATCCATGCGAGAGCGGCCCCATGCGGCGGCGCGCGCACGACCGGACGGGGCAGGGGCCGGTTCGGGCGGTAGTTTCGGCCCGTGACCGTCGCGGACAGCCTGCGAGCGGGCCGCGAGGGCCGAGCGGGCTCTGAGCCGCACCAGGTGACGCTCGCGCGGGCCCGGCTGGCGGAGGCGGAGGGCCTGGAGCCGGCCGACCAGGTCGCCCTGTACGACGACGTCCACCAGCTGCTGCAGCAGGCGCTCGAGGAGCTTGACGCGAGCGGCCCGATCTCCGTCCCCGAGACCGACGCCCCGGCGCCGTGACCGGCCGCCGGCGACGGCTTCCCAGGTGACGACGAAGCAGATGAGCGGCGTGCGTCGGGGCCGGCTCGACGCCGAGCTCGTTCGCCGCGGACTGGCCCGCTCGCGGGGCGAGGCGGCCGACCTCGTGGCAAGCGGTCGCGTGCTCGTCGGCGGGGTCCCGGCGAGCAAGGCGGCGTCCGCGGTGCGGGCCGACGAACCGGTCCGCGTGACCGAGCCTCCCGACGGGGAGCAGCGCTGGGTGTCCCGCGGTGGCCACAAGCTCGCGCACGCGATCGGGGTGTTCGGACCGCAGGGCCTCGCCGTTGCCGGCCGCCGGGCGCTCGACGCGGGTGCCTCGACCGGCGGCTTCACCCACGTGCTGCTGCACCACGGCGCCGCGCACGTCGTCGCCGTCGACGTCGGCTACGGCCAGCTCGCGTGGTCGCTGCAGACCGACGAGCGCGTCACCGTCCTCGATCGGACGAACGTTCGCCACCTCGAGCCGGCGGCCCTCGATGCGCCGGTGTCGCTCGTCGTCGGTGACCTCTCCTTCATCAGCCTGCTCACGGTCCTTCCGGCCCTGCAGGGGGTCGCGACCGCCGATGCGGACCTCGTGCTGCTGGTGAAGCCGCAGTTCGAGGTGGGCCGGGACCACCTCGGGCGTGACGGGGTCGTGCGCGACCCGGCTCTGCGGCGCGACGCGGTGCGGCGGGTCGCCTATGCGGCGTCGCGGCTGGGCCTGGGCACGGCCGGGATCACGGCGAGCCCGTTGCCCGGCCCGGCGGGCAACGTCGAGTACGTGATCTGGCTGCGCGGCGACGCGGGCGCCCTCACCGACGGGGCGCTCGACGCGGCCGTCGCCGAGGGACCGCAGTGACCGGGACGGGGGAGCGCTCGGTGCTCCTGGTCACGCACACGGGCCGCAACGAGGCCGTCGACCTCGTCCGGCGGATCGCCGAGCGCCTGCACGCCGCCGGCGTCACGGTCCGCGCGCTGGACGACGAGGCGGGTGCGCTCGAGCAGGTCGTCGGCTCGTTGCCGTTGCAGGCGGTGCAGCACCTCGGAGCGGCCGAGGACGTCGAGCTCGTGCTCGTCCTCGGGGGCGACGGAACCCTGCTGCGGGCCGCCGAGCTCGGTCGCGAGAGCGGTACGCCGCTGCTCGGCGTCAACCTCGGGCACGTGGGCTTCCTCGCGGAGGCCGAACCCGATGTCGCCGACACGGTGGTCGATGCGGTGCTCGCGGGCACGTGGACCGTCGACGAGCGCGGCACGGTCGACGTCGCCGTCAGCGTGGACGGACAGGCGATCTTCCACGGCTGGGCGCTCAACGAGGTCAGCCTCGAGAAGTCCGACCGTGCCCGCATGGTCGAGTGCGCGCTCGGCATCGACGGACGGCCGCTCGTCACGTTCGCCGCTGACGGCGTGCTGGTCTCGACCGCCACCGGATCCACCGCCTACGCGTTCTCGGCGGGTGGACCGGTGATCTGGCCCGACGTCGACGCGATGCTCGTGGTCCCGCTCGCGGCGCACGCCCTGTTCGCGCGACCGCTCGTGGTGTCCCCGTCGTCGGTCGTGGCGATCGAGGTGCTCGCCGGAGAGTCCGCGGCGATGCTCGCGTGCGACGGGCGCCGCACGGTCGCCGTGCCCGCGCACGCGCGCGTCGAGGTGACGGGTGGTTCACGCACCGTCCGGCTCGCGCGCATCCAGGACGCCGCGTTCACCGACCGGCTCGTGCGCAAGTTCGGCCTGCCTGTGCATGGCTGGCGGGGCCGCAACGGCCGCCGGACGTAGGCTCGCGCGGTGCTCGAGGAGCTCCGCATCCGCGGGCTCGGTGTGATCGCGGACGCGACGCTCGAGCTCGGACCCGGCCTGACCGTGCTGACCGGTGAGACCGGCGCCGGCAAGACGATGGTGCTGACCGGCCTCGCCCTCATCGCCGGCGGCAAGACCGACGCCGGTCTGGTGCGGCCCGGTGAGGAACGGGCCAGCGTCGAGGCGCGCTGGCGGCTGCCCGCGGACTCGCCGGCCCGGCTGCGGGCCGACGAGGCGGGGGCGGCGGTCGACGAGGACGACGCGCTCGTCGTCGCCCGGACGGTCGCGAGCGGCGGGCGGTCGCGCGCCGTCGCGGGCGGGTCGGGTGTGCCCGCCCAGGTGCTCGCTGACATCAGTGAGCACGTCCTCGCCGTGCACGGCCAGCACGACCAGCTGAGGCTGCTCCGTCCCGCCGAGCAGCGCGCGGCGCTCGACCGCTTCGCCGGGCCGGGGCTCGCGGCGCGGCTGACGGCGTACGGGCTGGACTTCGCGCGCTGGCGCGAGGTGGCCGCCGAGCTGGATGACCTGACGGCGCGGGCCCAGGAGCGCGCCCGCGAGGCCGAGCTGCTGCGCGCCGGCCTGGATCGGGTAGCCGCCGTCGCGCCCGAGGTCGGCGAGGACGAGCGGCTGCGCGCCGAGGCGGAGCGGCTCACCCATGCCGAACAGCTGGGGTTGGCCGCGACGGAGGCCCGCACCTCGCTCGCGGGAGACGACGACGCCGGGGAGGGCAGCGTCGACGTGCTCGGCCTGGTCGCCCGTGCCCGGCGCGCGCTCGGTGCGGTCGCCGAGCACGACCCCGCCCTCGCCGCGCTGGGATCCCGCCTGGCCGACGTCGGGGTGGCGGCCGCCGAGATCGCCTCCGAGCTGACCGCCTACGCCGCTGGCGTCGAGGTCGACCCCGTCCGCCTCGCCGACGTGCAGGACCGCCGGGCGGCGCTCGGCGCGCTGACCCGGCTCTACGGACCGGACCTGGCGGACGTCCTCGCGTGGGCGCGGGACGCCGCGCCCCGCCTCCTCGCGCTCGACGATGACGGTGACCGGCGCGCCGCCCTCACGGCGGAGCGCGATCAGCTCCGGGCCCGGCTCGAGGAGGCCGCGAGCGCCATCGGCGCTGAGCGCCGCCGGGCCGCCGAGCGCTTCTCCGCCGCGGTGAGCGAGGAGCTCACCGCGCTGGCGATGCCGCACGCCCGGGTGATCGCCGACGTCACCGACGTCGGTGAGCTCAGACCCCTCGGACGCGACGCGGTCGAGCTCCAGCTGACGCCGCACCCGGGTTCGCCGGCCCGGCCGCTCGCCCGTGGCGCGAGCGGAGGCGAGCTCTCGCGCGTCATGCTCGCCGTCGAGGTCGTGCTGGCCACGCGGCCCGCCGCCGATCCCACCGCCGGCGACGCGGCCATGACGCTGGTCTTCGACGAGGTCGACGCCGGCGTCGGCGGGCGGGCGGCCGTCGAGGTCGGACGCCGGCTGGCCCGGCTCGCCCGCGGCCGTCAGGTCGTGGTCGTCACCCACCTCCCACAGGTCGCCGCGTTCGCCGACCGCCACCTGCTCGTCCGCCGCGACGACGACGGCTCGGTCACCGCCAGCGACGTGGTTCCCCTGGCCGACGCCGATCGGGTCATCGAGCTGTCGCGGATGCTCGCGGGCCTCGACAGCGCGCTGGCACAGGGCCACGCGGAGGAGCTGCTGGCGCTCGCGCGCTCGGAACGCCATGTCGACCGAGGATGACGACCGGATGACGACGGGCCAGACGCAGCACGCCAGGGACGCGTGTGACAGTCGGGTGACGTCTGGGTGACGCGCATCTCTGTCAGCGGCGTGCCGTCGCCCGACCCCCCGACTGCTTGATACCGTGGCCCCCCGTGGAGGTCCGGGCGGATGCCCGGTCGAGTCCCCACGGAGAGGCGCCCCACGTGGATCAGCGGCACCGGCCCGCCTACCTCGGTCAGCACGTCACCAAGCACGTCTTCGTCACCGGCGGTGTCGCGTCGAGCCTCGGCAAGGGGCTCACGGCGTCGAGCATCGGCCGGCTGCTCTCGGCTCGCGGGCTGCGGGTGACGATGCAGAAGCTCGACCCGTACCTCAACGTGGATCCCGGGACGATGAACCCGTTCCAGCACGGCGAGGTCTTCGTCACCGACGACGGCGCCGAGACCGACCTCGACATCGGTCACTACGAGCGCTTCCTCGACCGCAACCTCAACGCGAGCGCGAACGTCACGACCGGCCAGGTGTACGGCGCGGTCATCGCGAAGGAGCGCCGCGGCGAGTACCTCGGCGCGACCGTGCAGGTCGTCCCGCACATCACCGACGAGATCAAGTCACGCATCTTCGCGATGAGCGGACCCGAGGTCGACGTCGTCATCACCGAGGTCGGTGGCACCGTCGGCGACATCGAGTCGCTGCCGTTCCTCGAGGCCATCCGCCAGGTCCGTCATGAGGTCGGCCGCGACCACTGCTTCTTCCTGCACGTCTCGCTCGTGCCCTACCTCGCACCCAGCGGCGAGCTGAAGACCAAGCCGACCCAGCACTCGGTCGCCGCGCTGCGCAGCATCGGCATCCAGCCGGACGCGATCGTGTGCCGGAGCGACCGCGAGATCCCCGAGGGAATGAAGCGCAAGATCGCGCTGTCGTGCGACGTCGATGCCGACGCCGTCGTGGCCGCTCCCGACGCGCCGAGCATCTACGACATCCCGAAGGTGCTCCACAGCGAGGGGCTCGACGCCTACCTCGTGCGCCGCCTCGACCTGCCGTTCCGCGACGTCGACTGGACCGACTGGGACGAGCTGCTCCGCCGCGTGCACGCGCCCGCGCACCGCGTCACCATCGCGATCGTCGGCAAGTACGTCGACCTGCCCGACGCGTACCTGTCGGTCACAGAAGCCCTGCGCGCCGGGGGTTTTCAGCACGATGCCGCCGTCGACATCCGCTGGGTGCCGTCCGATGAGTGCGGAGCCCCCGAGGTGACCGCCAGTGTGCTCGAAGGCGTCGACGGCATCCTCGTGCCGGGAGGCTTCGGCATCCGCGGCATCGAAGGCAAGGTCGCGGCGCTGCGGCACGCCCGTGAGCGCAAGGTCCCCGCGCTCGGCCTCTGCCTCGGCATGCAGTGCATGGTCATCGACGTTGCACGTCATCTGGCCGGGCTCGACGGCGCGAACTCCGCCGAGTTCGAGCCGGAGGCCGAGCACCACGTCATCGCGACGATGGCCGACCAGGTCGACATCGTCTCCGGCGAGGGCGACCTCGGCGGCACGATGCGGCTCGGTCTCTACCCGACGCACATCGCGCCCGGCACGCAGGCCTTCGCGGCGTACGCGTCGACCCGCGTCGACGAGCGGCACCGCCACCGCTACGAGGTGAACAACGCCTACCGCGACCGCCTCACCGACGCCGGCATGGTCTTCTCCGGCACCTCGCCGGACGGGCGGCTCGTCGAGATCAGCGAGCTGCCGGCCGACACGCACCCGTTCTACGTCGGCTCGCAGTTCCACCCCGAGCTGCGGTCGCGCCCCACGCGGGCGCACCCGCTGTTCGCCGCGTTCATCGCCGCGTCGCTGCGGCACTCGCGGGCCCGCACCGGCCGGTTGCCGCTCGAGGTCCCCGCGAGCGACGAACCGGCCGCGCTCAGCCGCTGACCCAGGGTGAGCGAGGGATACCGCACGCTCGACAGCGTCGAGGTGTGGCGCGGTCACGTGATCGCCGTGCGCCGTGACCAGGTGCAGATGCCGTCGGGCGACGTGCACGAGCGCGACGTCGTCGAGCACCCCGGTGCCGTGCACGTCCTCGCGTTCGACGACCAGGACCGCGTCCTCCTCATCCGGCAGTACCGGCACCCGGTCGGCCGGCACCTGCTCGAGCTGCCCGCGGGTCTGCTCGACGTGGCGGGGGAACCCGCATCGGCGACCGGAGCGCGGGAGCTCGCCGAGGAGGCGGGGCTCGCCGCTGCGGAATGGCACCACCTGATCGACGTGCTGCCCACTCCAGGCGGGAGCAACGAGGCGACCCGGGTGTTCCTCGCCCGAGGCATCTCCGCGGCGCCGGCCGCCGGCTTCACCGCCGAGGGCGAGGAGGCCGACCTCACGCTGTCCTGGCACCCGCTGGACGAAGCGGTCGAGATGGTGCTCTCCGGCGAGCTGACGAACGGCACCGCGTCCGCAGCGATCCTCGCGGCCGCCGCGCTCGCGGCGCGCGGCTGGGCCGGCTTGCGTCCCGCGGCGCAACCGTGGCCGGATCGGCCGACGCACGCCGGGTGACATCCGGTCACCCGGACGTCCCTGGAACCGCGACGACCTAGACTCGCGCCCGCCGTCCTTCCCCTGTCCAGACCGCTCCGGAGGTCCCCGTGCGCGTCGGCGTGCCCCGCGAGGTCAAGGACAACGAGTACCGGGTGGCGATCACCCCGGCCGGCGTGCGCGAGATGACGCTGCACGGTCACGAGGTCCTGATCGAGCGCGGCGCCGGCGCCGGCTCCTCCCTGCCGGACGACGACTACGTGGCTGCGGGGGCACGCATCGTGCCGGCCGCGGCCGACGTGTGGGGAAGCGCCGACCTCGTCCTCAAGGTCAAGGAACCGGTCGAGAGCGAGTACGGCCACCTCCGGTCCGGGCAGGTGCTGTTCACCTACCTCCACCTGGCCGCGTCGCGGGCGTGCACCGATGCGCTGCTCGCCGCCGGCACCGACGCGATCGCCTACGAGACCGTCCAGCTGCCGGACGGCTCGCTGCCGCTGCTCGCCCCGATGAGCGAGGTCGCCGGCCGCATGGCGACGCAGGTCGGGGCGATGTGCCTCGAGCGCGAGCACGGCGGGCGCGGGGTGCTCCTCGGCGGGGTGCCGGGCGTGCACCCGGCGAAGGTCGTCGTCCTCGGAGCCGGCATCTCCGGCACCAACGCCGCCCTCATCGCGCAGGGCATGGAGGCCGAGGTCGTCATCGTCGACAAGAACGTCTCCCGCCTGCGCGAGGTCGACCGGCTGTTCGGCGGTGGCCGGATCCACACCGTCGCGAGCAACAACTACGAGATCGAAAGCGCCTGTCTCTCAGCGGATCTCGTGATCGGTGCCGTCCTCGTCGCCGGCGCGCGGGCACCCATCCTCGTCAGCAACGACCTGGTGCGGCGGATGAAGCCCGGCTCGGTCCTCGTGGACATCTCCATCGACCAGGGCGGGTGCTTCGAGGACAGCCGGCCCACCACCCACTCGAACCCGACGTTCACGGTGCACGAGTCCGTCTTCTACTGCGTGGCGAACATGCCCGGCGCGGTGCCGTTCACGTCGACGTTCGCCCTCACCAACGTGACGCTGCCGTACGCGGTCGAGATCGCGAACCGGGGGATGAGGGCAGCGGTCGCCCGCGACGCCGCCCTCGCCGCCGGCGTGACCACCGTCGGCGGTCACCTCACCTCCGCGCCGGTGGGCGACGCGCTCGGGCTGCCGGCTGTCGCCCTCGACGAGGCACTCGCCGGGGCAGCATCCTGAGCGCCGACCCGGTCCGCCCGCCCGCGCCGCCGGCGATCACCCGCGGGGTGCGTGACTACCTCGACCACCTCGCCGTCGAGCGGGGTGCAGCGCGCAACACGCTGCTCGCGTACCGCCGGGACCTCGATCGTTATGTCGAGTTCCTCGTCGACAGCCGGATAGGCAGCCTGGCCGACGTCGCCGAGTCGGACATCACTCGCTACCTCGCGAGCCTCCGCGAAGGTGACTCCTCACACCCGCCGCTGGCCGCATCGTCGGCTGCCCGGGGGATCGCCGCCGTGCGGGGTCTGCACCGCTTCCTCGTCCGTGAGGGCGGCCTGGCCGCGGACGCCGCGGCTGCGGTGAAGCCGCCGCCCCGGCCGAAGCGGCTCCCGAAGGCGCTGTCGATCGACGACGTCGAGACGCTCCTCGACGCCGCGACCCTCGCACCGCGCGTCGAGACCGGCCTGCGTGACCGCGCCTTGCTCGAGCTCCTCTACGCGACGGGCGCGCGCATCTCCGAGGCCGTCGCCCTCGATGTCGACGACCTCCCGGGCGACCTCGCCGCCGCCGAGACGCCGTCTCTCATGCTGACCGGCAAGGGGGGCAAGCAGCGGATGGTCCCGATGGGACGCCAGGCCCGGGAGGCGATGTCGGACTACCTCGTCCGAGGTCGCCCGGGACTCATCGAGGGCGGTCCGGGCGGTCCGGCCCTGTTCGTCGGTGCTCGGGGAGCGCGGCTCTCCCGCCAGTCGGCCTGGAACGTGCTGCGGGCCGCGGCCGACCGGGCCGGCATCACCGATGCGGTGTCGCCGCACGTGCTGCGGCACTCCTTCGCGACGCACCTGCTCGAAGGTGGCGCCGACGTCCGCGTGGTGCAGGAGCTGCTCGGGCACGCGAGCGTCACCACGACGCAGCTCTACACGCTGGTCACCGTGGACACCTTGCGCACGGTCTACGCCGCCGCGCACCCCCGCGCTCGGTCCTGACGAGACCCTCACCCCCGCTTCGCGGGCCGCTAGCACGTCGTTGCACGGTCGGCTGCTGGACACGCCGAGCGGTGGGCCGTACTGTGCCGCTCTGTCGAGAAGACGCAGTAGCGGTGAAGCTCCAGAGGGGTAAAGCGACGTGTCGACATTTGGATGGTTCTCCCGTGGGCAGTCGCCCACGCCGTCCGCGAGCGACCCGGCCGAGGAGCTGACCGACGCTCCGATCGAGGTCGACAGCCCGGAAGTGCCTGCGGTTGCAGGGGAATCGGCTCCTGCAGAGGTCCGCGCCGAGGTGCCGGGCGCGCGCACGATCGCCGCCGAGCTGCCCGCGCAGGTCGCGCCGGCCATCGCGGCGCCGGCGGTGCCCACCGAGGAAGCACCGGGGGAGAAGCTCGGCCCGACCGGCCGACCCCTGCCCAGCTTCCCGAAGCCGCCCGCCCTCGAGCGGCACGGCCCGGCGCGCGTGATCGCGATGTGCAACCAGAAGGGCGGCGTCGGCAAGACGACGAGCACGATCAACCTCGGCGCGGCACTGGCCGAGCTCGGCCGGCGGGTCTTGCTCGTCGACTTCGATCCGCAGGGCGCGCTCTCGGTCGGACTCGGCGTGAACCCTCTGCTGCTCGACCGCACGGTCTACAACCTGCTGATCGAGCGGGGAACGGCCGTCGAGGACGTGATGCTCAAGACGAACGTCGTCGGCCTAGACCTGCTCCCGAGCAACATCGACCTCTCCGCCGCCGAGGTCCAGCTGGTCGGTGAGGTCGCTCGCGAGCAGACCCTGGCCCGCGTGCTCGCGCCGACGCTCGAGGACTACGACGTCATCCTCATCGACTGCCAGCCCTCTCTCGGCCTGCTCACGGTGAACGCGCTGACGGCCGCCCACGGCGTGATCATCCCCCTGGAGTGCGAGTACTTCGCCCTCCGTGGCGTCGCACTCTTGACCGACACGATCGACAAGGTCAGCGAAAGGCTCAACCCTCAACTAGAGATCGAGGGAATCCTGGCCACGATGTACGACGGCCGCACGATCCACGGGCGCGAGGTGCTCGCGCGCCTGCTGGACGCGTTCGGCGACAAGGTCTTCCACACCGTGATCAACCGTACGGTCCGCTTCCCCGAGACCAGCGTCGCGGGGGAGCCGATCACCACCTACGCGTCGTCGTCGAGCGGCGCCGCTGCCTACCGGCAGCTCGCCCTGGAGGTCCTGTCGTCCATGAGCACCGCCCGATGAGCCGCCGCGCGAGCCTGCCCGGCGCCGATGAGCTGTTCCGCGTCACCGGGCCGGGGGAGGCGCCCCGCACGGCACCGGAGAGCGCGCCGGCCGCGGTCGAGCCCCTCGCGGCCGTCCCCGACGGCGTCGAGCCCGAGCCGGCCGGCGCCGGCACTGCCACCGCGGTCGCCGAGCGGCCCCGCGTCCTGGTCAACCGACGGGCCCCCCGCGGTGGTCAGTCCCGCTCCAGCGGCCGTGAGCGCCACGAGGAGAAGATCACGGTCTACGTCTCGAGCGAGGAGCTGTTCGACCTCGAGCACGCCCGCCTGCTCCTGCGTGGCGAGCACGG
Organism: Mycobacteriales bacterium; assembly: GCA_035545535.1. GTDB lineage: Bacteria > Actinomycetota > Actinomycetes > Mycobacteriales > CAJCIY01 > DASZYF01. Next base: position 1,927 of record DASZYF010000175.1, on the reverse strand, counting down.
CCTGGCCGTCGACCGCGGGCGGATCGTGCGCGAGGCGCTGGCCGTCGTCCTGGCCGACCTCGAGGCCAAGGGAGGCAGCAGCATCCTGGTGCGTCGCCTCCAGGAGGGCTGAGGCAGCCACACACCGGGCCCGCTCGCAGGCTCCCGGCGCCCAGCCCCCTACGCTCCTCGGCGAGGCACCGCACGGGCGGTGCCGACCTGCCCGCTGAGGACCCAGTGCTCTACCACCTGAACAACTTCACCGCCCTCTTGGGGGTGGTCGTCGCCCTCGTCGGTGGCCTCTACGTCCACGACGCGGCCCAGGTGCTGGTCGGCCGGGCCGTCGGCGACCGCGTAGCGGCCGGCAGCGGCCGCCTGACCTGGCGGATCGCCCCCCACCTCGACGTGTACGGCGCAGTGTGCGCGGTGGTCGTCGGCTACGGCTGGGGTGCACCGGTACCGGTCGATGACCGGTGGCGGGGCCGGCGGCGCCGGGTCGCCGTGACGATGCTCGCGGGCCCGGCGGTGTACGTGCTTCTCGCGATCGCGGCCGTCGGCCTGGTGAAGGCCGACGGCGCGGGCGAGGGCAAGCCCAACCAGGCGCTCATCTCCGCCGCCGCGACCTGGTGCGGGCAGGCGGTGCTCTCCGTCGTGCCGGTGCCGCCGATGCTCGACGGGGGCCGGGCGCTGTTCGCGTGGGGACCGGTGAGCCACGGCTGGCAGCAAGCCCGCTACCAGCTGATCGACCGCAACATCGGCGTGTTCATCGCGATCGCGCTCGTGCTGCTGCCGCGGCTGTTCAGCAGTCTGCCGGACCCCATCGCGACGTTAGGTGGCTTTGTCGATACATCGACAGGTTTCGTCGGCGTGGGCGGACGGCTCATGCGGGGCGTCATGGACCTGGTGGGCCTGTGACGGCGCCGCCGACGATCGATGCGCCGGCGCTCGACGTCGGGTCGGACGAGGGCGCCCGGACGCCCGGGTTCACCGTCCACCTCTCCGTCTTCGAGGGGCCGTTCGACCTGCTGCTCTCGCTGATCGCGAAGCACCGCCTGGACATCACCGAGGTCGCCCTGGCCCAGGTGACCGACGAGTTCCTGGCGCACGTGCGCGCCTCCGGCCCCGACTGGGACCTGGGCCAGAGCACCGAGTTCCTCGTGGTCGCCGCGACGCTGCTGGACCTCAAGGTCGCGCGCCTCCTGCCCGGCCAGGTGGCCGCGGACGAGGAGGACCTCGCGCTGCTCGAGGCCCGTGACCTCCTGTTCGCCCGGCTGCTGCAGTACCGGGCCTACAAGCAGGCGGGCGCGCTCATCGAGGCGCTTCTCCGCCTCCAGGCCCGCAGCCACGCCCGCGAGGTGGCACCCGAAGAGCCCTTCAAGGGTCTGCTCCCCGAGCTGGTCCTTGCGATAACGCCGGCCGACCTCGCCCGCCTGGCCTCCGCGGCCCTGGCGCCCAAGCCGGAGCCGAGCGTGCGGGTTGACCACGTCCACGCGCCCCGCGTGAGCGTGCGGGAGCAGGCGGGGATCCTGATCGAGTCGCTGCGGCAGCGCCCGGTGCAGTCCTTCCGGGCTCTGTGCGCAGGCTGCAGCTCGCTGCTCGAGGTCGTGGGGCGCTTCCTCGCGCTGCTCGAGCTGTACCGGGAGGCCCGGGTGGCCTTCGCCCAGGTGGAGGCGCTCGGCGAGCTCCAGGTGCGCCTCACGGAGCCGGAAGGGACGCCACCGGAGGACGGCCCGAGCGCCCTCGCGGAGTCCGAGGACCAGGCGACCACGACCGGGCGGGCACCCGTTCCGAAGCCCGCGCCGGAGGCGGAGGCAGCCGACAAGACGGCCGGCCGGGCGTCCGGCCGGGACATGGACGAGGAGTACGGGTGAGCGGGGGAGTGGGCACGGAGCCGGAAGGGTTTGCCGACGTGGACGAGAGCCCCGCGCCTGTCCAGGACGCGCCTGTC
>DASZYF010000174.1:0-26265 GCA_035545535.1 Mycobacteriales bacterium | reverse complement strand
AGGGGGCGCGAGCTCGGCCGGCGGCGGCGCCGCGGGCCAGGCCGCCGACGCCGGTGCGTCGGACGCGGCGAAGATCGTGCGCACCGGCCAGGCCGACCTCACCGTCGAGAAGGGCGCCGTGCCCGCCGCGCAGGACAAGCTCGAAGGCCTGGCCACCGCGCTCGGCGGCTACGTCGCCAACGAGAAGTCGAGCGGCGGGGACTACCCGACGGCGTCCGTCACCATCCGCGTGCCCGGCGACCGGTTCGCCGAGCTCGTGAAGCAGGTGCAGACCGTCGGCAAGGTCAACGACCTGTCGACGCAGGCGGCCGACGTCACCGGCCAGTACACCGACCTCGGCGCCCGCATCCACGCCCTCGAGACCCAGCGCGACACCTACCTGACCCTGCTCGCCAAGGCGTCGAGCATCCAGGAGACGCTCGCGGTGCAGCAGCGGGTCGACGCGGTGCAGACCCAGCTCGAGCAGCTGCAGGGCCAGCTGAAGGTCCTGGACGACCAGACCTCCTACGGCTCGCTCGCCGTCTCCGTGCAGCAGGAGGGCCAGGCGGTGATCACCACGGTGCCCACGCCACGGACCGGGTTCAGCAAGGCCTGGCACGACGCCAGGCACCGCTTCAACGGCGGGGTCCAGGGCCTGGTCGCGGCCAGCGGCCCGCTGGCCTTCGTCGCCCTGCTCGCCCTCGCGGCCTGGCTGATCTGGCTCGCGTTCCGCCGGCGCTGGCAGCGCGCACGGGTGTGACGTCACCGGACGGTTCGGGCCGGTGTGACCAGAGTTACTCGATCGTTCACCCCGGTGGCCGAACCCGATCGGCGTCGGCGTCGTTCCACAGACATGAGCCTGCGTGCGGTCCCTGCCCCCGCCGCCGACGCCCCGGGAGCCGTCGCGCTGCCCGACGCGGTCGCGGCCGAGACGCCCGTCCCGACGCCCGATCGCTACCGCTACACGGTGCGGCGCCGGCTCGCCGAACAGGAGGCCGAGCAGCCCGCCGTGCCCGACGAGGGCACCGGCGCGGCCTGAGCTCTCCCTACCCTGGACGCGTGGCGCGGATCGGGGTGATGGGTGGGACGTTCGACCCGATCCACAACGGCCACCTGGTCGCGGCCAACGAGGTCCGGCACGCGTTCGCGCTCGACGACGTGATCTTCGTGCCCACCGGCAGGCCCTGGCAGAAGGCCGACCGGGACGTCACCCCCGCCGAGGACCGCTACCTCATGACGGTCGTGGCCACCGCGTCGAACCCGCACTTCTCGGTGAGCCGGGTCGACGTCGACCGCGAGGGGCCGACCTACACGATCGACACGCTGCGGGCCCTGCGCGCCGGCCGGGACGACGACGAGCTGTTCTTCATCACCGGTGCCGATGCGCTCGCCCAGATCCTCACCTGGCAGGACGTCGACGACCTCTTCGGCCTGGCCCACTTCGTGGGCGTGACGCGTCCGGGCTACACCCTCGAGCTGGACGACCGCCTCCCCGAGGGGGCGGTGACGCTCGTCGAGGTCCCGGCGCTGGCCATCTCGTCCTCCGACGTCCGGGCCCGGGTGGGCCGGGGCGCCCCCGTCTACTACCTGGTCCCCGACGGGGTCGTGCAGTACATCGACAAGCGGCGGCTCTACCGGGCCTGACCGGGCCGACCGGCGTCCCGAGCGCCCGACTTTGACCCGTTCGGAGCAACAGGGGCTCAGGCTCGGGCCCTTTTCTGCCGAGAGAGGCTCCGTGGGCAAGCACTCCAGCGGCTCTTCGTCGTCCTCCAGCGCCGCCGAGCCGGAGGTCCCGAGCTGGGGCAGCTCAGGGCTGCTGACCACCACGCGCCCCGCGACCCCCGCTCCCGCACCGTCCGTGGTCATGCCCGCCCGCGCCACCCGCCGCGAGGCCGAGCGCAAGGCCAAGTCCCGCAAGCGCCGCTTGCGCAGCGGGGCGCTCTCCGCCGTCGTCGCGGTCGCCCTCGGCGTGGTCGCCCTCCTCCTGCGCGCCGCGACCGAGCCCCCCACGCGCACCACCGGTCCCGCGGTCCGCACCCAGCAGACCCTGCTGTTCGCCGTGAACGACGGCAGCCACACCGAAGGCGTGCTGCTCGCCGCCGACCCGGCGGCCCACACCGCGTCGGTGACACTGCTGCCGTCGCAGCTCATCGCGACCGTGCCCGGCCGCGGCCAGATGCCGCTCGGCCGCGCGCTCACCCTGACCGGCGGCCTCGCCCCGGCCACGGTCAGCGACATGCTCGACGGCCTGACCGTCGACGGCTCCTGGGTCCTGTCCTCGACGTCGTTCGCCCAGCTCGTCGACGGGCTCGGCGGCCTCCCGCTCTCGCTGAACACGAACGTCACCTCGAAGGGCGTCGTCCTCGCCGCCGGCGGCACCACCGCCACGCAGTCCGGCCAGGTCGCGCTCGCCTACGCGCAGACCCAGGGGCCCGACGAGGTCGAGCCCGCCCGCCTCGCCCGCCTGCAGCAGGTCATCGACGCCCTCATCGGTGCGCTGCCGACCGATCCCGCGAAGCTGGCCGCGAGCATCGGCGCCCTCGGCGCCGGCAGCGCCTCCAGCGAGAGCCCCGACCGCCTCGCCGGCCTGCTCGAGGAGCTCGCCAAGGTCCACAGCGGCGCCACCGGCGCCGGCGCGGCCGTGTTCTCGATCCTGCCCGTGCTGCCGCTCGACGCGGGCGACACGACGTCGGCCTATCGCATCGATGACGCGAGCCTGTCCGCCTACCTCAAGCAGAACCTGGCCGCGAGCCTGCCCGACAACGGCAGCGGCGCGGCGGTCTCGGTCTACATCTACAACGGCAACGGCGAGCCCAACCTCGGCTCGAAGGTGCGCGTGCAGCTCGTCCGCAAGAACATGCGCTTCGTCGGCAGCTCGAACGAGCAGTCGTTCGACCGCGCCACGAGCGTCGTGCTCGTGAAGGACGCGACCGCGGCGAGCATCACCACCGGTCGCAAGGTCGCCGCCGCGCTCGGACTGCCCGCCTCCGCCGTGCAGATCAACCCGCACACGCAGGACATCGCCGACGTCGTCGTCCTCGTCGGCGCCGACTTCAAGGGCTGACCGCCGGCCCTCTAGGCTTTCGAGGCGATGACTGCCTCCGATCGCGCCGTCGAGCTCGCGACCGTCGCTGCCCAGGCCGCCGCCGACAAGCTCGCGACCGACCTCGTGCTGCTCGACGTGTCCGAGCGGCTCGTCATCACCGACGCCTTCGTGCTCTGCACCGGCAACAACGAACGGCAGGTCGGCGCCATCTGCGAGGCCATCGAGGACGCGCTGCGCAAGCTCGGCGCCAAGCCCGCCCGCCGCGAGGGCGAGCGCGAAGGACGCTGGGTGCTGCTCGACTTCGTCGACGTCGTCGTGCACGTGCAGCACCAGGAGGAGCGCGTCTTCTACGCGCTCGAGCGCCTCTGGAAGGACTGCCCGGCCATCCCGTGGGTCGACAAGGACGCTGGGCGCCGGGAGCCGGCGAGCGGGCCCGATGGTGATGTCGCCCACGACGAGGCCCGCGCCGCGGCATCCGAGTGAGTGGCCGCCGGCTGATCCTGCTGCGTCACGGCCGGACCGCGTACAACGCGTCGCGCCGCTTCCAGGGCCAGCTCGACCAGCCGCTCGACGACCTGGGCATCGCGCAGGCGGCCGCCGCCGCACAGGTCCTTGCGCCGATGCGGCCCGCGGCGCTCATCTCCTCCGACCTCGTCCGCGCAGCGGCGACCGCCGCCCCGCTCGCAGAAGCCACCGGCCTCCCGCTCGTGCAGGACCCGCGGCTCCGAGAGATCCACCTGGGGGAGTGGCAGGGCCTCTCGATCGCCGAGGCCGGTGAGCGCTTCCCCGCCGAGCTGGCCGCGTGGCGCGAGGGTGAGGACGTGCGCCGCGGCGGCGGCGAGACCTACTACGAGGTCGGTGCGCGCGCGGTCGAGTGCGTGCAGGAATCGCTGGCCCCGCTCGGCGAGGGCGAGCTGCTCGTCGCCGTCACGCACGGCGGCACGGCCCGCGCGATCGTCGGCACGCTGATCGGCATGCACCACGACCGCTGGTCCGCGCTCGGGCCGCTCGGCAACTGCCGCTTCTCCTTCCTCGTGGAGGCGGGAGCCCGCGGCTGGCGCCTCCTCATGCACAACGCGGGAACGCTCGAGGTCGAGGGCCTGCACTGACGAGCCCGGACGCGTTCGGGCACCGGGTTCCAGCGGGGCGCCGACTAGCGTCGTGGCGTGGCTGACGCGGGAACCGACATCCCGGCGGCCACGACGTGGAACCGCCCGGTCCCGCTGATCGGCGACCCCACGTCGGCGGCGCAGCGGGCCGCTGACCCGGGCGGCTGGGCGTTGGACGAGGGGACCGCCGACGCGCTCTTCACGGTCCTGGCCGCGCGCCGCGACATCCGTCGGTACCGCTCCGATGCGGTGCCGGATGCGCTGCTGCGCAGGGTGCTCGAAGCCGGCCACGCCGCTCCGTCGGTCGGCCACTCACAGCCGTGGCGGTTCATCGTCGTGACCGAGCAGGCCACGCGCGACCGGGCGGCGCACCTGGCCGACAGCGAGCGGCTCCGGCAGGCCGAGCAGCTGAGCCCCGACCGTCGTGCCCGGCTGCTCGACCTCCAGCTCGAGGGCATCCGTGAGGCACCCGTCGGTGTCGTCATCGCCTGTGACCGGCGGGTGCCGCCCGCCGGCGTGCTCGGGCGCGCGACCTATGCGGACGCGGACCTGTGGAGCTGTGCGTGCGCGATCCAGAACATGTGGCTCGCCGCTCGCGCGTTCGGGCTCGGCCTCGGTTGGGTGACGCTGTTCCGGCCGGCCGATCTCGCGGCCCTGCTGGGGATGCCCGAGGGTGTCGAGACCCTCGGCTGGCTCTGCCTCGGCTGGCCCGATGAGCGGCCCCCGAGCCCGGGCCTGGAGCGGCTGGGCTGGTCATCACGGCTCGCGCTCGACGACGTCGTGCTGGCCGAGCGATGGCCGAGCGGCGACGTCGCCGTCCCGGTCTCGCACCTGCGTGGTCCCGAGCCGGCCGAGGTCGTCGCCGCTCGTGACACCGGAGCGGACCGGCTGGCGGTGCCGGGTTCGCTCGGCGTGCTCGACACCGCGATCGATCGCGTCCTTGCCCTCGGTCCACCGGCGCCGACGGCCGGGACGCTGCTGCTCGCCGCGGCCGACCACGCGGTCACGAACCATGGGGTCTCGGCCTACCCGTCATCGGTGACGGCGGAGGTCGTCGCCGCCGCCCGCGCAGGAGTGTCGGTCGGCGCGAGCGTCGCCTCGCAGGCGGGACTCGCGCTCGAGATCGTCGAGGCGCACCCGGCCTTCGCGGCCGGCGACCTGGTCGAGGTGGACGCGCTCACGGTCGCGGATGCGCAGGGGCTGGTGGCGCGGGGCCGGGCGCTGGGTGCGCGTCTGGGTGCGCACGGGCTGGTGTGCCTCGGCGAGGTCGGCATCGGGAACACGACGGTCGCTGCGGCGTTGGTGGTCGCGCTGCTCGGGCTAGATCCCGCGGATGCCGTCGGGCTCGGCGCGAGCGCGGACAGCGCGATGCTCGAACGCAAGGTCGACGTGGTGCACCGGTCCGTCGACCGTGCCCGTCGCCGGCACGGCGGCGCCCTCGGCGAGCCGATGACCGCGTTGGTGGCTCTCGGGGGCGGCGACGTCGCGCTGCTCGTCGGGGCCGTCCTCGGCGCGTCCGAGCGACGCGCGCCTGTCGTCCTCGACGGCCTGGTGACATCGGTCGCCGCGCTGATCGCGGTGCGGATCGAGCCCGCTGCCCGCGCGTCGCTGGTCGCCGGACAGCGGAGCCGGGAGAAGGCCCACGATGCCGTCCTCGCCGCGCTCGGCCTGGAGCCCCTGCTCACGCTGCGCCTGCGCGCCGGTGAGGGCGTGGGGGCGTGCCTCGCCGCCCAGCTGCTGCTGACCGGGCTGCGGGCGCGACACGGCATGGCCCGCGTGCGGGACTGATGGCTGTCCGGCGGGCCGACGGGCTGGCCGGGTGGACGATCACGGTGGGCTAGGGCCGGGCCTCACCCGGGGGCGCGCCGCATCGGCGGTGTCGGCGAGGTCGCGGTCGGACCCCTTGCCGCGGCGGTTCAGGATCCACGCGGCCACGAGCGTCAGTGCAGCGACGACGGGCGACGTCGTCGTGCCTCCGGTCGCGGCGAGCGAGCCGCCCGGTCGGGTCACGTGGCGCACGCTCACGGGACGTCGCGCTGCCGGGCGGGGCCGGGTGGTCGGCGCCGGCGCGGCCAGCGCGCGTGGCAGTGGTGGGACGACGAGTGGTGTTCCTGGCTCTCGCGCGGTCGGTGCGCCGGTCGGGTCGGTGCCCGGGTGGGCGCTGGGGCGTGGCACGACGACGAGCGGCGTCGCGGGGGGACGCGCGGACGGCATGCCGGTCGGGTCGCTCATCCGGGCAGCTTCGGCGGGACGAGTGCCCAGTACGGGTGGTGCGCCTGGTAGTCGATCCCGATCTGCAGCAACGTCGTCTCCGTCCACGCGGTGCCGACGATCTGCATGCCGACGGGAAGACCGTCGGTCGGGCTCGGGCCGGCGGGCGTGCAGGCGACGGGGAAACCGGTCTCGTCCCACAGGTTGGTGAGCCCGTTGGCTCCGGTGCGGGTGACGATGGTGAGGTCATCGACGGCGTTGCGGGCCTGCGCTTCGCTGCCGTTGGTCGGCATGACCAGTGCTGCGACGTCGTGCTCGGCGAACGTCGCGTTCCAGGCCTGCTGGTAGTCGCGGCGGAGCTGCTGCATGCGGATCAAGTCGTAGGCCGGGGTGTTGGCGGCCCGCGCGGCGGCGAGCGTCTGCGCGATCGCGGGTCGGTACAGCGCGGCCCGCTCCGGGAAGAACGGCCGGTGGAACGCGTCGATCTCCGCCAAGGTCGCGATGCTGGCCTGCAGATCCGCGCCCAGCGGATCCGCGGGCGGGTCGACGTCGACGAGGGTCGCGCCGAGCCCCGCGAGCTCGCGCTGGAACCGTTCGAACACCGCCGCGACGCCGGCGGTCAACGTGCCGGGGGCGGTGTTGACCCCGATGCGGGTGCCGGCCAGCGGCGTGGGGCCCTTGCGCGCCTCGGTCGGGTAGGGCGCGTGCCGCACCGGCGCGAGGCTCCCGCCGTCGTCGGCGTCGGCGGCGGCCATCGTCGTGAGCATGAGCGCGACATCGTCGAGCGAGCGGGCCATCGGCCCGGCGTGGTCGTAGCTCCACTGCAGCGGGATGACCCCGTGCGTGCTCACCAGCCCGTAGGTGCCCTTGATCGTCGAGGTGCCGCAGCACCCGGACGGCATGCGCAGGCTGCCCCCGGTGTCGCTGCCGGTGGCCGCCGGGACCATGCGGGCCGCGAGCGCCGCCGCGCTGCCTCCGGACGAACCGCCCGGGATGTGCGTCGGATCCCACGGGTTGCCGGTCTGGGGCGTCGCCGATCCGGCCGCGAACTCGTGTGTGTGGGTGTGGCCGAGCAGCACCATCCCCGCCGCCTTCAGCAGGGCCCACACGGTGCTGTCGCCGCCCGCGACGTTGACCGGGAACTGTCCGGAGGATCCGTCGAGCACGCGGCTCGAGGCCGTCACCGGCTTGCCCCCGACGGCGTACAGGTCCTTCAACCCGAGCGGGACGCCGCACAGCAGCGGGGCCGGGGCACCGCCCCGGCGCGCGGCGGCCAGGCGTGCGTCCGCGGCGGCCGACAGCGACGTGGCGAGGTCGGGGTACAGGCGGATCCACGCGTTGATGACGCCGTCGGCACCGTCGAAGGTGATCGGGCCGTTGCGCGCTGCGATGCGTTGCTGGCAGGCCGTCGTCAGCTCGTGGCTGCTGAGCTTTCCCGCGTGCAGGAGACTCGCCGCTTCGAGGATGCCGAGATCGGCGGGGTTCGTCGTTGCGGCATAGGCCGTCGCGGCACGGCTGACGACGGCGGCGGCCGTGGCACCGCCGAGCACCGCTCTGCGGGACACGATCGTCGACATGCGCTCACCTTCGCGGCGCATGTTCGACGGCCCTGCTGGTGAACCGCAGAAGTAACGACACCTTCACACGGCCCCTTCGGCGGCCTCCATGGATGGTGCGTCAAGGCGCATGGAATTGAACAGATCTGCGGTTCGGTAGGATGCACGGGCAAGGGGCTGTGGCGCAGCTGGTAGCGCACCTCCATGGCATGGAGGGGGTCAGGGGTTCGAATCCCCTCAGCTCCACGGTGATCTTCGGAGAGGCAAGCGTCACGGTGCGCGCCACGCCGGATGAGGCGCTGGCACTGCTGTGGGACCTCGAGCGGTACCGGCAGGCGGACCACAAGATCGGCCGGGTGATCTCGTCCGCGCCCGATGGTGACGACCTCGTCGTGCGCTTCGTGCCGAAGATGCGCGGTCTGCCGGGGCCGCCGGTGACGCAGCGGCTGCACCGCACCGGGCCGCACCGCATCGACATCAGCGACGAGCCCGGCTCGTGGGTCTCGCGGCTCCAGACCTTCAGCGGGTTCCTGGTCGCCGAGCCGGTGGACGGCGCGACTCGGGTGACGCACCGCGAGCAGCTCGACTTCCACGGTCCTCTGGCGAAGCTGATGGAGCGCTCGCTGCGTGGTTGGCTCGCCCGCGACGTCGTCGACGAGGTCGCCCGCATCGGCGACATCCTCGGAACGCGCCGATGACCGGGCCGGCTCGCACACCGCGACATCGGCTTTGTGGCAGATCCGCCAGCCCCTGGGCTGCCACATCGCCGATGTCGACGGGTGGTGGGGGCCGGCGGAGTCCTACGCTCGCGGCGTGAGGCGGCGCCGAGCCCTCGCGCTCGGTGCGTCCGTAGCGCTCGCGACGCTGTCGGCGGGTCCCGTGCTCGCCGCCGTGCCGCCCGTGCCGGTCCCGCTGCTCGCGCACGGCGTCACCTACCCGGCACCCGTGCCGCTGCCACCGCTGCCGAACGACCCGCGCGGACTCGCGCTCCCGCCGTCGACCGGTGCACCCGCCGCAGGTGACCCGCTGCCCGACCCGAGCCCGCCGCCGCGCCACCCGCACATGGCGCCGAACAACCGCAGCAACCTGCACGACGACGCGTACCAGAGCAACGTCATCCCCGGTCGCGGTCCTTCCGGTGCGCAGCTCACAGTGACGTCGGCGTTCCTGCAGGAGGAGTGCGCGTCACTCACCTTCACGCGGCGCGGTCAGATCGCGAGCGTGTGCGTCGGTGCGGTGGGGGAGACCTTCGACGTCTTCGACCCGCACTCGCTGGACCTGCTCGCGAGCTACGCGCTGCCGACCGAGCTCAAGCTCAGCGCCGGTTCGGTCACCGGCAGCAGCTCGTCGGCCACGTTCGGCGGCGGTGGCTACTTCTACCTCGACGACAAGGACGAGGCAGTCGTCCCTCTCGTCGACGGCCGGGTCGTCGTGCTCGCGGTGAGCGACGCCGCGATGCCCACGATCAGCCGGGTCAAGGTGTACGACATCAAGGCGGCGACACAGGGTCAGTCGATCGAGTCGGTGCTGCCGGACTGGGCGGGCCGGCTCTGGTTCGTCACCACCGGCGGCATCGTCGGGATCATCGACCCGTCGGGGAGCGGTGCGAAGACGCTCACCATCACCACGCCCGCGGGCGCGCCGGTGAACGCGGGGCAGCCGGAGAAGATCGGCAACTCGTTCGCCGTCGACGAGAGCGGCGGCGTCTTCGTCGTCACCGAGGAGGCGCTCTACCGCTTCGACGCCGTGGACGGCGCCCCGTCGATGACGTGGCGCGCGCCCTACGAGCACGGCACCCGCACCAAGCCGGGCGAGGTCAACCACGGCTCGGGCACCACGCCCACGCTGATCGGCTCGGCGTCGTCGCCGGGCGGGGGACTGGTCGCCATCCTCGACAACGCCGACCCGTCGATGCACGTCGACGTGTTCCCGCGAGGCAAGACCGGCAGTCACGCAGCGGTCTGCTCGCACGCCATCCTCACCGACCACCCGAACGCGAACAGCGACGAGAACAACCTCATCTCGCTCGGGCGCTCCATCTGGGCGGAGAACAACTACGGCCAGCCCGGACCCATCCAGGTCGGGACCACCGTGCCGGGCATGACGCGCATCGACCTCGACCATGCGCCTGGGCGCGGGCCGGGCTGCCACGTGGTGTGGGACAGCAACGCGGTCCAGGTGCCGTCGGTGGTCAGCAAGGTCTCCGCCGCGAGCGGTCTCGTCTACACCTACACCCTGCCGGGCACGGTCACCACGGGATCGCCGCTGGGGTGGTACCTGACCGCCGTCGACGCGCGCACCGGCAAGGTCGCGTGGAGCCACCTGGTCGGTACGGGACCATCGTTCAACAACTTCTACGCGCCGGTCACCATCGGCCCGGACGGCACGCTCTACGTCGGCACGGTCAGCGGGTTGCTCGCCGTGCGCGGACCGCTCACGCCGGCGACCGCCGCGAGCAGTCCCACGCAGGGCACCACGCACCCCGAGCCGACATCACCAGCCCACCCGGTCGGGCCACCGTCGACCGGCCTCGCCGCCACCGGTGCGCCGACCCCCCTCGCCGCCGTCGCCGTGGTGCTGCTGGTCGCGGCCGCAGCGGCGCGTCGCCGCACCGCCTGACGCATCAGGCGGAGACGACCGCCACCAGGTCGGCGAGGTCCTCGTGCCGGATCGGCATCGATGCGGCCAGGCACACGCTGTCGGCCACGCCGTCGGCGCGGCGCCGGATCCGGGCACCGACGTCCTCGGGCGTTCCCACGATCGCGATGCGGTCGAGCAGGTCGTCGGGGATGCGCGACGCGAGCTCGCCCCACTTGCCCTCGGACACGAGCCCGTGCAGCTCGAGGTGGAGGTCGCCGTAGCCCTCGGCGTCGAGCACCGGCCGGTACGCGGGGGTGGAGCCGTAGAAGCCGATCATGTGCCGCACCGCGGCGCGCGCCTGCACCAGCCGTTCCTCGGTTCGCGCGCAGCCGACCATCACCTGCGCGATGAGCTCGACGTCCGTGCGCGCGCGGCCGCTCGTGCGCAGCCCCTCGAGGAACGCGCGCTCGGTGTTCTCGCGCAGGAACGTGTCCGAGGACAGGGGGTGCACGATCAGCCCGTCGGCCACCTCGCCCGCCAGCGCCGTCATGCGCGGGCCCACGCCGGCGAGCACGATCTTCGGCAGGCCGTGCGGGTTCGGGCCGGGGTTGAACAGCGGCGGCATGAGCGTGTGCGTCCAGAACTCGCCGTGCACGTCGAGCGCGTTGCCGTCCTGCCAGCAGGCGAGGATCGCGCGGATCGCGGTGACCGTCTCCTGCATCCGCTCCACCGGCTTGGACCACGGCGTGCCGTAGCGCCGGGTGATGTGCGCCTTGACCTGGCTGCCGAGGCCTAGCCGGAACCGACCGCCGCTGGCGGCCTGCAGGTCGTAAGCGACGTGCGCGAGGTGGATCGGACTGCGCGGGAACGCGATGGCGACGTTGGTCATGAGGTCGAGGTCGCTGGTCGCGGCCAGGGCCAGCGGCAGGAAGACGTCGTGCGGGCCTTCGTAGGAGAAGACGCCGCTGACGCCGGTCTCGCGCAGGCGCCGGGCGGTCTCGGGCACGTCAAGCAGATCACCCGTCAGCTGGACGTGCACGGGCAAGGCCACGCGCCGAGCCTGCCCGACCGCGCGGGGCGTCGGGTCAGCCGCTGCTCCACTGCAGCACAACATCTGTCGCGCTCCGCGCTGCCGCGACTCGTTCGGCCTCGGCTTCGGCGGCCTTGCGCACGGCGGCCGGGACCTTGTGCACCTCGACGAGGTTGATCGTCAGCTTCGTCCGGGCTCCTTTGGTTGCCTGCTTGGTGCGCCACAGAGCGGCAACCTCACCATCGACCAGGAGCACACCGGGCGGCGCGAGGATGGGCCACACCTGCTTGCGGAACGCCGCGTCGGGCACGACGAAGGCCCGGTTGCGGTCCTGCACCCAGGTGTCCGACGGGGGCAGGAAGCGGACGACGTCGACGGCCTTCTGCTTGCGCAGCGCTTCGACGTCGGAGGAGAGCACCCAGGCCTTCGCGCCGTCGACGTCGGCCTCCGTGACGTCGGCTTCCGGCCACGCTCTCCGGACCTCACGCTGCGAGGTGCCGATGTACTTCGCGAGCTCGGCCGGCGTCGCGGGCCCGAGCAGGTGCAGGAAGGTACGAGCAAGCGCATCGGTGCCGGACGGCTCGGCCGGTGTCGTCGTGGGCTTGGGGGCGGGCGCGAGCACCAGCGGGGGACCGAGGTCGACGATCTCGACGCCCGCCGGCAGGCAGCCGAGGCGCAGCAGCAGCTCGTAGACGTGCGTGGTGCCGCAGACCCGGCAGTACCGGGAGTACTCGGGCGGCAGCTCCTTCGTGACCGCGCCGCTGACCGCGCCCTTGTCCATCGGCTCGGTGACGACCGAGCGGATGGTGTCGACCACCCGGGCGAAGCCCTCGAGCGCGGGCGTGCCGTTCTTGGCGAACGAGGCGGACGCGTCGAGGCGCGACGCGGCGTCGGCATCGGTGGCCGGCCAGAGCGCCTTCGCGAGCGCGGGCAGGTCCTTCGCGCGGTGCACGTGGGGGGCGCCGCGGTGCGACCAGGCAAACGTCAGTCCGCGCTGCGTGCCCGGCTCGGGGGCGTCGGAAAGGCGCGCCGCCGCGGCCTGACGGGCCGCGCCGACCGGTGTCTCCTGCAGCCCGAGGTCGAGGACCGCGAGCTTCGGGAGCGAAGGCGCATCCCGCAGCAGGCCCTGCACGACCACGCGACGGGCGAGCGCCTGGGCCCGGGTGATCCTCACGACGGCCATGACCGCACCCTGCCCGACGGGACCGACAGGTGCGTGGTCGGTAGCGTCGCAACCCGTGCCGACGGCCGGGACGGACCCCGTGCGGGTGCTGCTCATCGCAGACTCGCTGTCCTTCCACGGCCCGAAGCGGCCGGAGCTCCTCACCCATCCCGGGCTCTACCCGAACGTGATGGCGAGCGAGCTCTCCGCGCGGCTCGCGCGGCCGGTCGAGACCGACACAGTCACCAAGTTCGGCATGACCGCGCGCGATGCGTGGTGGGCCATGACGAAGGACCCGCGGGTCTACTCGATCCTGCTGCCCAACGCGTCCGCGGTCGTCCTCGGGGTCGGCAACATGGATCAGCTGCCCGCGGCCATCCCGACCTACCTGCGCTCGGGCATCGACTACGTGCGCCCCGACTGGTTGCGCCACCGCGTCGCCGCGGCCTTCCACAAGAGCCATCCCGCGATCGTGCGGCTGCACAACGCGCGCCTACGCGTGCTGCCGCAGAGCGCCACCGACCACTACATGGAACTGGCGATCAACGGCGTGCGGCACTACCACCCGCACATCCCGGTCGTCACGAACATCCCGCCGATGCACGCCTCCGCGTACTACGCGCACAAGACCGCCGGCCACCGGCCCGCGCAGGAGGCGATGCGCCGGCTGGCGGCGCGGCTGGACGTCCCGACCGTCGAGCTCGAGCCCATCGTCGGCCCGCGTCGTGACGCGGGCCTCAACAACAGCGACGGCATGCACTGGGGCTGGGAGACGCACGCCGAGGTCGGCAAGGCCTACGCGGACCTCCTGGCCCCGTTGCTCCGGACGCCGGCCTGACACCACAAGTGCTTCTCTCGGGGCTTTCCTGAGACAAGGTGTTCGGGCGTACTTGCGGGAAGCCGTGACTTCTGCTGGAGTGCGGACAGCCGGACAATGCGGACCCAACGCCGCCGGCAGAGATTGGGCACACCCCCGCCGCCCCCCTGGAGAGGAAATCCGTGACCCCGAGGCGCAGCTCTCGCATGACCGCGGCCGCGGCCGCATCGTCCGTCGTCGCCATCGCGGCGCTCGTCACCCCGGTCGCGGCCGTCGCGGCCGGCGGTGCGACAGCCGCCGGCGCGCACCACGCCGCCAAGCCGGTCGCGCGGGCCGCGTCGTCGGAGTCGAAGTTCAGCGTCGATGCGGCCAAGCTGCTCGACCACCGCGGACCGGTCAACGTCATGTTGCAGATGTCGGCGCCGTCAGGAACCGCCGCGTACAACGCGCACAAGGCGCAGGGGGCCACCGAGGCGCGGTCCGCCCAGATCGACGCAGCGGCCAAGGCTGACGCCGCGGAGCGGGCGATCCTGCCCAAGGTGACCGCCTCAGGTGCCACGGTCATCTACCGGACGACGCAGGTGCTGTCGGGCATCGCGGTGCGCGCTGACGCCGCCCACCTGCGGGCACTGGCGGCTCTGCCCGGTGTCGCGCGCGTCCTGCCGCTGACCGTCAAGCACGTCGACAACGCGCACGCCGTGACCATCACGCACGCACCCGAGGCATGGGCCGCCGGCAACACCGGCGCCGGGACGAAGATCGCGGTGATCGACACGGGCCTCGACTACACGCACTCCGACTTCGGCGGACCGGGCACCGTAGCCGCCTACGACGACGCTGCCGACCCCGCGAACAACGTCGCCCTCACCGGCGCGGCCGCCGCTGCGCCTTCGCCGGCCACGTGCTCGCTCAACCTCGTCGACGGCAGCCACTCGGTCGGCGACGTGAGCGCGGACATCGACACCAGCAAGGTCGTCGACGGCTGCGACTTCGCCGGTGACGACTACGACCCGAGCGACCCGTCCACGGCTACGCCGACGCCGGACTCCAACCCGCTCGACTGCCCTGGCGACACGGCCGGTGACGAGGGCCACGGAACGCACGTCGCCGGGACCGCCGCGGGCTACGGCACGCTCGCCTCGGACGGCAGCAACCCGACGAGCTACAGCACGTACGACGAGAACGCCTACAAGATCGGACCTGGCACCGCGCCGCAGGCCGAGCTGATCGGGCTTCGCGTGTTCGGCTGCGGCGGTGGCACGCTGCTCGTGAGCGAGGCGCTCGACTGGGTGGCTGCCTACAACGTGGCCAACCCCTCATCGAAGATCCGGGTGCTGAACCTCTCGCTCGGCTCCGACTTCAACCCGGGGGACGACCCCGACGCCATCGCGCTCGGCGCGCTGACGCAGCAGGGCATCCTCCCGGTGACCTCAGCCGGGAACTCCGGCGACCAGTACGACGTCGGTGGGTCACCGAACGGCAACCCGGACGTCCTCGCCGTTGCGGCGAGCGACGACGGACTCGACATCACCGACAAGGTGACCGTCACGGGCGTCACCGGCCTCACCGAGGCGCCGGCCTCCTACTCGGCTGCCTACCCGTACAAGACGAAGCCGAACTTCACCGGCACGGTCGCGGCGCCGCTCACCGGTGCCAACGCCGATGGTTGCGACCCGCTGAGCAGCTCTGACGCGGCGCTGGTGACTGGCAAGATCGCCATCGTCAGCTGGGACAAGAACGACACGACCCGCAGGTGCGGCTCGGTCGGCCGTTCGAAGAACCTGACCGATGCGGGCGCCGTCGGAGCGCTCTTCGTCAACACGGACGACATCTTCGATGGGTCGATCACCGGGTCGGCTCTCGTCCCCGTCGCGCTCATCACCCACACCGCGGGCATGGCGATCGAGGATCAGACCACCACCACGCCGGACTCGGTGCAGGTCACGTTCAGCAAGGACTACCTGCTCAGCCTCAAGAACTCCCACCCGCAGACGACCGACACTCCCGCGAGCTTCACCTCCCGCGCCGGCACGACCAGCGACGGGGTCCTGAAGCCGGACGTGTCAGCTCCCGGCCTCACGATCTTCTCGGCCGACTCGGGCACCGGCGACGAGGGCCACGTGCTGTCGGGTACGTCGATGGCGTCCCCGCATGCGGCGGGCATCGCGGTCGATGTCACGGCGGCCCATCCGAGCTGGTCAGCGGGCGAGATCAAGGCCGCGATCATGAACACCGCGACCGACGACATCACCACCGGCGGTGCTGATCCGACGACCTACAGCCCCACGCGCGTGGGTGGCGGTCGGGTCCGCGCCGACCTCGCGACGAGCACCGACGTCGTGGCGTTCGAAGGCACCGATGCGACGCACGGCCCCGTGAGCCTCGGGTTCGGCCCGGTGGCGGTGACCACGCCGACGCTCGCGCTCACCAAGACCGTCACCGTCGAGAACAAGGGTGCGAACGAGCGCGACTTCACCATCGCGTACAACCCGGTAGACGCGGTGTCCGGTGTGGCCGTCACGACGTCGAAGGCGGGGCTCACGCTCGCCCCGGGTGCGACCGACACCTTCACCGTCACCGCGACCATGACGCGCGCCCTCCTCCAGAAGGACACCGACCCGACCCGTGACCCGCTCGGCGGCGATCTGACCACGTTGGCAGAGGCCACCGGACGCGTTGACCTCTCCGCCGTCGGGTCCTACCCCGACCTGCGCATCGCGTTCGCGATCGCACCGCGACCCGCAGCGCAGATGGCGGCCGCCTCGTCGACGCTGACGATCCCCGCCGGCCAGTCGCAGGCTCCGCTGGCCCTCACCGGTGCCGGTGTCTCGAACTTCGGCGACGACCTCGGCAGCTCCTACAGCTCCCTCGTGGCGGGCTTCCAGCTCGGCGCGACGAGCCCCGAGCTGCCGGACTGTGCCGCTGACGCGACGGAGACCGACAGCTGCATCCTGTTCCCGTCCGAGCGTGCGGGCGACGTCCACTACACCGGCGCCGCGATGCAGGACGGCCTGCTCCAGTTCGCGATCAACACCTACCACCCGTGGAAGACCCCGGCATGGGCGCCGTTCGGCACCCAAGGTCCCGGCGGCGACGTCATCTACAGCGTGTACATCAACTCGCCCCTGGACTCGCAGGGCGACCACACGTCGGGCTACGTCACGCGCGCCGAGCACTTCCCCGGGCTTGACGCCGACCTGCTCATGGCCGTCACCTACGCCATCGAGCCGACCGGCGACACCACCCCCGACGACATCGTCGACATCGAGTACCTCAACGCCGTCCAGCCGGTGCTCGACACCGACCTGCTGAACAGCGACTCGATGATCCTTCCGGTTGCCCCCGACGCCATCGGTGACCCGAGCACGATCACGTACTCGGTCGAGACCGACAGCTTCGACGACAACGGCGGACCGCTCGACACGGTCCCGTCGGCGACGTTCGACCTCGACCACCCCGGTGTGACCGTCGGCAGCTCCTCGGTGTCGGACGATCAGCCGAACACCTACCTGAACGTCGTGAAGGACGTGACCGACACGACGCAGTCGAACCCGAACACCGTGCTGCTGCTGCACCTGCACAACACCGACGGGCACCGAGCCGAGCTGATCGACGTCAGCTCGACCCAGACGATCACGTTCGACCCCGTCGCCACGCACAAGGTCGGTGATCCGGCGTTCACGGTGAACCCGACCGCGAGCTCCGGCCTGCCGGTCACGGTCACCGCAGGGCCGTCCGACGTCTGTGCGGCGTCCGGCACGGACGGCCACACCATCACGGTGCTGTCCGCCGGCACCTGCACGCTGACCGCGTCGCAGGCGGGTGACGACGCCTTCGCCGCGGCCTCACCGGTGACGCAGTCGTTCACCGTCACCGGTGCGCCCGGCGTGACGCTCACGCCGTTCCCGGGCCGGCACGTGACCGGCCAGCCGATCCCGGTGGTCGTCTCGATCGGGACCGGCGGCGCCACCGGCACCGTGACCATCAAGACCGGCTCGAAGGTGCTGGGCTCCGGGCTGGTGTCCGGCTCGGTCGCATCGGTGACGGTCCCGGGTCAGCACTTCGGCACCTACCCGCTCGTCGCGAGCTACTCGGGCGACGCTGCCAACCCGGCCGCCACGTCGAGCCCGGTGACGGTGGTCGTGTTCAAGGGCAAGACGACCACCGCCTCCTCGGCCAAGGTCTCGGGCCGCACCGTGACGCTCGGCATCTCGGTGAAGGCGGTCAGCCCGGCCCGCGGGCCGGTGACCGGCAAGGTCGTCATCACCTTCGGCAAGAAGCACGTGACGAAGGTGCTGAAGAGAGGCGCGGCCTCGGTCAAGGTCAAGCCGGGCACCGGTGTGCGCACGATCACCATCACCTACAAGGGGAGCAGTGACTTCACCGGATCCACGGTGAAGAAGACGGTCACGACCTCCTAGCGGCAACCGCCACGCGGACGGGCCCGCCCCCCAACCGGGGGGCGGGCCCGACCCGTGCTGCCTAGGGTGTGTGGGGCACATCCACGACCCGACCGCGTGAACGAAGGGGCCATGAGCACCGCCGAGCAGGAACCCGCGACCTACGACCCGCACGCTGCCGAGCAGCGCTGGCGAGCGGTCTGGGAGCGGCTCGACCTCGACCGGACCGGCCGGCGTGCGGGCGCGCCCAAGGCCTACGTGCTCGACATGTTCCCCTACCCCTCGGGCGACCTGCACATGGGTCACGCGGAGGCCTTCTCCATCGGCGACGTCGTCGCGCGCTACTGGAAGCTGCGCGGCCACGACGTCATGCACCCCATCGGCTGGGACAGCTTCGGCCTGCCCGCGGAGAACGCGGCCATCCAGCGCGGGCTGAACCCGCGGGACTGGACCTACGCCAACGTCGACACCCAGGTCGAGGGCTTCAAGAAGCTGGGGGTCTCCTTCGACTGGTCGCGGCGGCTGCACACGTCGGACCCCGAGTACTACCGGTGGACGCAGTGGCTGTTCCTGCGCTTCTTCGAGCGCGGCCTGGCCTACCGCAAGTCCTCACCGGTCAACTGGTGCCCGAAGGACCACACCGTCCTCGCCAACGAGCAGGTCGTGAACGGGCACTGCGAGCGCTGCGGCACCGCCGTGACGAAGCGCGACTTGACGCAGTGGTTCTTCAAGATCACCGAGTACGCCGACCGCTTGCTCGACGACATGGCGCTGATCGAGGGCCACTGGCCCGACCGCGTGCTCGCCATGCAGCGCAACTGGATCGGCCGCTCCACCGGTGCGCACGTCGACTTCCGCGTCGAGGGCAGCCATCTCGCGACCGCGCGCACCGTCACGGTGTTCACCACGCGGCCCGACACGCTGTACGGCGCGACGTTCTTCGTCGTCGCGGCCGACGCTCCGCTGGCCGAAGAGCTGTGCGCGCCGGAGAAGCGGGCCGAGCTCGAGGCGTACCGCGAGAAGGTGCGCGCGCTGACGACCATCGAGCGTGAGTCGACCGACCGTCCGAAGACCGGCGTCGACCTGGGCGTGGTCGCCATCAACCCGGTCAACGGCGAGCGGATGCCGGTGTGGGCCAGCGACTACGTGCTGGCCGAGTACGGCACCGGCGCCATCATGGCCGTGCCCGCGCACGACCAGCGCGACCTCGACTTCGCGCGGGAGTTCGGCCTGCCGGTGCGCGTCGTCGTGCAGACCGACGAGGCCGACCCGGCCGAGACCGGCGTGGCCACGCCCGGCGACGGCGTGCTGGTCAACAGCGGTCCGCTGGACGGCCTGCGCAAGGCCGAGGCCATCCAGGCCGTCATCGCGCAGCTGGAGAAGGACAGCCTGGGCAGCGCGGCCATCACCTACCGCCTGCGCGACTGGCTGCTGTCGCGCCAGCGCTACTGGGGCTGCCCGATCCCCGTCGTGCACTGCCCGACGCACGGCATCGTCGCGGTGCCCGACGACCAGCTGCCGGTCGAGCTGCCACCGCTGGCGGGGGAGCAGTTGCTCCCCGGACACGGTGGGGCACAGGGAGAATCGCCGCTCGCCGGCGCTGCCGAGTGGGTCAACACGACGTGCCCGACGTGCGGCGGCCCGGCCACGCGCGACACCGACACGATGGACACGTTCGTCGACTCGAGCTGGTACTACTTCCGCTACTGCTCGCCGGAGTTCACCGACGGCCCGTTCGACGTGGATGCCGTCGCGGAGTGGATGCCGGTGGCGCAGTACGTCGGCGGCGTCGAGCACGCGATCCTGCACCTGCTCTACTCGCGCTTCTTCACCAAGGTCCTGTTCGACATGGGCATGGTGACTTTCACCGAGCCGTTCAGCGCGTTGCTGAACCAGGGCATGGTCATCAACCAGGGCAAGGCGATGAGCAAGTCCCTGGGCAACGGCGTCGACCTGCAGGAGCAGCTCGGCATCCACGGCGTCGACGCGATCCGCCTGGTGCTGCTGTTCGCCGGCCCACCCGAGGACGACGTCGACTGGGCCGACATGTCGCCCACCGGTGTCGGCAAGCAGCTCGCGCGCATGTGGCGGGCCGCCGGCGATGCCGCGACCGCGAGCGGCACTGCGGATGCATCGTCCCTGCGCCGTGACTGCGCCGTCGCGATCGACGAGGTCACGCGGCTCACCGAGGGCTTCCGCTTCAACGTCGCCATCGCCCGCTTCATGGAGCTGACCAACTCGCTGCGCAAGGCGCTCGACGCCGGGGTCGACGGTGACGCATGCCGGGAGGTCGCGCACTCCCTGGCGACGATGCTGGCCGCGTACGCGCCCTACACCGCCGAGGACATGTGGGCCCGGCTGGGCCACGACGTCGACGGCGGCGACAGCGTGCACGACTCGCGGTGGCCGACGGCCGATCCGGCGCTGCTGGTCGCCGACACGGTCGAGTGCGTCGTGCAGGTGGGCGGCAAGAAGCGTGCGGTGCTGACCGTCGCCGCCGGCATCACCGAGGACGAGCTGGTGAAGCTCGCCCTGGCCGACGAGCACGTGGCGCGCTCGCTCGAAGGGCTCGAGGTGAAGAAGGTCATCGCGCGCCCGCCGAAGATCGTCAACATCGTCGCGAGCTGAGCGCGTCGCCTCAGGGCAGCCAGCTCACGTGGCCGTGCAGCTCGGCGTAGCCGACGTACGCGACCGCGTCCATGAGGAAGTGCGCGATCACGAGCGGCCACACGCGGTGGTTCCAGCGCCGCCAGAGGAACGCGAAGATCACGCCCATCACGGCGTTGCCGAGGAACGCGCCGAACCCCTGGTACAGGTGGTAGCCGCCGCGGATGACGGCCGAGAGGGCGACCGCCTTCGGCCAGGTCCAGCCCAGCTGCCCGAGCCGGCGCAGCAGCCAGCCGATCATCACGATCTCCTCGACGAGCCCGCTGTGCAGCGCGGAGATGAGGAGCACCGGGATGCGCCACCAGACGCCCGGCAGGTCCTCGGGCACCACCGTGAGCGACGCGTTCACGGCGTGCGCGATGAGGTAGATCCCGAGGCCGGCGCCGCCGACGACGGCCGCGACGCCCGCCCCGCGCAGGACGTCCAGCCGGTCGTCCGCCCGGGCGAGCCCGAGATCGCCGGCGGTCTCGCCGTCGCGGTGGGCGAGGTGGATGACCAGCCAGACCGGCGTGACCGCGAAGGCGTAGTAGACGAGCTGCGACAGGAGGTCCAGCCAGGGGTGGCCGGGGTAGTTGCTGCCCACGATCGGCGCGGTCGCGAGGTTGGACAGCTGCTTCGTCTGCAGCAGGTCCCGGACGATGTCCAGGAGCGCGAAGACCGCGCTCTGCAGGAGCGTCAGCACCATGACGAGACCCACCTCGGCGAGGAGGACCGGGCGGGCCGGCAGGCGGCCGCGCACCGGGGTCGTCACCCCCTCATCGTGGTCCACGCGCCTGTGGGCCGGTGAGGCCGGTCACGGGTCGCCCGTTCGGAGCAGTCAGAGGCTCCAGGAAGTCCTCCGATCTGCCGACACCTCCAGCGTGACGCAGATGGCGACGCACCCGTCCGGCGTGCCTGCCCAGGCCCAGGCCGCGGAGCCGGCCGCGCCGACGCCGACCCGACGGGTGGTCGTGGTCACCGACTCGACCTGCGGCCTGCCCGAGGGGCTCGCCGAGCAGCTCGGCATCACGACCGTCCCGCTGACCGTCCACATCGGCTCCCGCGTCGGCCTCGAGGGTCTCGACGTGCTCCCGAGCGACGTCGCCCGCGCCATGGACGCGCGCGCCGCGGTCTCGACCTCGCCGCCCACCGCGGCCGCGTTCACGTCGGCCTTCACCGCCGCCTCCGGCCTCGGCCGGGCCCAGCAGCCCTACGACATCGTCGCCGTCACCCTGTCCGGCCAGCTCTCCGAGACCTACGCGAACGCCCGCGAGGCGGCCGCGATGCTCGAGCAGACCGGCGTGCGCTGCATCGTCGTCGACGGTCGGTCCACGGCCATGGGCCTCGGCTTCGCCGTCCTCACCGCCGCGCGCGCCGCGGCCGAGGGCTACCCGGCACCGGCCGTCGCCCGCGCCGCCGACGACGCGGTGCGCCGCACCGACACGATGCTCTACGTCGACACGCTCGAGCACCTCCGCCGCGGCGGCCGCATCGGTGGCGCGCAGGCGCTCATCGGCACCGCGCTGTCCATCAAGCCGCTGCTCCACGTCTACGAGGGCCACATCGAGCCGCTCGACCGGCAGCGCGGCGCCGCGAAGGCGCTCGCCCGCCTCGAGGACGTCGCCGTCGAGCGGTCCGGCTCGGGCGCGGTGCAGTTCGCCGTGCAGCACCTCGCCGCTCCCGAGCGGGCCGAGGAGCTGGCCAGCCGGTTGCAGCGCCGCCTCGGCCGTCGCGTCCTCGGCTCGGCCGTGAGCGAGCTCGGCGCGGTCGTCGGTGCCCACGTGGGTCCCGGCGTCGTCGGCGTCGCCGTCCACCGCCTCTGACTGCACTGAACGCCGACGTCCACAGGCGCGGGGGCCGGTAGCCGCGCTCGGTGGCGGCGGGCCGCAGGGTCGTCGGCGTGGGTCGATCGCTGCCGGACGACGTCGAGGAGACCGCACGAGCGCGGGTCTTCACGATCGCCGGCGTGCCCGCGCCGCCACGCGAGGTGATGGATGCGGGCCCGCGGCACCGCACCGAGCCGCCGCCCATCGCCGCGCTGCTCGCCGACCGGTTGCCGGCGGCGCTGCGCACCGCACCGCCGCCGCGCGCCCTCGCCGGCCTCGGCGTGCTCGTCGTCGTGGCCGTCGTGGTCGCGGGCTTCCTCGCGTTCCGGTCCGGTGGTCAGCGGGTCGCGGCCGACGAGCCGTTCCCGGGTGATCCCGTCGCGGCGTCGGCGAGGAGCGCTCCCGCGGCCGCGCCCGCCGTCGCCGGGGACGTGGTCGTCGACGTCGTCGGCCGCGTGCGCCGCCCGGGGGTCGTGCACCTCCCGGCCGGAGCGCGCGTGCTCGATGCGTTGGCCGCCGTCGGGGGAGCGCTGCCCGGCGTCGACATCACCGACCTCGACCGGGCGCGCAAGCTCGTCGACGGCGAGCAGATCCGCGTCGGCCTGCCCGGTGCCGTCGCGCCCGCCGGCGCCGGAGCCGCGAGCGCAGCGCCGGGGCCGGTCGACCTCAACACGGCGACCGCCGACCAGCTCGATGCGCTGCCCGGGATCGGGCCGGCACTGGCCGCGCGGATCATCGCCTACCGCGACGAGCACGGAGGGTTCACCAGCACCAGCCAGCTGAAGCTCGTCTCCGGCCTCGGCGGCTCGCGCGGCGAAGCCCTGCTCCCGCTGGTGACCGTCGGATGACCCGCGCCGCGGGAGGACCGGCAACCAGGCCCGCGCACCCGGGCGCCCCGACCGGTCGTCGGTCCGCCCACCCCGGGCGGACCGGATGATCGTCGACCTGACGGACGAGGCGCCCAAGGCCGACCTGCGCCTCGTCGTGCCCGCCGCCGGCACCTGGGCGGGCGCGGTCGTCGCCCCGTTCGTCGGCGTCCACGGATGCATCGCGATCGCCGCCGGTACCGCCGTGCTCATCGTGGGCGCCCTGGTGCATCGCCATCGGTGGCCCGCGCTCGCGCTCCTCGTCGCCGTCGCCGGCCTGTCCGCCATCGGCGGGCTGATCAGCGAAGGCGGTCGCCTGGCCGCGCGTGACGCGGGCGTCCTGCCCGGCCGCGCACGCGCGGGTGCGACGGTCACCGCCGACGTCGTGCTGACATCGGACCCGCACCTCTCGAGCACCGGCAAGTCCTTCGTCGCGACCGGGCGCGCGGTCTTGCTCGAGTCCCGTGGGGAGACCTGGCGCCTGCGCCAGCCCGTCTTGCTGCTGCTGCCGACGAGCGGCTGGCCGACGCTCCTGCCCGGCCAGCGGGTGCGGCTTGCCGCGCGGCTGAAGGCGCCGGACCCCCGCGACGTGATCAGCGCCGTCGTGCTCGCCCGCGGGCCGCCGCTGTCCGTCGGCCCGCCCACGCAGCTCGGCCGCATCGCCGGCTCCGCCCGGGCCGGACTGCGCGCCGCGGCCCGGCCGTTGCCGACCGCGGAGGCGGGCCTGCTCCCGGGTCTCGTCGACGGCGACGTCAGCGCCCTGCCACGCGACGTGTCCGACGACTTCCGGCGCACCGGGATGACGCACCTCGTGGCGGTGAGCGGTGAGAACTGCGTCGCCGTCCTCGCCGCCGTGCTCGCGCTGACCCGCCTGCTGCGCATCGCGCCGCGGCCGTCGGCGCTCATCGCCGCCGGGGCGCTGCTCGCGTTCGTGGTGCTGGCCCGGCCGTCGCCCTCGGTCCTGCGGGCCGCTGCCATGGGCCTGCTCGTCCTCGCGGGGCGCGTGCTCGGCCGCGACCGGCCCGCGCTGCCGGTGCTCGCGTTCGCGGTGCTCGTGCTGCTCCTCGCCGATCCCGACCTCGCGCGGGCCCCCGGGTTCGCGCTGTCGGTGTGCGCGTGCCTCGGCCTCATGCTGCTCGCGCCGCGATGGGCGGGCGCCTTGCGCCGGCGCGGCTGGGGCGCCGCGATGGCCGACGCGATGGCGATCCCGGCGGCGGCCCAGACCGCGTGCACGCCCGTGCTCGTCCTCATGGCCGCGGGAGTGAGCCCGATGGCGGTGCCCGCGAACATGCTCGCGGTGCCGGTGGTCGCGTGGGCGACCGTCGCCGGTCTGATCGCGGCGGTCACGGCACCGTGGTGCCTGCCGCTCGCCCACGGCGCCGCGTGGATCGCCGAGCCGGCGTGCTGGTGGATGGTGCGCGTCGCGCACCTGGTGGCCCGCGTGCCCGGCGCCACCCTGGGCTGGCCGAGCGGCGCGCCCGGCGTCCTGCTCCTCGCCGCTGTCACCGCTGCGGTCACCGGCGCGGTCGTCGTCGCCCGGCGGCGGCGACGTGCCTGAACGGCCTGTGCGTCGGCGGGAGAGCGTCGGGGCGGCGTGCGATGCTGCCCTGATGTCCGACGCCGAGCTCCTGGTGCCGCTGACGCTCGTCGTCGGCCCGGAGGAGCTGCTCGTCGCCCGTGAGGTGCGCCGCATCGTCGCGGCGGCCCGGGCACGCGACGCCGACGCGGACGTGCGCGAGCTCGCGGGCGACGCCGTCGAGCTCGGCCTGCTGCTCGACCTCGCGACACCCTCGATGTTCGGCGGCGACCGGGTCGTCGTCATCCGCGACGCCCAGGACCTGGCCGAGGACGTCCGCGAAGCGCTGGTGGGCTACATCGACCAGACGGCCGCCGAGCCGGCGCCCGACGTCGTGCTCGTCATCGCCCACTCCGGCGTCGTGAAGGGCAAGCGCCTGCTCGACGCGATGAAGGCGGCCAAGGCCCGCGTCGTCACCATCGCGCCGATCGGCAAGCCCGGTGAGCGGCTCGAGTTCGTCCAGGGCGAGATCCGGGCCGCCGGCCGCGAGAGCACCGCGGGGGCGGTGCGCGCCCTCGTCGAGGCCGTCGGCACCGACCTGCGCGAGCTCGCCGCCGCCGTCGCCCAGCTGGTCGCCGACACCCCGCCCGGCACCGCCATCGACGAGCGCACCGTCGCCGCCCACCACCGCGGCCGGGCCGAGACCAGCGGCTTCGCCATCGCCGACGCCGCGGTGGCCGGCGACGTCGCCGGAGCGCTGGCGCTGCTGCGGCACGCGCTCGACGACGGCGAGTCCGAGGTCTACATGCTGTCCGCGCTGGCGACGGGCCTGCGCGACATCGGTCTCGTCCGCGGGGCGAGCGGCCCGTCCGGTGCGCTCGCCAAGCGGTTCGGCATGCCGCCGTGGAAGGTCGAGAAGGCCCAGCGCGTGGCCCGCGGCTGGACCGACGACGGGGTCGCCGCCGCCGTCGGAGCAGTCGCCGAGGCCGACCGCATGCTCAAGGGCGAGGGCGCGAGCAACCGGCACACGATCGAGCAGGCCGTGCTCGCCATCGCGCACGCCCGGTCCACCGCCCGGGCCGTCCGATGACCACCCCCACGAAGCGCCCGTCCCGCCGCCGCCCGGCCGCCCCACCGGCGGAGGGGCACCGACCGTTGCGCTCGGTCGGCTACCGCGTGCCGGTGGTCCTCGACGACGAGCTCGACGACGACGGCGCCACCTGGACCGCCGCAGCGCCCGCCCACCCGCCGATGTGGGAGCAGCAGTGGGAGGAGCCGCCCGCCGCGGAGCCCCCGGCGGGGGTCGTCCCGCCGCCGCTCCCCGTCGTCGAGATCGGCCCGGAGGTGCCCGCGCTCGCGGACGACCCTGACCTCGACGCCGAGCCGGACGGGCCGCGCTCGCTCTACCTGGCCGCCCTCCGGGTGCGGCACCTCCAGCCCGGCGTCTTCCAGCGGGTGCTGCTCGTGGAGGGCGTGTTCGCCCTCGCGGTCATCCTCGCGCTGGCCGACCTCGCCAGCCCG
>DASZYF010000173.1:0-35394 GCA_035545535.1 Mycobacteriales bacterium | reverse complement strand
CGCTACACCGCGCGGCACCGCGTGCCGGCCGGCCTCACCGGCTGGAGCCAGGTGCACGGCCTGCGGGGCGACACCTCCATCGAGGAGCGCGCCCGGTTCGACAACTACTACATCGAGAACTGGACGCTCTGGCTCGACATCCGCATCTGCCTGCTCACGGTGGGCGCGGTGCTGCGGGAGATCGCGCAGCAGCGCCGGTCCGGCCGGGCTGCCGCGGCAGCCGCCGCGGCCGCGCCCGCACCGGTGCGCCTGGTGGAGCCCCTAACCGATCTCGCGTGAGCTGATTCCCTGCGGGAGAGCAGCTCTCAGTCGAGCAGGTCGGGCTGCTCGCGGACGATGCGGTCGTAGAGCGGCTGGAACGAGAACCAGCCGGCGACCTCGCTGCCCACCTGGTCGTGGGTCTTCTGCGCTTGCTCGGCATCGATCGGGATCGGCGTGCCCGCGCTCATCGCGAGCAGCTGCGCCTGGCACGAGCGCTCCATGGTCATGAACCACCAGGCGGCGCTGTCGACCGTGGTGCCCACCGTGAGCAGCCCGTGGTTGGAGAGCACGACCGCCTTGTGGCCGCCCAGCGCGTGGGCGATGCGCTTGCCCTCCTCGAGGTCGAGCACGACTCCCGTGTAGTCCTCGAAGACCCCGTGGTCGTTGTAGAACGCGCAGGCGTCCTGCGTCAGGGGGTCGAGACCGCGGCGCAGCGACGACAGGCTCTTGCCGTAGACCGAGTGGGTGTGGGCCGCGGCCACGACGTCCGGGCGGGCGGCGTGCACCTGGGAGTGGATCGCGAACGCGGCGGCGTTGACCGGCCAGTCGCCCTCGACGACCTCGCCGGTGTGGTCGACGCGGATGAGGTCGCTCGCCCGGATCTGGCTGAACGGCATCGTGAAGGGGTTCACCCAGAAGGTGTCGGTGTGCTCGGGGTCGCGGGCCGTGATGTGGCCGGCCACACCCTCCTCGAAGCCCGCCTTGCTGAACAGCCGGAACGCCGCCGCGAGCCGCTGCTTGCGATGCTGCCGCTCCTCCTCGACCGAGGCGAACGTCGGGAACTTCCGGTACTTCAGCTCGGGCACGACAGGTCCTCCGGGCGGATCGGGCGGCGGCGCGGTGGTCCCGCCGGTCACATTCTGCTACCTGCTGACGCCCTTGTCAGTGATCATCGGCGCGTCTCGGGGCACTGCTGGCCCTCCTCCCGCTACAGTTTGCGTCGATCCGGCTCTTCCGGATCGTTAGGCCATTCGTGGTAAAGGGGAATCTCGTGCGCATGACCCGCACTGCTCTCGTCTCGACGACGGGCGCTGCCCTCGGGCTGTCCATCGCGGGCGCTCTGGCGCTGCCCGGCGCCGCCTTCGCGGCGGTCGACCCCTACATCCCGAACCAGATCCACTGCACGGTGACGCCGGGCACCACGACCTCGGGCAAGCCCGTCACGGTGGCCGTGCTCGACACGCTCCCCGGCGCCACGGTCACCGTCAAGGGCGCCGGGCCGGTCTCGGTGTCCACCGGTTCCGGCAAGGTCGGCTCGAGCGGCAACGTCAACCTCACCGAGGGCACCGGCCCGGGTGACGGCGCGGGCACGTTCGCCGTCACCGTCAGCGGCAAGACCAGCCGCTGCCAGGTCCAGGTCAAGCCGCTCGTGATCCAGCCGACCCAGGTGGCGAAGACGCCGCAGCTGCCCTTCACCGGCGCGTCCGACATCACCCCGGCGATCCTCGGCGCGGTCGCGCTCGTCGCCGTCGGTGGTGGGCTCGTCGTGTCGGGCCGCCGTCGCCGCCACACCGTCTGACCCGTTCCACCCGCCGGCTCGCCCGGCGCAGCGCCGAAGGCCCCGACCACACGGTCGGGGCCTTCGACGTTGCCGGGCTCGGGCTCAGCCGAGGACGTCGACGCGCTCCACGGGCAGCTCGGCCGGCCGGGCGGCCTCGGGCAGCGGCGGCGGAGTGCCGCCGAACGCCGGGCAGAGCGCCTGGTGGTCGCACCAGCTGCACAGCGCGCTGGGGCGGGCCCGCCAGTCGCCCGTGGTCTGCGCGCGCTCGATGGCGGCCCACAACGCGAGCAGCGTGCGCTCGAAGGCCTGCAGCTCGGCCGCGTCCGGCCTGTAGCGCAACCGGTCCGACCGCCCGCCGAGGTAGAGCAGCGTGAGCTCGGCAGGGACGATGCCCCGCGTGCGCCACAGGACCAGCGCGTAGAACTTCAGCTGGAACAGGGCGCGGCCCTCGAACGCCTCGCCCGGAGCGGAGCCGGTCTTGTAGTCGACGACGCGGAGCAGGTCGCCGGGGGCCTCGTCGAGACGGTCGATGATGCCGCGCAGCACCAGCCCGGAGGCGAGCTCGTGCTCGACGAGCAGCTCGCGGGCGGCGGGGGACAGGCGGGTCGGGTCCTCGAGCGCGAAGTACGCCGCCAGCAGCGTGCGGGCACCCGCGAACCACTCCTCGAGGCCGACACCGTCGGGGAAGAGGGTGGCGAGCTCCGGCTCGTCGGCCAGCAGCTGGTCCCACGCAGGGGCGAGCATCGCCTCGGCCGCCTCGACCGTGCGCTCGCCTGCGGGCAGGCCGAACAGCTCATCCAGCACGGCGTGCACGAGCGTGCCGCGCGTGGCGACAGCGCTCGGCGCCTCCGGCAGCCGGTCGATCACCCGGAAGCGGTAGCGCAGCGGGCAGGACATGAAGTCGCTCGCCCGCGACGGCGACAGCGAGCGCGAGGGCGGCCGGGGGACCGTCTGCTCGGGGGACGGCACGGAGGAAGGCACAGCGCCGGTCTCGCCGACGGCGGGAGCCGCTACGACGGCTGTGACATCGACGGCTGTGACATCCAAGGACATGGGGGTCTCCCTCATCCACCCACCGCTCCGGCGGGCACGAGACAGACGCTACGACGACGGTGCGACACGGCCGGGCGCGGCTCGCCCGGCGTTTCGGGACGCGTGCAGCGCTCCGACCAGGCAGGCTGGGGCCCGTGACCGAGCGCGTCCCCCGTGCGCCCGCCGTGAAGGTGCCGGGCGACCTGGCCGCCGTGGTGCTCGCCCTCGCCGGCGTGCGCCGGGGCCACGTCGTCCTCGACCTCACCCCGGGCGCGGGTCTCTGCGCGGGCGCGGCGGCCGCCGCCGGTGAGAGCGGCATCGTCATCGCCGTCCAGGACGCCGACGCGCCCTTGCCGCCCGGAGCCACCCTGTCCATCAACGAGCCCGGCGATGCGCTCGACCTCCCGTCGCTGCACGGGTCCCGGGTGAGCCGGGCGCTGCTCGTCGCTCCCACGGCCGAGGCGAAGTCGCTCGAGCGCATCGTGGCGGCCACCATCTCCGTGCTCGCGCCCGGCGCCCGCCTCACCGCGGTCTCGCGGGCGAACACCGGCGGCATCGGCGACGGCCTGCCCGCCGTGCTCGTCCGACTCGGCCTGCAGGTCGCGCATGCCGAGGGCTACGACACGCCCAGCGGCGCCCTCGCGGTCGCCGTGGCCGTGCCGGTCGGCTACGACGCCGACGTCCGTGCCGGCGGCTGACCGCTCAAAGGTTCCGCACAGGGGCGCTCCGTAGCATTGAGCCGTGACTGACGGCACCGAGCGGAGCTGGGGCGAACCCCCCGAGCTGCCCGTCGCGCCCGTCGGCGCCGAAGAGGTCCGCGTCGCCGCGCGCGAGGCCGCGGCCGCCCGCGGAGCGCTGCTCGCGCAGCGCGGGCTCCCGCTCGGCCGACCGTTCGGCGTGCCGCTGCGCATCTCCGTCGTCTCGGTCGTCGCCTACATCTTCGCGGCGACGCTGACGCTCGGCAGCGGCCACGAGGCCGCCGGGCTCTCGGAGAACGCGGTCGCGGCGCTGTCCGTGGCCGGCGGGCTGCTGCTCCTGGTCTCGGTCCTCGTGCACGAGCTGGCCCACGCCGTGCTCGCCCGTCGCCTCGGCCTGCGGGTCGACGGCATCCGGCTCGGCTTCCTCGGCGGCATGACCGCGATCGAGAGCGCGGACTCCTCACCCCGGCGGGAGGCGGCCGTCGCGCTCGCCGGCCCGCTCACCTCAGTCGTCGTGGCCACCGGCTGCGCGGCCGGCTACCTGCTGAGCGTCGGTGACGGCGCCGACTGGCTCGGGTTCCGCGGCCCGCACGACCTCGCCGCGCCGCTGCTCGCCTGGCTCGCCTGGTCCAACGCCCTGCTCGCGGCGTTCAACCTCATCCCGGGCCTGCCGCTCGACGGTGGCCGGGTCCTGCGCGCCGCCGTGTGGCGCATGACCGGCCACGAGGCCACCGGCACGCGCGTCGCCGCGCTCGTGGGCTACGCGCTGGCCATGGCGCTCGTGGCGGCCTCGTGGACGCTCGACCTGCGTGACCCCGGCGGCCTGTGGCTCGCCGGCGTCGCCGTCGCCGCCTACATCGCCGTCTCGTCGTCGGCCGCGCTGCAGGGCGCGGGCGTGCGCGAGCGCACCCCCGCGCTGTCCGCCGGCCAGCTGGCCCGCCGGGCGGTGCTGGCCACCTCGGACCTGCCCCTCGCTGAGGCGCTGCGCCGGGCGACCGCCGCCGGTGCCACCGCGGTCGTCTCCACGGAGCGCGACGGCCGGCCCGCCGGGATCATGAACGGTCGCGCCGTCGACGCGATGCCGCTGCAGCGCCGCCCCTGGGTGCCTCTCGCCTCCGTCACCCGCCCCCTCGCTCGCGGCCTGGTGCTCGAGGCGGGGCTCACGGGCGAGAGCGTGCTCGACGCGCTGCGCGCCACGCCGGCCAGCGAGTACCTCGTGGTCGACCCCGCCGGTGCGGTGGTCGGCGTCCTGTCGACCGTCGATGTCGCCGCCCTGCTCGACCCGCGCTCGCGCGTCGTGCCGAGCGCGGTCCGCTGAGCGCCCATCCCATGGAAGCGCCCCGCCCATGAAGAAGCCGCACGGCCCGCTGCAGGTCGGTGACCGCGTCCAGCTCACCGACGCCAAGGGCCGGATGCACACGATCACGCTCGAGGACGGCAAGGAGTTCCACACCAGCAAGGGCGCCATCCGCCATGACGACCTCATCGGCGGGCCGGAAGGCGTCGTGGTCACCAGCACGGGCGGGTCGGACTACCTCGCGCTGCGTCCCTTGCTCACGGACTACGTCCTCTCGATGCCGCGCGGGGCCACCGTCGTGTACCCGAAGGACGCGGCGCAGATCGTCGCGTTCGCCGACGTGTTCCCGGGCGCGCGCGTGCTCGAGGCGGGCGCCGGGTCCGGTGCGCTGTCGTGCTCGTTGCTGCGGGCGGTGGGGGAGGACGGGCTCGTCGCGTCCTACGAGCGCCGCGAGGACTTCGCCGCGATCGCCCGCAAGAACGTCGAAGCATGGTTCGGCGGACCGCACCCCGCGTGGCGCCTCAGCGTCGGTGACCTCTTCGACGCCACCGAGACCGAGATCGACCGCGCCGTGCTCGACATGCTCGCGCCCTGGGAGTGCGTCGAGACGGTCGCCCGCGCGCTCGTGCCCGGCGGCGTCATCTGCTGCTACGTCGCCACCACGACCCAGCTGTCCCGCATCGTCGAGGCGCTCCGCGCCCACGGGGGGTTCGCCGAGCCGGCGGCGTGGGAGTCCTTCGTCCGGGGGTGGCACGTGCTCGACCTCGCCGTGCGGCCCGAGCACCGCATGATCGGCCACACCGGCTTCCTCGTCACCGCGCGGAGGCTCGCCGACGGCGTCGTGCCCCCACGCCGGGCGCGCCGCCCGGTCGGCACCCCGCAACCGGAGCGGGACCTCGACAAGGGCACCGACCCGGCGCCCGAGCCCCCCGCGCCCGGCGCGGCTTCCTAAGAGGCGGCTGACTCGCGCACGTAGATGCACTCGCCCGGGCAGCGCTTGGCCGACTCGACCACGTCGAGCAGCAGCTTGGCCGGCACGGGGACGGCCGCGCCCGGCGCGGTGAGGAGCTCGCCGTCGTCGCCCTTCACGTAGGCGAGGCCGTCGATGTCGAGCTCGAAGACGTCCGGCGCCTCCTCGGCGCACAGACCGTCACCGGTGCAGGCGTCCTGGTCGATGTAGACCTCGGGCGCCTGCATGTCTGCGGCGGCCGCTTCGCCCGGCATGTCCTCAACGGTAGGCGCCCCCGTGATGCATGTCCCGCGCGAGCCTCCGGCACGGGAGCGCAACCCGGGGATAGGGTCGGTTCAAGGGGACACCTGCGGGAGTCGACGTCATAGACGAGGACGTCACAGAGCCTGGTGTCCGGGAGGTGACGGACGTGGCGGGACGCGAGGGATCGGGCGCGCGCGACGGCGACCGTGCTCGAGATGGTGCCCGTGACGGCAACGAGCAGGACCTGGCGGCGCAGGTCGCCTTCCTGTCCGACGAGGTGGCGTTGCTGCGCCGGCGGCTCGCCGAATCGCCGCGTGAGGTGCGCCGGCTCGAGGAGCGCCTGCACCAGATCCAGGCCGAGCTGTCGACGGCGACCACGCAGAACGACCGGCTCGTCGCCACGCTGCGCGAGGCGCGAGACCAGATCGTCACGTTGAAGGAAGAGGTCGACCGGCTCGCCCAGCCGCCGAGCGGCTACGGCGTGTTCCTCGAGGGCCACGACGACGGCACCGTCGACGTGTTCACCGGTGGGCGCAAGCTGCGCGTCACCGTGTCGCCGACGGTCGAGGCCGACGAGCTGCAGCGCGGTCAAGAGGTCATGCTCAACGAGGCGCTGAACATCGTCGCCGCGCGAGAGTTCGAGCGGCTCGGTGAGGTCATGCTGCTCAAGGAGATCCTCGAGGGCGGCGATCGGGCGCTGGTCATCACGCACACCGATGACGAGCGGGTCGTATCACTCGCAGAGCCTCTGCGCGACAGCGGGATCCGCGCCGGAGACTCGCTGCTCGTCGAGACGCGCAGCGGGTGGGCCTACGAGCGCATCCCGAAGAGCGAGGTCGAGGAGCTCGTCCTCGAGGAGGTGCCCGACATCTCCTACGAGCAGATCGGTGGCCTGCAGGGCCAGATCGAGTCGATCCAGGACGCGGTCGAGCTGCCGTTCCTCTACAAGGACCTGTTCGAGGAGCACAAGCTCAAGCCGCCGAAGGGCGTGCTGCTCTACGGCCCGCCCGGCTGCGGCAAGACGCTGATCGCGAAGGCCGTCGCCAACTCGCTCGCCAAGAAGGTGAAGGCGGCGACCGGCAAGGGCGAGGGCCGTTCGTACTTCCTCAACATCAAGGGCCCCGAGCTGCTCAACAAGTTCGTCGGCGAGACCGAGCGGCAGATCCGGCTGATCTTCCAGCGCGCCCGTGAGAAGGCGAGCGAAGGCACGCCGGTCATCGTCTTCTTCGACGAGATGGACTCGATCTTCCGCACGCGCGGCTCGGGTGTCTCCTCCGACGTCGAGAACACGATCGTCCCGCAGCTGCTCGCGGAGATCGACGGCGTCGAGAAGCTCGAGAACGTCATCGTCATCGGCGCCTCGAACCGCGAGGACATGATCGACCCCGCCATCCTGCGTCCCGGCCGGCTCGACGTGAAGATCAAGGTCGAGCGCCCCGACGCCGAGGCGGCCCGCGACATCTTCGCGAAGTACATCACCCCCGACCTGCCGCTCCACGCCGACGACCTCGCCGAGCACGGCAACAACCGCGAGGCGACGTGCCAGGCGATGATCCAGCGCACCGTCGAGCGGATGTACACCGAGTCCGAGGACAACCGCTTCCTCGAGGTCACCTACGCCAACGGGGACAAGGAGGTCTTGTACTTCAAGGACTTCAACTCCGGCGCGATGATCGAGAACATCGTGGCGCGGGCCAAGAAGATGGCGGTGAAGGAGCTCATCGAGACCGGTTCGCGGGGTCTGCGCATGCAGCACCTCATGGCGGCCTGCGTCGACGAGTTCAAGGAGAACGAGGACCTGCCCAACACGACGAACCCAGACGACTGGGCTCGCATCTCGGGCAAGAAGGGCGAGCGGATCGTCTACATCCGCACGCTCATCACGGGCAAGCAGGGTGCCGAGGCGGGGCGCAGCATCGACACCGTCGCGAACACCGGTCAGTACCTGTAGGCCGCTGCTCGCATGCCTGCTGCCGCACGCGCCGCCCGGACCCCGCACCGGTTCCCGCGGATGGCCGAGGTGCTCGAGGAGCACCTCGTCGCCCGCCGCCGACGCTGGCGAGACCGCTTCCTCACCGTGCGCGGGCTCGTCGTGTACGGCGACCACGTCGAGGTCGTCGTCACCTACCGCTACCGCGAGGACGAGCTCGCTGCGTTCATCGCCGCGGTCGATGACGGTGGCCGCGAGCGGCCCGAGCTCCCGCAGCCGACCATCACCCTGCGCGACGACGTGGGCACGACGTACGCGCGGGTGGAGACGCACAAGACCGGCGGGCAGCGCGCCACGCTGACCGTGCTGTTCACCCCGCCCGTCCCGCAGACCGCGACCCGCGTCTCCGTGCTCGTCGACGGCGTGCTCGTCGAAGAGGTCCCGCGCACCGTCGTCGCCCAGGACGTCTGACCCCTCCAGCTCGTGGAGCTCTTCGAGGCGCTCGACGCGGGGCACACGCTGCTGCACAGCACGATCGTCGACGCGCTCCCGTCCGGGTGGACCAACGCCTCGCCCTGCGAGGGGTGGACGGTGCGGGACGTCGCGCACCACGTCGTCGGGGGAGCGGTCCGGTACCGCCTGCTCCTCGAGGGCTTCGGCGAGGAGGCGCTCGTACCGACGCGCACCGACGACCAGCTGGGCGACGACCCCGCCGCGTCCGACGCGGAGAAGTCGGCGGCCCTCATGGCGGTGGCGCGCACGGCCGACCTGTCGGCCTCCGTGCAGCACCCGACCGGTCCTCGCACGGGCACGCAGCTGCTCAACCTGCGCGTGCTCGAGTGCGTCGCCCACTCGTGGGACATGCGGGTCGGCGCCGGCCTCGACCCGGGGATCGACCCCGACCTGTGCGCCTTCGCGCTCGCGCGCATGGACGACATGGGCAACCTCGGCGGGTTCTTCGAGGCGCCGGCAACCGCCAAGAGCACGGATCCGCAGGCCGTCCTGCTCGCCCGCTGCGGCCGGGAGCCCACCTGAGGGGCGCTCGGCCGCGCAAGCCCTAGCCTGGAACCGTGGCCGGCAGCGCTGTGTCCCGTGTGATGGGGACCGAGACCGAGTACGGGATCTCCGTGCCCGGCCAGCCGGGTGCCAACGCCATGGTCACCAGCTCGCTGGTCGTGAACGCCTACGCCGCGGCCAACGTCCCCGGTTCGGGCGCGTCCACCGGCCGCAAGGCGCGCTGGGACTTCGAGGAGGAGACCCCGCTGCGCGATGCGCGCGGGTTCGACCTCGACATCGTGCGCGGCTCGCCCGACGCGCCCGCGGCCGACGAGGACCTCGGCCTCGCCAACGTCATCCTCACCAACGGCGCCCGCTTCTACGTCGACCACGCCCACCCCGAGTACTCGACGCCCGAGTGCACCACGCCGCGCGCGCTTGTCCGCTGGGACAAGGCGGGGGAGCGGGTCATGGCGGAGGCCGCGCGTCGCGCCGCCGCCGTGCCGCCCGGCACCAACGTGCAGCTGTACAAGAACAACACCGACAACAAGGGTGCGTCCTACGGCACGCACGAGAACTACCTCATGCCGCGCGCCGTCGCGTTCGCCGACATCGTGCGGCACCTCACGCCGTTCTTCGTCTCGCGTCAGGTGGTCTGCGGCGCCGGCCGTGTGGGCCTCGGCCAGGACGGCCGCGGCCACGGCTTCCAGCTCTCGCAGCGCGCGGACTTCTTCGAGGTCGAGGTCGGTCTCGAGACCACGTTGAAGCGACCGATCATCAACACGCGCGACGAGCCCCACGCCGACCCGGAGAAGTGGCGACGCCTGCACGTCATCATCGGCGACGCGAACCTCTCCGAGGTCTCGACGTTCCTCAAGGTCGGCACGACCTCGCTCGTGCTCACGCTCATCGAGCAGGGCTGGTTCGTCGACAACGGCATCGACCTCGGCGTCGAGAACCCGGTCGCGGCACTCCGCGCGGTCTCGCACGACTCGTCGCTGAACCACCTGCTCACGTTGCGCGACGGCCGCACGATGACCGCGGTGCAGCTGCAGATGGAGTACCTCGACCAGGCACGCAAGTACGTCGACGACCGCCTCGGCACCGATGCCGACGACGAGACCCGCGAGGTCCTCACCCGCTGGGAGTCCGTCCTCACCCGCCTCGAGAGCGATCCGTTCCAGTGCTCCAAGGAGCTCGACTGGGTCGCGAAGCTCGGCCTGCTCGAGGGCTACCGCACGCGCGACGGCCTCGACTGGGACTCGCCCCGCCTGCAGCTCGTCGACCTCCAGTACAGCGACGTGCGGGAGGACAAGGGCCTCTACAACCGCCTCGTCGCCCGCGGCTCCATGGAGCGCCTCGTCACCGAGGACGAGGTCAGCACCGCGATGAGCACCCCGCCCGAGGACACCCGCGCCTACTTCCGCGGCCGCTGCGTCCAGCAGTACGGCGACGCCGTCGTCGCCGCCTCGTGGGACTCGGTGATCTTGGACGTCGGCCGCGAGAGCCTGCAGCGCGTGCCCACGCTGGACCCCCAGCGCGGCACGAAGGTGCACGTCAGCGGCCTGCTCGACCGCTGCCGCACGCCCACCGAGCTGGTCCAGGGCCTGTCCGGCGCCTGAGCACCTACTACCGGGCATCCGGCGTGCCGATGTATAGGTTCGAGGCAGGACGTCGGCAATCTCGCCGGCCCGAGCCCAGGGAGCTGGTGGCTGGACATGGCTGAGCGTGAGAAGGGCGGCCAGGGCCGCGCGAACAAGCGTGCCGAAGAGGTCGACGAGGTCACCTCGGACGAGCAGGACGCCGCGCTCGCCGACGTCAAGGAGCGCCACGACAAGCTCGCCGACGACGTCGACGACCTGCTGGACGAGATCGACGAGGTCCTAGAAAGCAACGCAGAGGAGTTTGTAAAGGGATACGTGCAGAAGGGGGGTCAGTGAATAACATTCGTAGTGAATGGAATGTGATCTCACGAACCTCCTGAGCTGCCGCACGAGCGAATGTGTCGGACCCCCTCTCTACCTTCGTCGTGGGAGATGAAGGGGAGGGACGTGTCAACCAAGACGTGTTCTCGATGTGGTGTGGCACAGCCACTGCAGTCGTTCCCGCCGAATCCGCGGCTGAGCGATGGCTTCGACAGTCAGTGCTACGACTGTCGACGCGAACGTGCCCGCGAGAGCTACCACCGGACGCGCGGCCAGCGCCTACCTGAGAAGAAGCAGTACCGTCCACCCGCTGCGCGGGTGTTCGACGAGAGCGGAGCGTTGGTCGCGAAGGCCTGCATGGACTGCGCTCAGGTCAAGCCGATCGACCAGTTCGCGCGGAACAAGCGCGCTAAGGACGGGCGCACCTCCTATTGCAAGCCCTGCCACAACCGTCGGGGCAAGGCGTCCGTCAAGGCGAACGGCGGGGCGCGTAACTACCACCTGCGGCGCCGCTACGGGCTTGAGGCCGGCGAGGTCGATGCGATGGTCGAGGCGCAGGGCGGGAAGTGTGCGGCGTGCAAGGTGAAGGAGCCGAAGCACGTCGACCACGACCACGAGACGGGCGAGGTCCGCGGGGTCCTCTGCTTCACCTGCAACGTCGCGCTCGGCAACGTCGGCGACGACCTCGCGACGCTGCAGTCGCTCGCGGCGTACCTGATCCGCGCCGGCGACGGCATCGTCTCGGTGCTCCAGCTCGAGTGCCCCCGACCCGAGCCGAAGGGATCCCGCGCCGTCCTGCGGGACCGGACACCCGCGTGGTCCTGACCGCCGGCGGCCCGTCTGCGCGCGGCACCCGACCGGGACGTGATGGGATCGGGGGGTGACCGACGGCGACTCTGCTGCGAACAAGGCAGCCCTGCCCGCGAGCTACTTCTCCCTGGGCGGGTCGAGCTTCGTCGACTTCCTCGCCGCGGCCCGCCCCGACCTGCTGCCGACCGCGAGGGGAGCGCTGACCGTGCCCTCCGACGTCATGGGTGAGATCCCGCACGGCACGACGATCGTCACGCTGACCTTCCCGGGAGGCGTGGTCATCGCCGGCGACCGCCGCGCCACCATGGGCAACGTCATCGCCAACCGCGACATGGAGAAGGTCTTCCCGGCCGACGACTTCTCCGCGGTCGGGATCGCCGGCACCGCGGGCGTCGCGATCGAGATGGTGCGGCTGTTCCAGGTCGAGCTCGAGCACTACGAGAAGATCGAAGGGGCCCAGCTCTCGCTGCCCGGCAAGGCGAACCGGCTGTCCACGATGCTGCGGGGCAACCTCGGCCTCGCGATGCAGGGCCTGGCGGTCGTGCCGCTGTTCGCCGGGTTCGACCTCGAGACCGGCGAAGGCCGCATGTTCAGCTACGACGTCACCGGCGGCTGCTACGAGGAGCGCAAGTACACGTCGACCGGCTCGGGCAGCGTCTACGCGAAGGGCGCGCTCAAGAAGCTCTGGCGCGACGACCTCGACGAGGCATCCGCCGTCCGCGTCGTCGTCGAGTCGTTGTACGACGCAGCCGACGACGACTCCGCGACCGGCGGGCCCGACCTCACGCGCGGCATCTTCCCCGTGGTCGGCGTCATCACGTCCGCGGGCTACCGGCGGGCACCCGACGACGAGATCGCGGCCATCACCCAGACCATCATCGCTGAGCGCACGGAGCCGCGGCCATGACGAGCCCCTTCTACACGAGCCCCGAACAGCTCGTCCGGGACCGCAGCGAGTACGCGCGCAAGGGCATCGCTCGCGGCCGCAGCGTCGTCGTCGTCACCTACGCCGACGGCATCCTGTTCGTCGCGGAGAACCCTTCGCGCACGCTGCACAAGATCAGCGAGATCTACGACCGCATCGCGTTCGCCGCGGTCGGCCGGTACCCGGAGTTCGAGTCGCTGCGCGTCGCCGGCGTGCGCTACGCCGACACGCGCGGCTACTCCTACGACCGGCGCGACGTGTCGGGCCGCGGCCTCGCGAACGCGTTCGCGCAGACGCTCGGGTCGATCTTCATCGAGTCGAACAAGCCGTTCGAGGTCGAGGTCGTCGTCGCCGAGCTCGGGGACGACGACGAGACCGATCAGATGTACCGGCTCTTCTACGACGGCTCGGTCACCGACGAGCACCAGTTCGTCGCGATGGGCGGGCAGTCCGAGGCGATCACGACCTTCGTGCGCGAGCACTACCGCAGCGGCCTGCCGCTCGAGGAAGCAGCGGAGATCGCGCTGAGGGGCCTCGCTGCGGGCGCGCCCGCACCCGCGACCGGTGAGGCGCCCTCCCCGCTGTCGGCCGGCACGCTCGAGGTGGCGGTCATGGAGCGCACGCGCCCGCGCCGCACGTTCCGGCGCATCGTCGGACCGGAGCTCGGCGCGCTCGTCGAGCGGGCCGGTGGCAGCGCCGACACGACGCCGCCCGACTCCGCTGAGCCGGCCTGACGATCAGCTCGGCGCCGCGACGTGGCGGTCGAGCCAGCGGAGCATCCGGCCCCACGCATCGGCGGCCGCGTCGGCGTTGAAGTCCTTGCGGTCGTGGCAGTGGAAGCCGTGCCCGGCGCCGGGGTAGAGCACGAGCTCGGTGTCCACGCCGGAGCTCGCCGCGGCCGCCCTCAGCTGATCGGCCTCCTCGACCGGGATCGAGTGGTCGGTCTCGCCGTACAGCCCGAGCCACGGGGTCTTGAGCGACGGTGCCGCCTCGATCAGCGGCGGGTGCCCGAACCGGCCGGTGCCGACGCCGCCGCCGTAGAAGGAGACCGCCGCGCCCACGACCTTCCGCGTCGCGGTGATGGTCGCGACGTTGCCGCCCATGCAGAAGCCGATGATCGCGGTCTGCGCGGGTGCGAACCCCGCGGCCGCCAGGGCCGCGAACGCGTCGTCGACGTCCGCGGCGATGCCCTCGGCGGTCAGCTCGGCAAAGACCGGGCCGATCTTCTCGTAGTCCGCGTAGTCGAAGACCGGGTCTCCGGACCGGTGGAACATGTGCGGCGCCACGGCGTGCCAGCCGGCCGCGGCCAGGTCGCGCAGCACGCCCTTGATGTAGTCGGTGATGCCGAACGCCTCCTGGATGACGACGACACCTCCGCGGGCGTCTGCGGCAGGGGTCATCTCGGTCAGAGGGGCGCTCATGGGACAAGAACCTGCCACGCCCGGGTGACGCATCCGGTCCGGAGGGGTTCGCGAGGCCTATCGTCAACGTCGTGGACCGGCGGATCTTCGGCATCGAGACCGAGTACGGGGTCACGTGCACCTTCCGCGGTCAGCGGCGCCTGTCGCCGGACGAGGTGGCCCGCTACCTGTTCCGCCGGGTCGTGTCGTGGGGTCGCAGCAGCAACGTCTTCCTGAAGAACGGCGCCCGCCTCTACCTCGACGTCGGCAGCCACCCCGAGTACGCGACGCCTGAGTGCGACAACGTGGTCGACCTCGTCACGCACGACAAGGCGGGGGAGCGGAC
The DNA here is from genome assembly GCA_035545535.1 of Mycobacteriales bacterium. Lineage (GTDB taxonomy): Bacteria > Actinomycetota > Actinomycetes > Mycobacteriales > CAJCIY01 > DASZYF01. Next base: position 21,060 of record DASZYF010000173.1, on the reverse strand, counting down.
GCTCGAGGGCCTGCTCATGGACGCCGAGCGCCGGCTGCGCGAGGAAGGCATCGCCGGCGACATCTACCTGTTCAAGAACAACACCGACTCGGCGGGCAACTCCTACGGCTGCCACGAGAACTACCTGGTCGGCCGGCACGGCGAGTTCAGCCGCCTCGCCGACATCCTGGTGCCGTTCCTGGTGACCCGGCAGATGCTGTGCGGCGCCGGCAAGGTCCTGCAGACGCCGCGGGGTGCGGTGTTCTGCATCAGCCAGCGGGCCGAGCACATCTGGGAGTCGGTGTCGTCGGCCACCACGCGCAGCCGCCCGATCATCAACACCCGCGACGAGCCGCACGCCGACGCCGAGCGGTTCCGCCGCCTGCACGTCATCGTCGGCGACTCGAACATGAGTGAGGTCACCGCGCTGCTGAAGGTCGGCGCCACCGACATCGTGCTGCGCATGATCGAGGCAGGCGTGGTCATGCGGGACCTCACGCTGGAGAACCCCATCCGGGCCATCCGTGAGGTCAGCCACGACATGACCTGCCGTCGCAAGGTGAAGCTGGCCAACGGCCGCGAGGCGAGCGCGCTGGAGATCCAGCGCGAGTACTTCGAGAAGGCCAGCGACTTCGTCGACCGTCGCGGGGGAGACCCCACGACGAAGCGCGTGCTCGAGCTCTGGGGCCGCACGATCGATGCGGTCGACTCCGGCGACCTCGACAAGGTGGCGCGCGAGGTCGACTGGGTCACGAAGCACACCCTCATCGAGCGCTACCGCGCGAAGAACAACCTCGGGCTCGCGTCGCCGCGCGTCGCGCAGCTCGACCTCGCCTACCACGACGTCAACCGCAACCGCGGCCTCTACTACAAGCTCGAGAAGGCCGGCCTCGTCGAGCGCGTCACCACCGACCTCGCGACCTTCGAGGCGAAGAGCGTGCCGCCGCAGACCACGCGGGCCCGCCTTCGCGGGGAGTTCATCCGGCGGGCGCAGGAGAAGCGCCGCGACTTCACGGTCGACTGGGTGCACCTGAAGCTCAACGACCAGGCCCAGCGCACGGTCTTGTGCAAGGACCCGTTCCGCGCCCACGACGACCGCGTGGACCGCCTGATCGCCTCCATGTGAGCGCGGATCGGAGGGTCGGTTCGACAAGCCGCCGTGGCTAGGGTGGAAGCATGCCGGTGGCCCGCATGGAGCGCCTGGTCAACCTGACCGTGACGCTGATGAACGCGCGCCGCCCGGTGACGGTCGGGCAGCTCGCCACCACCGTCTACGAGGTCGAGGACCCGCAGGACGAGGCGTTCCGCCGCATGTTCGAGCGCGACAAGGAGGCGCTGCGCGAGCAGGGCGTGCCGCTCGTCACCGAGGGCACGGACGGTCACGACGACGAGGTCGGCTACCGGATCCTGCCGAAGCAGTACCAGCTCCCGGACATCGACCTCTCGGCCGACGAGGCGGCGGCGCTCGCGCTGGCCGCGCGCCTGTGGTCGTCCGCCTCGCTCGCCGCGCCGGCGGGGGCGGCCCTGCGCAAGCTCGAGGCCGCGGGCATCGACCTCGACCCGGGCGCGGGCGTGGCCTTCGAGCCGCGCCTGGCGGGCAGCGGGCCGCTGTTCGACACGCTGTACGCCGCGACCTCGGCCGCCCGCGCGGTCCGCTTCGGCTACCGGTCGGAGCGCGACGCCACGCCCGCCGTGCGCACCGTGGAGCCCTGGGGCCTGGTGAGCTGGCGGGGACGCTGGTACCTGGTCGGGCACGACCGCGACCGCGACGCGCAGCGAACGTTCCGCCTGTCCCGGATGGTCGGCGACGTCGAGCTGCTGGGCAAGCCCGGCGCCTTCAAGCGGCCGGAAGGCATCGACCTGCGCGCCAACCTCACCCGCTACGACGTCCCGGTCGAGCGCAACCTCACCGCGTGCCTGCGGCTGGCGCCGGGGAAGGCGAACGCGGTGCGCCGCGCCGCGGTGGCGACCGACGGGGACGAGGTCACGATCGCGTACGCCAGCGCCGACGGGCTGGCCGAGTGGCTCGTGACCTTCGGGCCCGACGTCGTCGTGCTCGACCCGCCCGAGGTCCGTGACGCCGTCGTCGCGCGGCTCGAGCAGATCCTCGGGCGCCGCGAGCCCGCGCACGGACCGGGTTCGACCGGGGCGGCCTCGTGACCGCCGGCCCCGACGCCCGCCTGTCCCGGCTGCTCGACCTCGTGCCCTGGCTGTCGGCCCGGCCCGGCGTCCTGCTGTCCGAGGCGGCCTCGCACTTCGGGGTCAGCGAGGACCAGCTGCGCGCCGACCTCGACATGCTGCTCATGTGCGGCCTGCCGCCGCGCGGCTTCCTCGAGCTGATCGATCTCGACATCGTCCCCGGCCCGGACGGTGACACGATCACGATCGTCGACGCCCAGGGCCTCGACCGGCCGCTGACCCTCACCGGCAGCGAGGCGATCGCGCTGCAGGTGGCCGCCGAGGCCATCGCCGACGTGCCCGGCATGGAGCGCAACGACGCCCTCGAGCGCGCCCTCAAGAAGCTCCGGGACGCCATCGGCGAGGTCGAGGGCGCCCCGGTGAGCGTCGACCTCGGGGCCCGGGTCCGCGACCCCTCCGTGCTCGCGACGGTCCAGGGCGCCATCCAGAACGGCCGCCGCCTGCACCTCGCCTACCGCAACGACGCCCGCGACGAGGTCACCGAGCGCGACGTCGACGGGCTGCGGACGTTCGTGCGCGAGGGCAACTTCTACCTCGAGGGCTGGTGCTACCGGGCCGGTGCCCCCCGCAGCTTCCGCGTCGACCGCATCGAGCAGGCCGTCGAGCTCGACATCGCCTCCGACCCGCCGGCCGAGGCGGACGTCCTCCAGACCCGTGACGGCGTGTTCGAGCCGTCCGACGGCGACCTCCGGATCGTGCTCGACCTCGTGCCGGCGGCGCGCTGGGCGACCGAGTACTACCCGGTCGAGGAGGTCATCGAGAGGCCCGACGGGTCCCTGCGGGTCGTGCTCCGCAGCCGCGACGTCGACTTCGCCCGCCGCCTGGTCCTCCGCCTGTCCGGGGCGGCCACCGTCATCGAGCCGGACGTTCTCGCGGCATCCGTCCAGGAAGCGGCCTCCCAGGCCCTCGCCGCCTACTCGCGCTGATCGGGCCCGGTTACTGAACCCCCGCGCCGGTTAGCCCGCGGGCCTAGCCCGAAACGGTCAGAACGGACCATGCCCACGACCATCCCGGTCCCGTATCAAGGTTTGTCATGAGCAGGCCGAACCCTCCACATGACGCGGGAGCGCCGCGTCATCGCAGGAGGAGGGCCGCATTCATGACCACTATCAAGGCGACCTGCCCCACGTGTGGTGAGGTAGAGCTCACGCACGCGGATGTGCGCCTCATGGTGTGCAGCCACGCCCCCCTCAGCTACTACGCGTTCGACTGCCCCGGCTGCGTGGACGAGGTCCGCAAGCCAGCCGACGCGCACGTGATCTCGCTGCTCATGAGCGGCGGCGTCAAGGCCACGGTGTGGGACCTGCCCGCCGAGGCGCTCGAGCCGCACACCGGCTCCGCGCTGTCCTACGACGACCTGCTCGACTTCGCGATGGCGCTCGCCGGCGCGGACGACCTCGCCGCCCTCGCCGCCGCCCCTCAGGCCGCCCCCCGCGCCTGATCGTCCGCACGCCCCTAACGTGGACGCGTGCTCTGGGTCCTCTTCGCCTGGGTGGTGGCCGTCGGCCTGGTCGTCATCCTCGTGCTCACGGCGGGCCTCGGGGTGTGGCGCAGCGTGAAGACCCTCACCGGGGCGCTCGGTCAGCTCGGCGAGCACGCCGCGGCCGCCGCGGAGGAGCTGAGCGCCGTCACCAGCGCCGTCGGGCCGGGTGACGAGCCGGGTGACCGTGCCGACACCGTTCGGTCGCGTCGCGAACCGGCGCGGGGTGCCGGACGTACGATGCAGGTACGGCGGCGCCCGCCCGTCGGCCGAGGAAGGTAGCCATGTTCGCGCGTCTTGAGCCGTGGCACATCATCGTTCTGGTCATCGTGTTCATCGCGCTGTTCGGCTACAAGAAGCTGCCCGACGCCGCCCGCTCCGTGGGCCGCTCCATGCGCATCCTCAAGGCCGAGACCAAGGGCCTTCGGGGCGACGACTCCGACAGCGACGACACCGCGGCGAAGCCCTCCCCGAACGCCGCGGAGAGCACGGCCAAGCAGCCGTCCACGGACCAGGCCTGACGTCAGCCGCACCGGCCGCCGGCCGGTCCGGTCCTGACGCCCATCGATGAGCGCCGACACGGGGACCCGGCGTCCGCGCCTGCCCGGTGTCCGGCTGCCCGGGGCCAAGCGCCGCGCCCGCACCGTCGACGACGCGCGGATGTCGCTCGTCGAGCACCTCATCGAGCTGCGCTCGCGCCTCACCAAGGCGAGCCTCGCGATCGTCGTCGCGACGACCGTCATCGCGCTCGTCGCCTACGACCAGGTGTTCCACATCATCCGGCGGCCGTACTGCGAGGTCCCGCAGAAGTACCGGCCGGTGCTCAGCGGCGCCACCACGGCGGTGCACGACTCCTGCACGTTCGTCGCCAGCGGTCCGACGGACCAGTTCGGGTTCCGGCTCAAGGTCGCGTTGTTCGGCGGGCTGATCGTCTCGGCGCCGATCTGGGTGTACCAGCTGTGGGCGTTCATCGCGCCGGGTCTGCACCGGCGAGAGAAGAAGTGGACCTACATCTTCGTCACGATCTCCACGGGCCTGTTCGTCACCGGCGGGGTGCTCGCGTACTTCCTGCTCGGCAAGGCACTGGAGCTGCTGCTCGGCGTCGGCGGCAGCCACATCGTGACGCTGCTCGACGTCAACAAGTACGTCAGCTTCGCGCTGTCGCTCGTCGTCGTCTTCGGGCTCGGCTTCGAGTTCCCGCTCGCGATGTCGATCCTCAACATCACCGGCATCATCTCGACGGCCCGGCTCAAGTCGTGGCGGCGCGTCGTGTACTTCATCCTCACCGCGTTCGCCGCGGTGGCGGTGCCGACGCCCGACCCGTTCACGATGCTCGCGCTCGCGATCCCGCTGTGCCTGCTCTACGAGGTGACGATCCTCGTGGGCCGCGTGCACGACCGCCGGGCTGCCGCCCGCGACTCGCGGTCGCTGTACGCGGACCTCGCCGACGACGAGACCTCGCCGCTCGACACCAGCATCGACCCGGTCGACGGACCCTCACCGGTCGCCCCGCCATCGCCCGTCAACCGTGAGGACGACATCCCGTGACGACGCCCCCGCCAGAGGTCATGGCACGCTTCTCCGCCATGACCGGAGGCGATCGGTGAAGCAATGCGTGCTCGTGGTGAACCCGACGTCAGGGAAGGGCAAGGGCGCCACGGCGGTCGGGCCGGTGGCCCAGCGCCTGGGTGAGCACAACATCGGTGTCCGCGTGGTCACCGGCCGCGACGCCGCCGATGCCACCGACATCGCCCGCAAGGCGGTCGCCGACGGCGTCGACGCCGTCGTGGCGGTGGGTGGCGACGGCATGGTGCACCTCGTCGCGCAGGCGATCGCGGGCACCGACACCCCCCTCGGCATCATCCCCGCGGGCAGCGGCAACGACTGGGCCCGCCACCTCGGCCTGCCGTTCGACGCCGTCGCCGCCGCGGACGTGATCGCGGCCGGGCGCACCCGCCCGGTCGACGCGGTCCGGTGGGAGGGGGGTTGGTGGGTCAACGTGCTCGGCGCGGGCTTCGACTCGCGGGTGCAGGAGCGCGGCAACGCCCTGCACTGGCCGAAGGGCCCGCGGCGGTACGACCTGGCGACCCTGCTCGAGCTCAAGGGCCTCAAGCCCATCCCGTTCCGCATCACGCTCGACGGTGAGGAGCTGCAGACCGACGCCTGCTTCGTGACCGTCGGCAACGGCGCGGCCTACGGCGGCGGCATGCAGATCGTGCCGACCGCGGTGGCCGACGACGGGCTGCTGGACGTGGTCGTCATCGGGGCGGTCAGCCGGTTCACGCTGGCCCGCATGTTCCCGACCGTCTACAAGGGCACCCACGTCCGCCACCCGGCCGTCCAGCAGCACCGCGCCCGGGTGGTGCGCCTGGAGGCGCCCGGCGAGGTCAGCTACGCCGACGGCGAGCGCCTGGGCCCGCTGCCGATCACGAGCGAGTGCGTCCGCGGCGCGATCCAGCTGCTGTCGTAGGGCATCAACGCGGTCCGGTCTGCTTACGCTCCAGGCATGGCCGCGGACGTCACGGATCCGGTGACGGCCGAGTTCGCGGCCGGCTACCCCTTCGGGCTCGACCGCTTCCAGCTGGACGGCTGCGCGGCGCTGGCCGCGGGCGACGGCGTGCTGGTGTGCGCGCCCACCGGCGCCGGCAAGACGGTCGTCGGCGAGTTCGCGGTCCACCTCGCGCTCGCGCAGGGCAAGAAGTGCTTCTACACGACGCCGATCAAGGCGCTGTCCAACCAGAAGCACGCCGACCTGTCGGCCCGCTACGGCGCGCACCGCGTCGGGCTCCTCACCGGTGACACGAGCATCAACGGGGAGGCGCCCATCGTCGTGATGACGACCGAGGTGCTGCGCAACATGCTCTACGCCGGCTCGCACAGCCTCACCGGCCTCGGCTACGTCGTCATGGACGAGGTGCACTACCTCGCCGACCGCTTCCGTGGCGCCGTGTGGGAAGAAGTGATCATCCACCTGCCCGCCTCCGTGCGGCTGGTGTCGCTGTCGGCGACGGTGAGCAACGCGGAGGAGTTCGCCGACTGGCTGGTGACCGTCCGCGGGCACACGCGCGTCGTGCTCGAGGAGCATCGGCCGGTCCCGCTGTTCCAGCACGTGATGGCGGGCAACCGCCTCTACGACCTCATGTCCGACGACGGCCTCACGGTCAACCCCCAGCTGCTCGAGATCGCGCGCGAGGACGTGAAGGTCGAGCGCTGGCGCGACCACCGCGATCGCGGCAAGGGCGGCTTCTCGCAGCGCCCGCGCTCGCGCGCCCGGCCCCCGGACCGCGTCGACGCCGTGCACCGCCTGGACGGCGAAGGGCTGCTGCCCGCGATCGTGTTCGTGTTCAGCCGTGCGGGCTGCGACCAGTCGGTCGAGCGATGCGTGGCGTCCGGTCTGCGCCTCGTTCCCGACACGCAGCGGGCGACCATCCGCGAGGTCGCGGAACGGCACACGGCCGCGCTGTCGGATGACGACCTGCGCGTGCTCGGCTACGCCGGCTGGCTCGACGCACTCGAGCGGGGCGTCGCCGCGCACCACGCGGGCCTGTTGCCCGCGTTCAAGGAAGCAGTCGAGGAGCTGTTTGTCCGCGGCCTCGTGCGGGTCGTGTTCGCCACCGAGACGCTCGCGCTGGGCGTGAACATGCCGGCGCGCTCCGTCGTCCTCACCTCGCTGTCGAAGTGGGACGGCGAGACGCACGCCGACGTCACGCCGGGGGAGTACACCCAGCTCACCGGGCGGGCGGGCCGGCGGAGCATCGACGTCGAGGGCCACGCCGTCGTCCTCTGGCAGGCCGGTCTCGACCCGCGGCAGGTCGCGGGCCTCGCGAGCACCCGCACGTACCCTCTGCGCTCGTCGTTCCGGCCGTCGTACAACATGGCGGTCAACCTCGTCGGCGGCATGGGTCGGGACCGTGCGCGCGAGCTCCTCTCGTCCTCGTTCGCGCAGTTCCAGGCCGACCGCTCCGTCGTCGGCATCGCGCGTCAGGTCGCGCGCAACGAGGAGGCGCTCCAGGGCTACGACGAGGCGGCGACGTGCGAGCACGGCGACGTGGGTGAGTACGACCGGCTCCGCCGCGCCATCAAGGACCGCGAGGCGATGCTCGCGCGTGAGGGCAGCCGGCAGCGGCGCGGCGCGGCGCGGGAGGTGCTCGACGCGCTGCGCACCGGCGACGTCATCCGCGTGCCCGGCGGCCGGCGTGCGGGCGTGGCCGTCGTCCTGGACCCTGGCAAGGCCCCCGTCCGGGCGACGCCGGCGCGCGGTCACCTCGAGGACGAGCCGCGTCCCGTCGTGCTCACCGCCGATCGCCAGGTGCGCCGCCTGTCGATCGTCGACTTCCCGTCGCCCCCGGACGTGCTCGGACGGCTGCGCATCCCGAAGTCGTTCAACGCCCGCTCGCCGCAGTCGCGACGGGACCTGGTCTCGACGCTGCACCACCAGGGCTACACCGAGGCGAGCGGCCGGACCAGCGGGCGCAGCAGCCGGGGCCGCAGCCTGGCCGCCGACGACAGCGAGCTGCTCCGGCTGCGCGCCGCGCTGCGGGCGCATCCGGTGCACGGCTGCGCCGACCGTGAGCAGCACCTGCGGTGGTCCGAGCGTCGCGAGCGCCTCGAGCGCGAGACCGCGGCGCTGCGCCGGCAGGTCGAGGAGCGCACGCACTCGCTCGCCCGCACCTTCGACCGCGTCTGCGGCGTGCTGAGCGACCTCGGCTACCTCTCGGGCACCGGTGTCACCGAGCACGGCGCCCGGCTGGCCCGCATCTACGCGGAGAGCGACCTCATCGTCGCCGAGTGCCTCCGCCGCCGGCTGTGGGACGACCTCGACGCTCCCGGGCTCGCCGCGGTCGTCTCGACGCTGGTGTACGAGCCGCGCCGCCCGGACGAGGTGCCGGCCCGGGTCGCGCCCGCACCCGTCATGGCGGTCGTGTCCGACACGGCGCGGGTGGCGACCGACCTCGCGGAGCGCGAGGCGCACCACCGCCTCGACACGCTGCGCGCTCCCGATCCCGGCCTGTGCTGGGCGGTCCACGCGTGGGCGTCCGGGGCCGGCCTGGGCACCGTGCTCGCCGGGGCTGACCTGACGGCGGGCGACTTCGTGCGCTGGGTGCGGCAGCTCGTCGACCTGCTGGACCAGCTGTCGGCCGACCCGGTGGTGGGGAACGCGGCGCGTTCCGCCGTCCGGGCCCTCCGACGTGGTGTGGTGTCAGCGTGACCCGCGCGCTGCACCACGAACGGACCGGCTCCGGCGAGCCGCTCGTGCTGCTGCACGGCATCGGGGAGTCGTTGCAGATCTGGAACCCGTGCGTGCCGGCCCTCGCCGAGTCCTTCGACGTGATCGCCGTCGATCTGCCCGGCTTCGGCGGCTCGGCGCCGGTGAAGACCGAGCCCTCACCGCAGCGGCTCGCCGTCGCGGTGCGCAGCCTGCTCGACAAGCTCGAGGTCGAGACGGCCCACGTCGCGGGCGTGAGCCTCGGCGGATGGGTCGGTCTCGAGCTGGCCCTGCTCAACCGGGCGCGCAGCGTCGTCGCGTTCAGCCCCGCGGGCCTGTGGCCCGGCGAGCTGCCCGCCTACTGCCGCGGCGTCCTCAAAGCGCTGCGGGCCTCGGCCGTGCGCATGAGCGGGTCCGCCGAGCGCATCTTCGCCACCCGCGGCGCGCGCGCTCTGGTGCTGCCGAACCACGGCCGGCCGTCGCGGCTCACCGACGACGAGCTCGTCACGGAGGTGCGGCTGCTTGCGGAGGCGCCCGGCTGGGATGCGACGCTCGCCGCCATGGAGTCACGCCGCTTCCGGGGCGGTCGCGACATCACGGTGCCGGTGACCGTCGCGTGGGGGACGCGCGACGGGATCCTGCCGAGCCGCCTGTGCCAGCGGCGCGACGAGCTGGCGCCGACGACGCGCTGGGTCAGCCTGCCCGGCTGCGGGCACACGCCGACGTGGGACGACACCGACCGCGTCGTCGCCATCGTGCGCGAGACCTGCTCGCGGGCCGCACCGTCGGTCGCGTTGCCGGGCTCCGGTCAGGGCGTAGCGGGCACCGGGTCCAGCGTGTCCGCGAGCACCCCGCGCTCCCGCCGCACCGCGTCGACGTAGCGCCGCACCTGCTGCTCGGCCCACCCGTCGTCGCACCCGATCTCCTGCGCGAGCAGGCGGGCCGCGTGCGGGGCGATGGGCAGGCCGGCGTCGCGCGCGCGCAACGAGATGCGCATGCGCCGCGACAGCACATCGTCGAGTGTGGCGGCGCCCTCCTCGCGCGCGGCGTACACGACCTCCGCGAGGATGTGGGCCGCGGCCGGGGAGATGCGGTCGCGCAGCGACCGGTCGCCGGCCACGAGGCCGAGCACGTCGGGTGCGCGCTCGCCGTGCTGCCGCACGAGCAGCCGGGCGCACTCGGCATCGACGCTCACCGCCGCCGCGGCCTCGATGACGTCGGTCGTGAGCGCCGCGAGCGGGCGCGAGCTGCCGAGCGGGATCTCGTCGGTGCGGCACCGTGCCTTCGACTCGTCCCGCGCGCAGAGCAGGTCGACCACGTCGGCGGCCATGCGCCGGTAGGTCGTGAGCTTGCCGCCCGTGATGGTGACGAGTCCACCGGCGCCCTCGATCAGCGTGTGGCGGCGCGACATGTCGCTCATCGAGTCGCCCTTGCCACGCAGCAGCGGCCGCGCCCCGGCCCACGCACCGACGACGTCGGACTCCTCGAGGCCCATGTCGAACACGGCGTTGCCCGAGGCCAGGACGTAGTCGAGGTCGTCCTGCTCGACGCCGATCGTGTCGAGCGGTCCGTCGTACGCGGTGTCGGTCGTGCCGAGGATGGTCTGCCGGCCCCACGGGATCGCGAACATCGACCGGCCGTCGCCCTGCTTGCTCGGCAGCAGCACGCTCGTGTTCGTCAGGGGCAGCCGGGCGTGCGGCACGACGACGTGCACACCCTTGCTCGGTTGCACGCTCGGCAACGACGCCTTGTCGCCGTCCGAGCCCGCCGCCATCGCCATCACCGTGTCGACCCAGACGCCGGTCGCGTTGACGACGTGCCGTGCGCGCACCTCGTAGGTCGAGCCGGTGATGTTGTCGCGCAGCGCCGCGCCCTTCACGGCGCCGTTCGCATCGGTGAAGAAGTCGGTCACCTCGGTGTAGGGGAGCGTGACGGCGCCGAAGCGACGGGCCTCGCGCACCACCGCGAGCACGAGCCGCGAGTCGTCGGTGGCGCAGTCGCCGTAGACGAACGCGTACTCCATGCCGCTGCGCTCGAGCGCCGGCGCGGCGGCGATCGCTTCCTCGGCGCTGAGCCGGTCGTGCCGCCGGATGTCGCTCCGCATCGACCCGAGCGACGCCATCGCGAACACGTCGTACGTCGTCATGCCGAGCCCGAGGAGCCGGCGCTTCGCCGTGTCGGGCCACACGGGATACACGAAGTCCATCGGGCGCACCAGGTGCGGCGCGAGCTTCATCAGCAGCTGCCGTTCGGTGACGCCCTCGTGCACGAGCGTGAACTCGTAGTTCTCGAGGTAGCGCAGCCCGCCGTGGATCAGCTTGCTCGACTTGCTCGACGTCCCCGAGGACAGGTCGCCCTTGTCGACGGCCACCACCGACATGCCCCGCGCCGCGGCGTCCAGCGCCACGCCGGCGCCGGTGGCGCCGAGGCCGACGATGAGGACGTCGACCTCGCCGGCGGTCGCGTCAGCGACGTCGTCGGCCCGGTGGAGCACCGAGAACGGGCGCACGCGCTCATGTTACCCGCGAGTAGCACCGGCTCCTCAGCGTTGGGCGCACACCTCGAGCGCCTTCAGCACGCGGTCGACCGACGAGTCCAGCCCGGTCGCGTCGACGAGCTCGACCAGGAGGGCGGGCTCCGCGGGGGAGCGGGGGACCGTCGGGTCGTGCTCGGGCAGCGGCACGTCGTCCCGCACCCGCACCACCGGCTCGGCCGCGACGATGTAGTCCGCGGCGGCGAGCAGCTTCGCCCGGCTCCCGGCCGGGAACCCGTCGTCCGCTCCATCGGCCAGCGCGGCCCGGATCCCCTCGAGGGAGCCGAAGCGGTTCAGCAGCGCAGCGGCGGTCTTCTCGCCGATGCCCTTCACCCCGGGCAGGCCGTCGCTGGCGTCACCGCGCAGCAACGCGAAGTCGGCGTAGGCGGTGCCCGGGATCCCGTACTTGGCGTGGACCTCGGCCGGGCCGTAGAGCTTCATCTTCTCGACCGCGTAGACGATGCGCACCGGCGAGGGCTCGTCGCGCACCAGCTGGAACAGGTCACGGTCGCCCGTGACCACCCAGGCCGGCCCGCTGCTCCGCGCGACGAGCGTTCCCAGCACATCGTCGGCCTCGAAGCCGTCGACGCCGATGCTCGCGATGCCCAACGCGGCGAGGAACGCGTTGATGAGCAGGACCTGCGGTCCCAGCTCGTCCGGCTCCTCCATGGCGCCGCCCCCGCCCTCGGCCAGCCGGTGGGTCTTGTAGGAGGGGATGAGGTCGACGCGCCACTGCGGCCGCCAGTCCCAGTCGTCGGTCACCACGAGGTCGTCCGGACGGAAGTCGGTCAGCAGCCGCGCGACGTAGTCGAGGAAGCCGCGGACGGCGTTGACGAGCGTGCCGTCGGGCGCGCGCACGGTGTCGGGCACGCCGTAGAACGTGCGGAACCACAGCGACGGGCCGTCGAGCGCCAGCAGGGACGGTCCGGACCGGTCAGCCATGGACGCAGCCTTCCAGGCCGGTCCGTCGGCGCAAGAAGTCCCGGGCGGATCCGGGGCGTCCACCGTAAGATTTTCGGTGTGTCCTCTGAGCCTGATGGCCGGCCCCGGCCGGCCGCGGCCTCCCTGCTCGACGACGAGACCGACCGGCTGATCGTGCGGACGCTGGCCGTGGACGGCCGGACCTCCTACACCGACCTCGCGAAGGTGACCGGCCTCTCGGTCTCGGCCGTGCACCAGCGGGTGCGCCGGCTCGAGCAGCGCGGGGTCGTGCGGGGCTACGCCGCGCTCGTCGACGCCGACGCCCTCGGGCTGCCGCTGCTCGCGTTCGTCTCGATCACGCCCATCGACCCGGCGGCGCCCGACGACGCGCCCGAGCGGCTGCGCGCGCTCGACGCGGTGGAGGCCTGCCACAGCGTCGCGGGCGACGAGAGCTACATCCTCAAGGTCCGCGTCGCCGGCCCGCACGAGCTCGAGGACCTGCTCGGCGAGATCCGCGCCCTCGCGAACGTGCGCACACGCACGACCGTCGTGCTGTCGACCTCGTGGGAAGGTCGCCAGGCGGGCGTCTAGGTCAGACGACCTGCAGCGGCTTCCGCGTGTGGGGAGCCGGTGGTTCGACCCACCACGCCTGACCGATCTCCGGCAGCGTGTCGATCGGGTCGTAGTACGGGAAGCGCTTCGTCAGTGCCTCCGCGTCCGTGGCATCGAGCTGCGTGCGGTAGCTCTTCGACCACCACGACACACCGCGCACCTCGTCGTACTCGTCGACCTGGTGCACCCAACGCTTGCCGACGTACGGCACGTCGCACACGATGCGTGGGGTTGCGAACCCCGGCAGCCAGCCCATGATCGCCTTCTGCAGGTCCTGGGCCTGCCGCAGAGAGGTCCGCCAGTGCTCGGCGTTCGGGATCATGTCGCAGAGGTAGAAGTAGTACGGCGTGACGGCGGCGCCGTCCATCAGCGAGAAGCACAGGTCGAGCAGCCGGTCGGGCGTGTCGTTGACGCCGCGCATGAGCACGCCCTGGTTGCGCACATCGCGCACGCCCGCATCGAGGAGTGCGCGGACAGCCTGTGCCACAGCAGGAGTCACCGACTGCGCCGCGTTCACGTGCGTGTGCACGGCCAGGCCGACGTTGCGCGATGCTGCGAGCCGCGCGACCCGCTCCACGCCGGCGCGCACCTCGTCGGACGACCAGTGCTGCGGCAGACCCATGAGTGCCTTCGTCGCGAGCCGGATGTCGCGGATGTTCGGCAGCGCGAGCAGGTCCATGAGGAACGCCTCGAGTCGCGGCCAGGGCACGTTCGCGACATCGCCACCGGAGACGACGACGTCGCGCACCTCGGTGTGCTCCGCGAGGTAGGCGAGCATCGCGGCGTAGCGATCGGTCGGCTTCAACGTCAGCTTGTGCTTCGTCACCTGCGGGACGGACGTGCCGACGAGGTCCATGCGCGTGCAGTGCCCGCAGTACTGCGGGCAGGTCGGCACGAGCTCGGCGAGCACCTTCGTCGGGTACCGGTGCGTGAGGCCCTCGACGCCCCACATCTCCGCCTCGTGGAGCGAGTCGCGCGAAGCGTGCGGGTGGCTGGGCCACGTGGGGTGCCGGTCGGAGCGCACCGGGAGCATGTAGCGACGCACCGGGTCGGTCATGACCTGCGCGAGGTCGGGTGTCGCGTCGGGCACGATCGTGTTGAGCATCTGCGGCGGGATGAGCATCGCCATCGTCGCCATCTGCTGCTGGTCGGCTTCCAGGTCCGCGTAGAACGCGTCGTCGACCAGGTCCCCCCACACCGCGCGCAGCTCGGTGACCGACTTCACGCAGTGCGAGCGCTGCCACTGCGCGCTGGCCCACTCGGCCGCCGTGACGTCGCGCCAGCCCGGCAGCCGGCGCCAGTCCGGCTCGTGCAGCTCCGGGGCGCGGTAGGTGTAGGGCTGCGCGACCGGCGGGGTCGCGGGGGAGACCGGACGAGACACGCTCACATCGCCAGTCTGGCGCAAACCCTCCGCCTCTGCGAGCATGAGACAGGAAGATAGCCTGTCTTAGAGCAGCATCAAAGGAGGACGTACGGTGACGGATCGACCGAGCTCCCCGCTCGGGCTGCACCGTGTGCTGGCCCCGGCCGGCGTCCTCCCGCAGGCGGCGGACCGCCTCGACGCATCGCTGCCGATCACCGATGACGAGGTGCTCGTCGACGTCGAGCGACTCAACCTCGATGCCGCTTCCTTCCGCCAGCTCCGCGAGCAGTGCGCCGCTGACCCGCAGCGCCTGCGCGCGACCGTGCAGGAGCTCATCGCCCGCCGGGGCAAGATGCACAACCCGGTGACGGGCAGCGGCGGCATGCTCGTCGGCACGGTCCGGGCGGTCGGTCCGCGCTCGCCGCTGGGGCTGCAGCCGGGGGACCGCGTTGCCACCCTCGTGTCGCTGACGCTCACCCCGCTGCAGCTCGAGGGCGGGCTCGACGGCTGGGACGGCGCCACCGAGCAGATCCCGTGCCGCGGTCATGCCGTCCTCTTCGCCCGCTCGCTGGCCGCGGTGCTGCCCGACGACCTCGCGCCGGAGCTCGCGCTGTCCGTCTTCGACGTGTGCGGGGCGCCTGCGCTCGTGCATCGCGTCGTCACGCGCGCGGTGGCCGACGGCGCGCCACCGTCGGTCGCGGTCCTCGGCGCCGCGGGCAAGTCCGGCACGCTGTCGCTCGCCGCCGCACGTCGCGCCGGCGCGGTGCGCGTCGTCGCCGTCGTGCTGACCGACGCGGAGGCCGCGGCCGTGCACGCGAGCAGCCTGGCCGACGAGGTCGTGCGGGCCGACGCGCGTGATGCCGTCGCGCTGGCGGCGGCCGTCGGTGAGCCGGTCGACGTCACGGTCGTGTGCGTCGACGCGCCCGGTTGCGAGGGCGGCAGCATCCTCGCCACCCGCCCGGGCGGCACGGTCGTCTTCTTCTCGATGGCCACGTCGTTCACCGCCGCGGCCCTGGGCGCCGAGGGCCTCGCCGCCGACGTCACCATGCTCGTCGGCAACGGCTACGTGCCGGGCCACGCGGCCTTCGCGCTCGACCTCGTCCGGGCGGTGCCCGCGGTCCGGGCCGTGTTCGAACGGCGGCTCGTCGAGTCCTCCCCGTTGGCGGCGGCCCGGTGACAGGCCTGCTGGACCTCGATCCCGCGGTGGTGGCGCGGGCCCGGGCGCTCGCCCGGTCCGCCGCGCAGCCGGTCGTGGAGCTGGCGCAGGCGCACACGACGG
The DNA here is from genome assembly GCA_035545535.1 of Mycobacteriales bacterium. Lineage (GTDB taxonomy): Bacteria > Actinomycetota > Actinomycetes > Mycobacteriales > CAJCIY01 > DASZYF01. Next base: position 5,488 of record DASZYF010000173.1, on the reverse strand, counting down.
TCAGCCTCGAGCGGGCGGTGCTGCGGCTCGCCGGCTGCGAGGGCGCCGACGCGGGCCACCCGGCCGGCGACGTCCCCTGGGTCAACCGGCTCGTCGACGTGGTGGCCGACCAGGTCGGTCTCGGCCACGGCGTCGCCCTGCCGCTCGGCGATGCGATCGCCCGCGGTGAGGCTCCTGACCTCCCGACGCTCGCCGCGCTGGCGCTCGAGGGCCGTCTCAAGCTGCGGCTGCCGGACGAGGCCGCCGCCGAGGCCGAGGCGCGCCACGTCATGGAGGAGCTCGTCGGCGCCGGCATCGCGCGCATCGACGCTCAGCGGCACGAGCGCGACCGCCGGCGCACCGAGCTCGGCGACCCGCCCGCGCCGTGGATCTACCTGATCGTCGCCACCGGCGACATCCGCGAGGACGTCGTGCAGGCGCAGGCGGCGGCCCGCGAGGGAGCCGACGTCGTCGCCGTCATCCGCAGCACGGGTCAGTCGCTGCTCGACCACGTGCCGGAGGGTGAGACGTACGACGGCTACGCCGGCACCTACGCGACGCAGGCGAACTTCCGCCTGATGCGGCGCGCGCTCGACGACGTCGGTGCCGAGCTCGGCCGCTACGTGCGGCTCACCAACTACGCGAGTGGTCTCTGCATGCCCGAGATCGCGGTGCTCGCCGGGCTCGAGCGGCTCGACATGATGTTGAACGACTGCATGTACGGCATCGTCTTCCGCGACATCAACCCGATCCGCACGTTCGTCGACCAGCGCTTCAGCCGCCAGATCCACGCGCGCGCCGGCATCGTCATCAACACCGGTGAGGACAACTACCTCACCACCGCCGATGCGGTCGACGCCGCGCACACCGTGCTCGTCAGCCAGCTGCTGAACGAGCGGTTCGCGCACGAGGCCGGGCTCGAGGACTGGCAGCTCGGCCTCGGCCACGCCTTCGAGATCAGCCCGTCCGTCCCGGACTCGTTCCGCCTCGAGCTCGCGCACGCACTGCTCGTGCGCGAGGTGTTCCCCGACGCGCCGCTGAAGTACATGCCCCCCACCAAGCACATGACCGGCAACGTGTTCGGCGGCTACCTGCACGACGGGTTCTTCAACCTCGCGGCTCTGCTCACCGGTCAGTCGATCATCCTCGTCGGGATGATGACCGAGGGCATCGTCACGCCGTTCCTCTCCGACCGCGACCTCGCGCTCGAGAACGTCCGCTACGTCCGCGCGACCGCGGGCCGGCTGGGCGAGGACCTGCGGCCGGCGCCCGACGGCTTCATCGCCACCCGCGCGCGCGCGGTGCTCGACGAGTCGGTGCAGCTGCTCGAGCGCATCGAGCGGGACGGGCTCCTGCGCGCCATCGGCGAGGGCACGTTCGGAGTGACCAGGCGACCCGCCGACGGCGGGCGCGGTCTCGACGGTGTCGTCGCCAAGGACGAGCGCTACTGGAACCCCGCCTCCGACCACCTGGAAGGGATCTGAGATGGGCAACCCCATCACGGCCTACGGCGACACGACCGGCGACGGCATGGTGCAGGTGTCCTTCACGCTGCCCCTGGCCGCCGGCGCCCGGGCCGACGGCGCCGCCCAGCTCTTCGCCAACCGCATGGGCATCGAGCCCGCGATGGTCGTGCACAGCAAGGCCATGGGCCCGGGCCACAGCTTCTTCGTGGTCTACGGACGGGCGCGGGTGTGGGTCGACCCTGACGAGGTCGAGGTCGCCGAGCGCGAGTACCCCCTCCTGTCGGCCAAGGAGGTCGACGCGCGCGTGCGCGAAGGCCTCGGCCGTCCACTCGTCGTGCTCGGCGCGTGCATCGGCACCGACGCCCACACCGTCGGGATCGACGCGATCCTCTCGGTCAAGGGCTTTGCGGGGGAGAAGGGGCTGGAGAGCCACCGTGAGATGCGCGTGGTCAACCTCGGTGCGCAGGTCGCGATCGATGACCTGGTGCGCGCGGCGCACGACGAGCACGCCGATGCGGTCCTCGTGAGCCAGGTGGTCACGCAGCGCGACGCGCACCTGACCAACACCACCGCGCTCGCGAAGGCCTTCGACGCGGCGTTCGTCGACGGCCGGCGCCCCCTGCTCGTCGTCGGCGGTCCTCGGTTCGAGCCGGCCCAGGCCGCGCTGCTCGGCGTCGACCGCGTCTTCGGCCGCGGCACCACGCCGGGCGACGTCGCGTCCTACCTGGTGCATGCGCTGCTGCCCGTCGCGCCGGCAGTGCCCGCGCAGCCGACACCTGCCGCGGCGCGCCGGTGAGCGGGCCCGAGGTAGGGCTCTCGGTCACGCATCGCCGCTACGTGCCGGCCGCGCACGCGCACTACGGAGGCAACCTCGTCGAAGGCGCGTACGCGCTCGGCCTGTTCGGTGACGTGGCGACCGAGCTCGCCATCCGCACCGACGGCGACGAGGGACTGCTCGCGGGCTACGACGACGTGCGCTTCCTCGCACCGGTGCTCGCGGGCGACGTCATCGAGGCGACCGCGACGTTGACGCGCATCGGCACGCGCTCGCGCGGAGTCGTGTTCGAGGCGCGTGTCGTGTGCCGCGCGGATCCCGCGGCGAGCCCGTCGGCGAGCGCCGTGCTCGACCCGCCGATCATCGTCTGCACCGCCGTCGGAACGGTCGTCATCCCCGCCTGATCCGGTGCCGGAACGCCGCGACATCACTGTCAGCAGGCTGTCAACAGCCTCATCAACAGGGCTGTCAACAGGTGCGTCAGCATGCCTTCCGAGCCACCTCGACGGGCCGTGCAACACGGCGTTGCGCGTGTCGGAGCGACACGCCGCCGGCCATCGAATTGGCGAACCGTTGTGCTGGGAGATGACCATGCTCCTGACCTGCGCGAACGCGTCCGGCGCCCCGACAAACGCGGGTTAACAGGACATTGACAACACGCGGCCGCAGCGGAAAGGTCTGCTCGGTCGGCTCGACAGGACGGCATGTCCACGGAGCCCGACGGCCCCCCACGGCTGGGTCGGGGGACGGTACGACCGGTGGCGCACCACCCGGTCGGATCGCCTCCGCGAGCCAGGTCCGGTGCGGTGGAGGGCCCGCCGGGCTGCATGGAGGTGCGGCGGGACCGACGCGACTCAGAGGGGTCTGGGGCGGCCAGTAGACAACGGCTCCCCGTCCGCAGCCAGCGGGCGAGGATCTGGTCCGAAGGCCGGCTCAGGCCCCTCAGCCGTGTCCGCGGTGCGCACCCATCATCACCAGCGAGACTGACGCGGTGAGTGGCCTGCGAGTGCGTCTCGTGGTCGCGGCCGTCGGTGGGCTGCTCCTCGCCGGCGCCTTCCCGCCGCTGGCGTGCTGGTGGCTCGCGCCCCTCGGAGTCGCGACCGCGACGTTCGCGTTGCACGGGGTCGCGCCGCGCCGGGCGTGGCTGCTCGCCGGCGTCACCGGCGTCGGTTTCTTCCTGCCCGCCGTGTCGTGGGTGCGCACCATCGGCATCGACGCGTGGCTGCTGCTCACGCTGCTCGAGGCCTTCGTGCTCTCGCTGCTGGGCCCGGTGTGCTCGGTGCTCATGCGCCGCCGCGCCTGGCCGCTCACCGTCGCGGCCGCGTGGGTGCTCGTCGAGGCCGTCCGGGCCCGGGTGCCGTTCGGTGGCTACCCCTGGGCGCGACTCGCGTTCAGCCAACCCGGCTCGCCGTTCACCCCGTTCGTGTCGGTCGGCGGCGCGCCGCTGCTGTCGGCGCTGGTCGCGCTCAGCGGCACCGCGATCGCCGCGGCCGTGCTGCAGCGCGAGCTGCGGGTCCGCGCCGGCTGGGCGGGGCTCGCCGTCGCCGTGCCGGCCGTGGGCCTGCTGATCGCGGTGCCGACCGCCGGGCAGGACGGGCCGGGCGGGAGCGCGGTCGTCGTCGCCGCCGTCCAGGGCAACGTGCCCCGGCTCGGCCTGGAGTTCAACGCCCAGCGGCGCGCGGTGCTGGACCGGCACGTGCAGGCCACGGTCACCCTTGCGCGTCGGGTCGCGGCGGGTGAGGTGCCGAAGCCCGCGTTCGTCGTGTGGCCCGAGAACTCGACCGATCTCGACCCGTTCACCGAGCCGGATGTCCGCACGCAGATCGAGACCGCCGTCGACGCGATCGGGGTGCCCGTCCTCGTCGGCGCCGTCCTGGACGGCCCGGGGCCGGACCACGTCACGAATGCCGGCGTCGTCTGGGCGCCGGCGGGGCCGACCGGCCAGCGCTACGTGAAGCGGCACCTGGTCCCGTTCGGCGAGTACGTGCCGTTCCGGTCGGTGCTCACCAAGCTCGTCGGCCGGCTGCGCGACGACATCCCGCAGGACTTCGCACCCGGGCATCACGAGTCGGGGTCGCTCGACATCGCCGGCATCCGCGTCGCCGATTCCATCTGCTTCGAGGTCGGTGACGACGCGCTCGTGCGCGACGGTGTGGAGCACGGTGGCCGGCTTCTCGTCGTGCAGACCAACAACGCGACCTACGGGCACTCGTCCGAGTCGTCGCAGCAGCTGGCCATCGTGCGCGTGCGGGCAGTCGAGCACGGTCGGGCCGCGGTCATGGCCTCGACCAGCGGCGTGTCGGCGCTGGTGCGCCCGGACGGGCGCGTGATCGCGAAGAGCGGCATCTTCACCCAGGCCGAGCTCGTCGCGTCGCTGCCGCTGCGGTCCTCGCGCACCCTGGCCGACCACCTGCGCTGGTGGCCCGAGCTGCTGCTCTGCCTGATCGCTCTCGGCGCCTGCGCGCCGGCCGCGATCGGTGCGGCCCGGGCGCGGGTCAGACGCAGGTCAGCCGCGGGCGGCGGAGAGGGGGAGTCCGTCGCGCGCGGCTGACCGGTGCGGGGAAGGCGGGGAAGACGCCTGAGGCCTCAGCTGGCTCAGCTTGCTTTGCGCTCGTGCAGGACCGCGAGGCGCTCGGCGAGGACCTCTTCGAGGTCGTCGAACGACCGCCGCTCGAGCAGCATGTCCCAGTGGGTGCGCTGGTGCTTCTTCGGCTTGTGCTCCGGCTCGGGACCGCCGACCCGCTCTGCGGTGGCGCCGCAGGTCCGGCACTCCCACAGTCCGGGGACCTCGGCCTCGACGCTGAACGGCATGACGGTCTGATGCCCCTGCGGGCACGCGTAGACCACGTCCTGGCGTGGAGCGACCTCTTCGCCGGAGCGCTCGGTCTCGTAGGAGACGGAGCCGAGCCGGCTGCCGCGCAGAACTCGCTCGCTCATGATGACCTCCCGGGGCAGGGGAGCGATGTGCGTCAAGGGGAACGCCATCGGACCTGCTCGTTGTTCCTGCACTAGAGATGACGCACAAGTACCCCGGGAGGGTTCCCGGCGACCGCCGGGTGCGACCCTCCTCACAGGGCGTGCACAGGCGGCTGTTCAGCCCTCTCCGTCGACGATGAGGTCGAACGACTCCGCGGCCGCGCCCGCGCACGGGTCGCCGACGACCCTGCGGCGCACCCACAGCCCGGCCACGGCGGCACCCCGGGCGTCGCCGCGTCCGGCGTCGAAGCACGCCTGCTCGAGCAGGGCCGCGCCGGCGAGCGTCTCGGCC
>DASZYF010000172.1:0-3532 GCA_035545535.1 Mycobacteriales bacterium | reverse complement strand
GACCTACGACACGCACTTCAACCACCCGGGCATCGGCATCACGGTGAGCAGCGGGGACAACGGGTACGGCGTGGAGTACCCGGCGGCGTCGAAGTACGTCACCGCGGTCGGCGGCACCAGCCTCACGCAGAGCTCCGGCGCGTGGAGTGAGAGCGCGTGGAGTGGGGCCGGCTCGGGCTGCTCGGCGTATGAGTCGAAGCCGACGTGGCAGACCGACACCGGCTGCGCGCGGCGCACCGTCGCGGACGTGTCCGCGGTCGCCGACCCGAACACCGGTGTCGCGGTCTATGACAGCTACGGCAGCAGCGGCGGCGCGAACTGGTTCGTCTACGGCGGCACGAGCGTCGCGGCTCCGCTGGTCGCGGGGGTGTGGGCGCTCACCGGAGCGCTGGCCCCGACGACGGTGTCCGGCGGCGTGCCCTACCTCAACCCCAGCGGCTGGAAGGACGTCACCTCCGGCACCAACTCCAGCAACTGCACGGCGGGCTACCTGTGCAAGGCGGTGGCCGGCTACGACGGGCCGACCGGGCTCGGCTCGCCGATCGGGGTGAGCGGGTTCGGCGGATCCTCCGGTGGTGGCGGCGGTGGTGGTGGTGGTGGGACGAACAGCCCGCCGACGGCGGCGTTCACCGCGTCGTGCACGAACCTGGTCTGCGGGTTCACCGATGCCAGCACCGACAGCGACGGGACCGTGACCGGGTGGAGCTGGACGTTCGGTGACGGCGGCACGTCGACGACGCAGAGCCCGTCGCACACCTACGCCGCGGCGGGTACCTACACGGTGACGCTGACCGCAACCGACAACGGCGGCGCGACCAGCTCGGTGTCGCAGTCCGTGACGGTCACGCAGGCGACGGCGAGCATCGTGCTAAAGGTCACCAAGTCCACGTCGGGACTGCTCGGCCAGCAGCACAAGGCGAACCTGTCGTGGACCGGCGCCACCGGCTCGGTGCGCGTGTACCGCAACAGCATCGGGATCGCGACGGCGTCGGGCACGACGTACACCGACAACCTCGGCAAGTCGAAGGGGACCTTCACCTACAAGGTGTGCCTGGTCTCCTCGCTCACCACCTGCTCGAACCCGGTGACCATCACCTTCTGACGCGCTCGGCTTCTCGGGCCGAGCCCAACGCAGGTGGCCGAACTCGCGCACCTAGGTTGGGCTCGGCGCGCTTTAGGCGACGTGGGCTTCTACGACGCTGAGCGGGGTCGGGGTGGCGACGATGCCGTCGAAGACCAGGCCGGCAGCGGTGAACAGCTCGCGCAGCTCGGTCTCGTCGCGCTCCCGGCCGGTGGTGATCGCGAGCATCGTGAGATCGACCATCTTCGACATGTGGGGGGCGTCGCCCGGCGGGACGACCAGCTCGAAGGCGCGGATCTGCGCACCGGGCTCGGCGGCGGACGCGATGTTGCGTAGGAGCGTCAGTGCCTCGGCGTCGCTCCAGTCGTGCAGCACCATCGACATCACGTAGACCTCGCTCGGCGGGACCGCTTCGAAGAAGTCGCCCGGCTGGCCGGTGAGCCGGTCGTCGAGGCCGTGTTCCTTGGCGACGGTCGGTACGGCGGACACGACGTGCGGGAGGTCGAGGACGACGCCGGCGGTGTCGGGCAGTCGGCCGAGGATCATCGCGAGCAGCGTGCCGTCGGCGCCGCCGAGGTCGGTGATCAGCGACGGGGCGCCGAAGTCGTAGCCGGCGATCGCGTGAGCCTTGATGCCGTCGGTGAGGTTGGCCATCGCGCCGGAGAACTGCGCGACCCGGTCGTGGTCGCCGGAGAGCCAGGCGAAGAACGGCATGCCGTAGTGCTCGGTGGCGGCGACGTTGCCGGTGCGCACGGTGTCGGTGAGCCCGGCGAACGGCAAGTAGTGGGTCTCCATCCACATCAGTGCGAGGTTGCGCATCGAGCCGGGGGCGTCGCTGCGCAGGGTGTCGCCGAGCGGGGTGAGGCGGTAGCCGTCGCCGTCGGAGGCCAGGACGCCGAAGCCGGTGAGGCTGCGCATCAGCCGCGCGGTGCTGGCCTCGTTCAGCTGGCGGGCGTGGGCGACCTGCGCGGCGGTCTGCGGCCCGTCGGCGAGCAGGTCGGGTATGCCGAGCTTCGCGGCGGCGTAGAGCGCCTGGGACACCTGGAACCCGGCGAGCAGCTGCACCATCTGGATCGGGGGTGGCGGTGCGTCCATGGTCGTACTCCCTTCACGGCTCCGATGCGCGCCAGCATCCTGCGACATTCGCTAGAAGTCAAGTAGTTAGGTATCTAGTTTCTAGTAGAGTGCGCGGCATGAGCGCGCGAGCGGCGGGGGCCAAGCCCGAGGTTGTGCTGCCGGCCGACTTCGGCAAGGAGTTCCCGCACGCCGACCCGGCATCGGCGGCAGCGGCGGCCAACCTGGTGCGGACCCACTCGCGGTGGATGGCGGAGGTGACGCGGCGGCGCCGCGACATCGCGGATTTGTCGGCGTCGGGGTTCCAGGCGCTCGCGGTGCTCGAGGGCGCGGGTGAGCCGCTGCCCGCGACGACGATCGCCGAGCGGCTGTTGATCAGTACGGCGAGCATGACCTCACTGCTCGACACGCTCGCGCGGCGTGGCTTGGTGGAGCGCCGGCCGCATCCGGACGACCGTCGCAAGATCCTGGTGTCGATCACGGCCGCGGGTGCTGCGATCGTCGACCGCACGCTGCCGGTGGTGCACGCGACCGCGACTGATGTCTTTGCGGCGCTGACGCCGGCGGAGCGGGAGCTGTTCATCGGTCTGCTTGCGCAGGTGCAACAGCGTCTTGCCGAGGTGGAGGACCAGCCGCTCGCGACCAAGCCGGTCCGCCGCGCGCGCCGCCCGACCCCGACGTAGGAGGCGAAACTCGCGCCGCGTTACGCCACCTGCGTAGGGCTCGGCCGGGCGGTTGGGGCTTGCGCACGCGGCCGGCGGTGGCGAGCCCGACGTAGGAGGCCGAACTCGCGCCGCGTAACGCCACATGCGTAGGGCTCGGCGGTGGTGGTGGGGCTTGTAGGGCTCGGTGGCCGGCGAGGAGCGCAGGCTCCGGGCGGTCGTGGGGGCTCGCAGGTTGCGGGGTCGCGTGTGGCGAAGTCCCTGGCATGTCGCGTGGCGCTCGGGGCCCGGCCGCGGTGCTGGCGTTGCTGCTGGCGGGTGCGGTTGCCGGGCCCTCGAGCGCGGACGCTGCGGCGCGTTCAGGCGCGGGCGCTGCGGCGCATACGGTCGCCGGTGCGGCGACACGCTCGGGCGCGGAGTGCGGCCGAACCGCACGCCGGTGGTGTTCGTGCACGGCAACCAGGGCGACGCGTCGAACTGGCTCGACGTGATGCAGCAGTTCCAGAACGACGCGGGCTACACGATGGCCGCCATGTTCGCGGTGTCCTACAACGGGCTGGAGGACGCGGCCGCGGGTGCGCCGGTGCGCGTCGCGCCGACCGCGGCGGACCGGGCGTACCTGCAGCAGAACCCGCAGGCGAGCGGCAACGCCGGGCACGGGTCGGCGAACGACGACGAGGTGGTGAACCTGTGCCGGTTCATCGAGGCGGTGCAG
>DASZYF010000171.1:0-2730 GCA_035545535.1 Mycobacteriales bacterium | reverse complement strand
ACAGCCGTCGTTCGAGCCGCTCGAGCCGGACCAGCAGCGAGGACGTGTCGGTGGCCGCGCCGGGCAGCAGCAAGCGGGCGCACAGGAGCTCGAGCGCGAGCCGCGGCGCGGTGATGCCGCGCATCTCCACGAGCGCGGCGTGCACAACGTCCGCGGCGCGCGACAGCTCCACCGCACCGAGCCGGGCCGCTTGCGCCCGCATGCGCTCGAGCTGGTCGGCGGGGACGAGGTCGAGCAGGCCGCGGTCGCTCGCGTCGGGGACGGCGTCGAGCAGCACGAGGTCGCGCAGCCGCTCGAGCAGGTCCTCGGTGAAGCGGCGCGGGTCGGCGCCGCTGCCGAGCACGCGCTCGACGACGGAGAACAGCGCCGCGCCCGAGCGGTCGCCCAGCGCGTCGAGCGCTTCGTCGAGCAAGAAGGCGTCGGTGAGGCCGAGGCGCGCGACGGCGACGGCGTAGGACAGCCCGCCGTCGTCGACGCCGGCGAGCAGCTGGTCGAGCACGGACAGCGAGTCGCGCACCGAGCCTTCGGCGACGCGCACGACGAGCGGGATCACCGCCGGCTCGACGGTGACGCCCTCCTGCTCGCAGATGTTGTGCAGGTGCTGCGCGAGCTGCGCCGGCGGCACGAGGCCGAACGGGTAGTGGAACGTGCGGGACCGGATGGTCTGCAGCACCTTGTCGGGATCGGTGGTGGCGAACACGAACACGACGTGCTCCGGCGGCTCCTCGACCACCTTGAGGAGAGCGTTGAAGCCCTCCTTCGTGATCATGTGCGCCTCGTCGACGATGAACAGGCGGTAGCGCGCGGAGGCCGGGGTGAAGGCGGCCCGCTCGCGAAGGTCACGCGCGTCGTCGACGCCGCCGTGGCTCGCGGCGTCGATCTCCACGACGTCGACGCTGGTCCCCGAGCGGATGGCGACGCAGTGGTCGCACTCGCCGCACGGCTCCGGCGTCGGGCCCTTCACGCAGTTGAGCGACGCCGCCAGGATGCGTGCGCTCGAGGTCTTGCCGCAGCCGCGCGGGCCGGAGAACAGGTAGGCGTGGTGCAGCCGGCCGGAGCGCAGCGCCTGCTGCAGGGCGTCGGTGACCTGGGTCTGGCCGACCACCTCCGCGAACGTCCGCGGGCGGTAGCGGTTGTAGAGAGCGGCGGCCACGGGTCACTGCCTATCACGCGGCGACGACGCAGAGACCCCGCGCGGTCCGGCCGCTGTGGACGGCGCGACGGATGGTGCTGGAGAAAAGATGAGGACCCCCCGCGCACCCGCCAGAGCCCACTTATCCTTGCTGCCTTCCGGCCCTGGGGAGGTTCGCGGGGTGCACGCCGCACGAGGGGTCTGTCCATGAGGATATCCCCCTGATCTTCGGTGACAATCCGCACTGACACGCAGGGCACATCTCCGGTGGGATGGGGGCATGGCATCCCCCGCTGCTGCACCCGCCGCTAGCGGCGTAGCCGCCCGCACGGTCAACCTCGTCAAGGTCTACGGCGAGGGCGAGGCGGCGGTGACGGCGCTCAAGTCGGTGACCGCCGAGTTCGCCAGCCACCGCTTCACCGCCGTCATGGGCCCGAGCGGCTCCGGCAAGTCCACGCTCATGCACTGCGTCGCCGGCCTGGACTCCCCCACGAGCGGTGAGGTGTGGGTGGGCCCGACGGAGCTGTCGAAGCTCGACGACAAGGCGCTGACGCTGATGCGCCGCGAGCAGCTCGGCTTCGTCTTCCAGCAGTACAACCTGATCCCCACGCTGACAGCCGGCGAGAACATCACGCTGCCGCTCGACATCGCCGGCACGAAGGTCGACGACGCCTGGCTCGCCGAGGTCGTGAAGGCGGTGCGGCTCGAGGACCGGCTGACGCACCGGCCCGCGGAGCTGTCAGGCGGCCAGCAGCAGCGCGTCGCGTGCGCCCGCGCGCTGATCACGCGGCCCTCGCTCGTGCTCGCCGACGAGCCCACCGGCAACCTCGACAGCAGCTCCAGCGCCGACGTGCTCTCGTTCCTGCGTCGCAGCGTCGACGAGCTCGGCCAGTCCGTCGTGATCGTCACCCACGACGCGACCGCCGCCTCCTACGCCGACAGCGTGATGTTCCTGGCCGACGGTGAGGTCGTCGACACGATGGCGAACCCGACGGCCGACAAGGTGCTCGACAAGCTCAAGTCGCTCGACCGTGCCAAGGACGCGTGATGTTCCGCATCACCGTCAAGGGCTTGCTCGCTCGCAAGCTGCGGCTGCTGCTCTCCGCGCTGTCGGTCGTGCTCGGCGTCGCGTTCGTCGCCGGCGCGTTCGCGCTGACCGACACCCTCTCGCACACCTTCGACAAGATCGTGTCGACCGCGGACGCGAACGTCGACGTCACCGTCCGCTCCGCCAGTGCGGTCGACCCCGACAGTGACGACGACCGCACGCCGGTGCCGGCGTCGCTCGTCGACGAGATCAAGACCGTGCCCGGGGTGCAGACGGCCGCGGGTGGCGTGGGTGGACAGCTCATCGGTGTCGTGAAGAAGGACGGCAAGATCCTCAAGACCGGTGGCGCACCGACGCTCGCGTTCAACTGGAGCGACGACCCCACGTCGCCCCTGAAGGTCGTGCAGGGGCACGCCCCCACGTCGGCGAACCAGGTCGTGCTCGACCAGCACACGGTCGACGATCAGCACTTCGCCGTCGGCGACACGGTCAAGGTGGTCACGCGCGACGGCGTCGAGGCGGAGACGCTGGTCGGTGTCGTGAAGTTCGG
>DASZYF010000170.1:0-17647 GCA_035545535.1 Mycobacteriales bacterium | reverse complement strand
CGCCGCTGTCGCACCTCGGCGCCCGCGCCGCGCAGCCGCGCGGCCGCCGCACGCAGCTCGTCGGGACTCGCTGCATGAGCCATGAGGCCTCCCGGAGGTGCGTCGGTACGGCTCGTCGGTCCGGCTCGTCGGTGACAGGGGCTCGCGATGAAGCGCGCATGATGCGCCGGTCTGTCCGGACGCGCTCGGCCCCCTGTGCACAACGCGGGCGTACGGTGACGGCGTGGGGCTGCGGGATCTCGTGTACGGCGCGTACGAGTCCCGCCTCGCGCACCAGCTGGCCGTCTCCGGCCAGCGCGCACCCGAGACGGTGCCGCGCCACGTCGGCCTGATCATGGACGGCAACCGGCGCTGGGCCCGCGGGGCCGGTGTGGACACCAAGCAGGGCCACACGAAGGGTGGCGACAAGGTCGCCGACGTCGTGCGCTGGTCCAGCGATGCCGGCGTCGAGGTCGTGACGCTCTGGCTGCTCTCGACCGACAACCTCTCGCGGGCGTCCAACGAGCTCAGCACGATCTTCGAGGTCATCGAGCGCATCTGCGCCGATCTGTCCGAGCCCGACGCGCCGTGGGTGGTGCGCCCGGTCGGCGCGCTGGACCTGCTGCCCGACAGCACGTCCCGGGCGCTCAAGGAGGCACAGGCGTCGACCGCCGGCAAGAGCGGGCTCACCGTCAACGTCGCCGTCGGCTACGGCGGCCGGCGTGAGATCACCGACGCGGTGCGCTCGCTCCTCATGGCGGCGGCCGAGCGCGGCGCCTCGCTGCAGGAGGTCGCCGCGACGCTCGACATGGACGTCATCGCCGAGCACCTCTACACGTCGGGGCAGCCCGACCCCGACCTCGTCATCCGCACGAGCGGCGAGCAGCGGCTGTCCGGCTTCCTCCTCTGGCAGACCGCGCACTCGGAGTTCTACTTCTGCGACGCGCTGTGGCCCGACTTCCGCCGCGTCGACTTCCTGCGCGCGCTGCGCTCCTACGCCGAGCGGCACCGCCGCTACGGCGGTTGACCCAGCGGCAGCTCGACTGGGCGGCAGCGCAGCTCGGCAGCACGGTCGTGGAGGCGACTCCTCTGCTCGGCGGGGTCGAGGCCGTGGTGCACCGCGTGACGCTCGCCGACGGACGCGACGTGGTGGTGCGCGTGTTCGACAACGGCGGCGCGTGGGGGCCGGAGCACGAGATCGTCGCGCTGCGCGCCCTGGCCGGCGTCGCGATCCCGATGCCGCAGCTGCTCGCCGCGGACGGGACCGGGGACCAGGCCGGGTTGCCGACCGTGGTGCTGTCGTGGATGCCCGGCGCGATCGACTACGAGCAGTCACCGTCCGTCGTCGGCGCGGCGCTCGAACCCGTGCTCCGCACGCTCGCCGACGTGCCGATCACCGACGACCTGCGCGCGCTCCCCGATGAGCTGGCCTACGCCGTCGGCAAGGTGGCCGGCCCGTGCTCGGCCAAGGTCGCGACGCTGCCGGACGCCGAGGAGCTCTGGGCGGGCCTGCGCGCCATCGCGCCGTCACGCGACACGCCCCGAACCTTCGCGCACGGGGACATCTGGACGGGCAACGTGCTGTGGGAGGGCGGGCGGCTCACCGGCATCATCGACTGGAGCGACGCGTGCCTCGCCGAACCGGCGCGCGACCGCGCACCGGCCCGGGTCGACCTCGTCGTGCTGCACGGCGACGGCGCCGAAGATCACGTCGAACCCGCTCCGCACCAAGCGTTCTGGGACGCCTGGTACGCCGTGACGCTCGTCGTCATGCTGCCGGAGTGGTGGCCCGGCTACGCGCCGATCCATGACGGCCTGACGCTCGATGAGGCCAAGGCGCGGGCCCTTCGCCTCGCCCACCGCGCGCTGGGCTAGCGGCCGACGTCAGCTCCGGTCGCGGCGTGCCCGGCGAGCCGCGGCCGCGAAGCCCAGTGAGGCGAGGACCAGTCCGAGCGCAGCCCACAGCGAGGTCGGGTCGATGCCCGTCGCCGCGAGCGACCCTCCGGGCTGGTGCACGACCGGGTGCTTCGTGGGGTGCGGCCTGTGCGGGTGCTTCACGGTGCTGGGCGTTCCGGCCGGCTCGACGTTGTACGCCGGAAGCGAGTCGGCGATCACGGGCAGGTCGGTCAGGCGGCCGCTGGCCGGGTTGTCGGCGAGCGGATGCACGTAGGTGTACGCCGTGACGCTGTACAGCGTGGAGCCTGGCTTGGGGGCGCCCACGGCGCTGCCCGGAGCCTTCATCGTCAGGGTCGAGGTCTTCGCGTCCCACGACCCGGAGGCGGTGCCGGACATCGGGTAGTTGACGAACTTGTTGGCCAGGACGTCGTTCAGGGTCCCGGGCTCGCCGGACGCGAACGTCAGCGTGCCGGCCACGTCCTGGGCCTGCAGGTAGTAGATCTTGTCCCGGTACGTCCAGCGCACGAGCACGTCGGCGACCGTGTCGAGCGGCAGGCCCGGCGGTGCCGCCGCTGCGGCGAGGTCGGACTTCGCCAACGTCACCTTCGTGGTGACCGATCCGTCGGAGCCGATCGATGTCGACGAGGACCGCAGTCCGAGTGCCTGCGTGTCGGGCCCGGGTCCGTGGGACACCTGGTCGACGAGCGGGACGGGGACGGCGTGCGCGCCGACCGCCACGCCGTTGGTAGGGCGGGCGACCGTGCGCACGTCGCCGACGGACGCGTACAGGCTCGGCCCGCTCGCCTGCCGGACGAAGTGCGCGAAGGACGGGCTCGGGCCCGGGCCGGTCGCGTCGTGCGTACCGAGCTGGTTGTCGCCGTCGTTGAACGACACGAGCGCCCGTCCGGTCGCGTCGATCGTCACCTTGAAGAAGTCACCGAGCTCGCGGTCGCCCGCAGGAGACGTGTCGGTCGTGCAGCCCAGACCGGACAGGCAGATGGGGTCGATGTGGTTCGGCCGGTCGGTCATCACCTGTTGCGCGAAGTGCGGCTTGGTGCTCGCGGCGTCGAGGCTCTGGATCATGTACGCGTTCCACGGCCCGTAGTTCGACGTCGGGTTCTTCGGGTTGGCCGTGCCGTAGTAGACGATGTCGATGCGGCCCGCGTCACCCGCGACGATCCACGGCATGATCGTGGTCTTCGCAGGGGCGCCGTTGACGGTCATGGTCGGGCCCCAGGTCTTGCCCTGGTCGTGGCTCACGGCCAGGTGCACCTGGTACTTCGTGTCGTCCACCCAGCTGAGGTAGACGTTGCCGGCGTGGTCGACGGCGACCGTCGGGAAGAGCTCGGGCGTGAGCTTGTCCGAGCCGGGGACGGAGTGCTCGACGACGTGCTGCGCCGCGGTGGGGTTGATCACGGCGATGCCGACGCTGTTGTCCGCGCGCTGCATCGCGAGGTAGGTGTTGCCGCGCCCCGGGCCCGTCGAGTAGTTGTCGGAGATCGCGTTGCCGGCGATGGCGACGTCGTCGATGCAGGGCGTCGCGACCAGCGTCTGCGTCGTGCAGAGCGAGGCGAAGTCGAGCTGCGACGCGCCCGCCTGGCCCGCGCCGCCGGCCAGCGGGGCGTAGCGCAGGTACTCGCCGTAGAGCTGCTTGCTGACGTCGATGCCGCCGACGGTGCCGGGGCTCGGCGGCGCCAGGAGGCCGTCGCGGTAGATGTACCAGACCACCTTGTGCACGAGGTCGGTCGACAGCCACTGCCGGTCGGGGAGGTAGTTGATGCCGAGCTGTCCCGCGCCGGACCCGGGGTTCTCGAGGTTCGCGTCGCAGCTGCTGGCGAACGTCGCGCCCCTGTCGTGGCTCACACGCGTCGGGACCTCGACGGTGCCCAGGTCGATCATGTAGATGTCGCCGCTGAACGCATCGGTGGCGAGATCGCTGTCGCCACCGCCTTCGCACTCGTCCTCCTTGCCGAGCCCGGTGGCCGGGACGAGTGCGGACAGGGCGTTGAAGGTCTGCCCGCCGTCGGAGGACCGCAGCAGGAACGACGTGTTGGTGGTGGAGCCGAAGATCGGGCTCTCGTAGACGGTCTGGCCGTCCGGGTCGGCGGCGACGTTGGGCTCGGATCCGAGGTAGAACGGGCTGGCCACCGTCTCGCGGCTGAAGGTCAGTCCGCCGGTCTTGTAGACGGGGAGCGGCGCTTCGCTCGCCTTCGTGACCGAGCTGGCGGTGACCGAGACCGCGTAGGCCTGCGGCGTGGTGGCGATGTCACCGTCCACCTCGATGGTGTAGCTGCCCGGGCTGAGGTTGTTGACGGTCAGCACCGTGTTCGTGCCCACCTCGATCTTGTCCCCGACGTCGGCGCCGCTGCTGTCGAGCAGCGCCATGTCGAGCGTGTTGCCGGAACCGGCGTCGTCGAACGTCAGCTTCATCGACAGCGAGATGTTGTTCTTGTCCGCGAACCCCGCCGGCGCCTTGAGCGTGACGGCTTCCTGGTCGCAGCCGGTCGGCGTGCACACCGGCGAGGGCGGTCCGAGCGGGTCGTCGTTGCCGACCACCGCTTTGCCCTGGTATGCGGCCGAAGCCGGAGCGGCCCCACCGACGCCGACGGTGACCGCCGCCGGTGTCGCGGCGGAGGCGACGACGAGGCCGGCCGCGCCTCCGATGAGGGCGAGGGACAGGGCGCCGAGCAGGGCGGGGCGGTGACGTCGGGGCATGGGTGTGATCTTCGCCCTCGCGGGCGGAACACCTGTCCGGGACGTTCACCCGGCTGACACACCTGAGTCCGGTGTGTCGTGCGGGTCGTTCAAGATCGCCGACGTACTTTCGCAGAACGGCACGGCAAGCCCGCCGGGTCGTCGGGGAGGCCACTCTGAGCGCTGTCGTTGCAGCGATCGAAGAGGAGGGCCGGGTGCCCGGCCTTCAGGCCGGTCCCGTCCTTCGAGTCCCTGGACGACTGTGAGCCCACGCCGGATCGCCGCCCGCCGCACCTACGTCCTCGACACGAGCGTCCTGCTCTCGGACCCCGGCGCCCCTCAGAGGTTCGCCGAGCACGAGGTGGTGATCCCCCTCGTCGTGGTCGGGGAGCTCGAAGGCAAGCGGGACCATCCGGAGCTGGGGTGGTTCGCGCGGCAGGCCCTGCACCTGCTCGACGAGCTGCGCGTGCGGCACGGCCGGCTCGACGAGCCGTTCAAGGTCAACGACGACGGTGGCACGCTGCGGGTCGAGCTCAACCACAGCGACGCGTCCGTCCTGCCGGTCGGCTTCCGGGTCGACAGCAACGACGCCCGCATCCTCACGGTCGCGCTGAACCTCGCGCGGGAGGGCAACGACGTCGTCCTGGTCTCTAAGGACCTGCCGTTGCGGGTCAAGGCATCGGCCGTCGGCCTCACGGCCGACGAGTACCGCGCCGAGCTCGCGGTGCGTCCCGGTCACACGGGGATGGCCGAGCTGACGGTGACCTCCGACGACCTCGAGCGGCTGTTCCACGAGGGTCCGATCGACATCGCCGAGGCCGCCGAGCTGCCCGTGCACACGGGGCTCGTGCTGCTGTCGGCGACCGGGTCGTCGTCGGCCCTCGGCCGCGTCACCGCCGACAAGCAGGTCCGGCTCGTGCGCGGTGATCGCGATGCGTTCGGCCTCCACGGGCGTTCGGCGGAGCAGCGCGTCGCGCTCGACGTGCTGCTCGACCCGGACATCGGCATCGTGTCGCTCGGTGGCCGCGCGGGCACCGGCAAGAGCGCGCTCGCGCTCGCGGCGGGGCTCGAGCAGGTGCTCGAGCAGCGCCGGCACAAGCGCATCGTCGTGTTCCGCCCGCTGTACGCGGTGGGCGGCCAGGACCTCGGCTACCTGCCCGGCGACTCGGGCGAGAAGATGGCGCCCTGGGGCCAGGCCGTGTTCGACACGCTCGGTGCCATCGTGTCGAGCGAGGTCATGGACGAGGTGATGGCCCGCGGGCTGCTCGAGGTGCTGCCGCTCACGCACATCCGGGGCCGCTCCCTGCACGACAGCTGGGTGATCGTCGACGAGGCGCAGTCGCTCGAGCGCGGTGTCCTGCTCACCGTGCTGTCGCGCCTCGGCGCCGGTTCGCGCGTGGTGCTCACGCACGACGTCGCGCAGCGCGACAACCTGCGCGTCGGCCGGCACGACGGCATCGCGGCGGTCATCGACAAGCTCACCGGGCACCCGCTGTTCGCGCACATCACCCTGTCGCGCAGCGAGCGCTCGCCGATCGCGGCGATGGTCACCGAGATGCTGGAAGACCTCGCGATCTGAGCAGGTCGAGGGTCAGCGCGACGGCGGGCACGACCGCCAGCGCGACGGCCGCGCCGCCCAGCGTGTCCGTGGCGTAGTGGTAGTGCAGCGCGACGAGGGCTATCGCCGTCCCCGCCGCGAGCGCGACCACGCCCGCGCCGAGGACGAGCCGCACGAAGCCCAGCCGCATCCGCAGGTCGGGGCGATGGGGGAGGAGCAGCACCGCGGCGGTCAGGGCCAGGGAGAACGCACCGGTGGTGTGCCCGCTCGGGAACGCGAGGCCGGTCTGCTTGTGCCGGTCGACGAGCGGCTTCAGCACCAGCTCGGTCAGAGCCGAGGCGCCGATCGGGGCGATGACGGCGAACGCGGCCGCGCGGAACCGTCTCGCAACGACGCACACGACCGCGAGGGCGAGCGCCACGAGCACCACGGTCCGGGGAGCGCCGAGCTGCACGAGCCGGTCCATCAGCCGCGGATGGTCGGCAAGGTGGAACGCGACGCGTCCGTCCACCGCGGTGTCGAGCCGGCCGGGGAAGTCGGTGCCCGCGTAGTGGTGACCGAGCACGGCGGCGACGACGGCGCCGCCGATCGCGAGCACGGTGATCGGTGCGATGAGCGGCCGCGCGATCAACCGCCAGTCGGTGGCTACGCGGACCGGTGTGGCCACGCCATCGCCAGCACGTCGAGGGCAGCGTCGAGGTCGGCCTCGGAGATCCGACCGGACGTGACGTGGCCGCGCTCGATGACGACCTCGCGGATGGTCTTGCCCTCGGCGAGCGCCTGCTTCGCGATCGACGCCGCTTCGTCGTAGCCGAGCGCATGGTTCAGCGCGGTGACGATGGCCGGTGAGCTCTCGGCGAGGCGGCGCAGGCGCGCCTCGTCGGCCGTGAGGCCGTCGATGCAGCGATCGGCCAGCAACCGGCTGACCGCGGCGAGCAGGTGCAGCGACTCGAGCAGGCCGCGGCCGATGACCGGCATCATGACGTTGAGCTCGAACGTGCCGGCGGCGCAGCCGAAGGCGACGGTCGCGTCGTTGCCGATGACCTGCGCGACGACCTGGCACGCGGCCTCGGGGATGACCGGGTTCACCTTGCCCGGCATGATCGAGCTGCCCGGCTGCAGGTCGGGCAGGTGCAGCTCGGCGAAGCCCGCGCGTGGACCGGAACCCATGAGCCGCAGGTCGTTCGCCAGCTTGTAGACGGAGAGCGCGACGACGCGGGTCATGCCCGACAGCTCGGCCAACGCGTCCCGCGAGCTCTGCGCCTCGAAGGCGTCGGACGCCGGCGTCAGCGGCAGCCCGGTGACGTCGGCGAGCCGGGCGATCACCGCGGCGCCGAAGCCCGCGGGCGCGTTGAGGCCGGTGCCGACGGCGGTGCCACCCAGCGGCAGCGCGCACACGCGGGGGAGGCTGGTGTCGAGCCGATCGATGCCGAGGCGCATCGCGGCGGCGTACCCGCCGAACTCCTGGCCCAGCGTGACCGGCACCGCATCCATGAGGTGCGTGCGCCCGGCCTTCACGACGTCGCGCCACGCATCGCGCTTCACCTCGAGCGCGACGGCGAGGTGCTCGAGCGCCGGGCGCAGCTCCGCGGTGACGACGTGGGCAGCGGCGATGTGCAACGCCGACGGGAACTGGTCGTTGCTCGACAGCGGGTCGTTGACGCCGTCGTTCGGGTGCACCTCCTGCCCGTCCAGACGTTCGGACGCCAGCGAGGCCATCACCTCGTTCACGTTCATGTTGGTCGAGGTGCCCGAGCCGGTCTGGAAGACGTCGACGGGGAACTGGTCGGCCCACTGGCCGGCCGCGATCTCCTCCGAGACCGCGGCCAGCGCGGCCCCGAGTGCTGGCTCGATCAGCCCGCGGTGCGCGCGCTCGGCGGCGCTGCAGCCCTTGATGGCGGCGAGCGCGGCGATGACGTCGGCGTCGACGCGGCGCCCGCTGATGGGGAAGTTCTCGACCGCGCGCTGCGTCTGCGCACCCCAGCGCGCCGCCGCGGGCACGCGGACATCGCCCATGGAGTCGTGCTCGACGCGGAAGTCCTGCGGTTCCACGCCGTCCGTCACGGGCTCAGGCCTTCCCGATGGACAGCAGCGGCCCGCTGGTGTCGGCGAAGAAGTCGTTGCCCTTGTCGTCGACGACGACGAACGCGGGAAAGTCCTCGACCTCGATCTTCCACACCGCTTCCATGCCCAGCTCGGGGTACTCCAGCACCTCGACCTTGCGGATGCAGTCCTGGGCGAGGCGCGCGGCGGGGCCGCCGATCGAGCCGAGGTAGAAGCCGCCGTGCGCCTGGCACGCGTCGGTGACCTGCTTGGAGCGGTTGCCCTTGGCGAGCATCACCAGCGAGCCGCCGGCCGCCTGGAACTGGTCGACGTAGGAGTCCATCCGGCCCGCGGTGGTCGGCCCGAAGGAGCCGCTCGCGTAGCCCTCCGGCGTCTTCGCCGGACCGGCGTAGTAGACAGGGTGATCGCGGAGGTACTGCGGCATCGGCTCTCCCGCGTCGAGCCGCTCCTTGATCTTCGCGTGGGCGATGTCGCGCGCGACGACGAGCGTTCCGGTGAGTGACAGGCGCGTCTTCACCGGCAGCTTCGTGAGCTCGGCGCGCAGCTCGTCCATCGGGCGAGACAGGTCCAGGCGGACGACGTCACCGCCGAGGTCGTCGTGCGTCGTCTCGGGCAGGAAGTGCGCCGGGTCGCGCTCGAGCTCCTCGAGCCACACGCCGTCGCGGTTGATCTTCGCGACGGCCTGCCGGTCCGCGGAGCACGACACGGCGATGGCGACCGGGCAGCTGGCGCCGTGCCGCGGGAGGCGGACCACCCGCACGTCGTGACAGAAGTACTTGCCGCCGAACTGGGCGCCGATGCCGATCCTGCGGGTGACGTCGAGCACCTGCGCCTCGAGCTCGATGTCCCGGAAGCCGTGTCCCGCAGCGCTCCCCGTGAAGGGCAGCGTGTCGAGGTAGCGCGCGGACGCATACTTCGCCGTCTTCAGCGCGTACTCCGCGCTCGTGCCGCCGACGACGATCGCAAGGTGGTACGGCGGGCAGGCCGCCGTGCCCAGCGAGCGGATCTTCTCCTCGAGGAACGTGAGCATCCGCTGCGGGTTGAGGACGGCCTTCGTCTCCTGGTACAGGTAGGACTTGTTCGCGCTGCCGCCGCCCTTGGCCATGAACAGGAACGAGTAGCTGTCACCCGCGGTGGCGTAGAGCTCCACCTGCGCGGGCAGGTTGGTGCCGGTGTTCTTCTCGTCCCACATCGTGAGCGGCGCGAGCTGGGAGTAGCGCAGGTTGAGCTGCGTGTACGCATCGAAGACGCCGCGCGAGAGGTGCTCCTCGTCGCGCCCGTCGGTGAGCACGTTCTGGCCGCGCTTGCCCATGACGATGGCGGTTCCCGTGTCCTGGCACATCGGCAGCACGCCGCCCGCCGCGATGGCGGCGTTCTTCAGCAGGTCGAGCGCGACGAAGCGATCGTTGGGGGAGGCCTCGGGGTCGTCGAGGATGCTGCGCAGCTGCGCGAGGTGACCGGGGCGCAGCAGGTGGGCGATGTCGCGCATCGCCTCCCGGGCGAGGAGGGTCAGCGCCTCGGGCTCGACCTGCAGGAACGTGCGGCCGGCGCCTTCGACGACGGAGACGCCGTCGGCCGTGAGCAGGCGGTACGGGGTGTCCGTCGGGCCTGTCGGGAGCAGCTCGGTGAACTCGAAGTCCGGCACGGGAACAGCGTACGGAGCGCCGCCGGGGGCGCCCCGGGCGGATCAGAACGGGACGCTGGCGTAGGCCTTGAGCTTCTCGAGCTGGTGGCGCGACTCGACGCGGCGGACCGTGCCGCTCTTGGAGCGCATGACGAGCGAGTGCGTGGTGGCTCCCGACGCGGAGTACCGCACCCCACCGAGCAGCTCGCCGTCGGTGACGCCAGTCGCCACGAAGAAGACGTTGTCGCTGGCCACGAGCTCCCGGGTGGTGAACACGCGCTTGAGGTCGTGGCCGTCGTCGAGCGCGGTCTGCCGCTCCTCGGCGTTGCGCGGCCAGAGCTTGCCCTGGATCTCACCGCCGAGGCAGAGGACCGCGCACGCGGTGATGACACCTTCGGGCGTGCCGCCGACGCCGAGGAGCATGTCGACGCCCGCCATCCCGCTGGCGGCCATGACACCGCCGGCGACGTCGCCGTCGCTGATGAGCTTGACCCGCGCGCCCGTCGCGCGGATGTCGGTGACCAGGTCGCCGTGCCGGTCGCGGTCGAGCACGCAGACGGTCACGTCCTCGACGCGCGTGCCCTTCGCCTTCGCCACGGCGGCGATGTTGTGCGCGACCGGTGCGTCGATGTCGACGAGCCCGGCGGCCTCCTCGCCGACGACGATCTTGTCCATGTAGAAGCACGCGGTGGCCGAGCTGAACATGCTGTGCCGCTCCGCGACCGCCATCACGGACAGCGCGTTCGGCATGCCCTTGGCGGTGAGCGTGGTGCCGTCGATGGGGTCCACCGCGACGTCGACCTCGGGGCCGTCGCCGTCGCCGACCTCCTCGCCGTTGAACAGCATGGGCGCTTCGTCCTTCTCGCCCTCGCCGATCACGACGACGCCCTTCATCGAGACGGTGCCGATGAGGCGGCGCATCGCATCGACCGCCGCCGCGTCGGCGCCGTTCTTGTCGCCGCGGCCGACCCAGCGGGCGGCCGAGAGCGCCGCGGCCTCGGTGACCCGTACGAGCTCGAGCGCGAGGTTGCGGTCGGGCGCCTCGCCCGTGACGGCGAGGGTGGGGGGCAGCGTGGTCACGGCGCGATCGTGCCAGACGCGCGCGTCGTTCGCGTGACGCGTGCGAGCGCAACGGACATCCGCCGGCAACCGACGACGACGTCAGTCGACGCGTGACCCTCGCTTGCCGCCGACGATGAGGTGGTAGAGCACGATCGCCACCGCGATCACGAGGATCAGGTGGAACAGGCCGGAGATCAGGTGGAGGAGGACACCCACCAGCCAGAACGCGACGATCAGCGCGGCGATGGCGAGCAGCACCTCTAGAGCATCGCACCCTGGCCGCCGGGTCGCTCGACGTTAGATATCCCATGCGATATCGTCACAGGTATCGCAGCGATGTCTGCGCGTGCGCGAGGAGCCGCCATGGCCGACGATCCGGACCCGATCAAGCTGCTGCTGAAGGCCGTCGGCCGGCTCCCCGACGAGGAGCGCGACGTCGTGCTCGCCTACCTGCTCGAGCGCGGGCTGGGCCCGCAGGCGAGCCGGCCCGCGCCGGCCCTCGCCGCGCCCGGGTTCATCGCGCTCTCCGGTGCGACCGAGCCGCCGGGCTTCCGGTCCGCGCGGGCGAGCACGGGCGGCGAGCTGCAGATGGTGCCCGTGCGCTTCCCCGCCGACCAGCACCAGCGGCTGCGGGCGTGGTGCGGCGACCACGGGTTCACGATGGCGACGGTGGTGCGCGGGCTGGTCGACCAGTTCCTGGACACCCAGCAGATGCCGCCGGGCTTCGGGACCCAGCCCGCCTGACCCCGGGTCAGTGCAGGGCGTCGATGCCTTCCCGGCCGTGCGTGGACACGTGCGACGTCCAGGTCCGGCCGTCCCACCAGCGGTAGTGGTGGCGCCCGGTCGGGTCGGCGGCCCACTGCCCCGGCGGCAGGGCGGCCCCGGACGTTGCGACCACGAGCGGCGCCGCCACGGCGGCGTGCGCGGGCTCGGGGACGTGCGCGGGTTCGGGGACGAGGTGCGCGGTCTGGATCGAGCGGGACGCCGCGGGCTGCAGCGCCGCCTGCACCGCCTCCCGCGACGCCACCTGCGCGGGCGGCAGCGCGCCGGCGAACGCCGGGGCGGCGGTGGCCGAGACCGGCGCGTACGTCACGCGCTCGGGGCCGGCCTGCACGGGGATGAGGGCCGACAACGGCTCGGTCGGCTCCGGGTCGACGTCGGGCGACGTCGCCGCGGTGAACAGGGTGACCGCCGCGACGATGGTGCCGGGCACGTAGTGATCACCGAGGAAGGCCCACACGCCGACCACGATCGCGACCACCTCGAAGCCGAGCGTGAGCCTCCGGCCCGCCTGCGGGTCCTCGCGCAGGTACGCCCCGAGCCCGCCCGACGCGGCGGCGAGCAGCAGGACGAGCAGCACCCAGCCCTTCGTCGAGGCGAACGGCGCGAACACCGCGGTGACGCCGGCCTGCCAGAACAGGCGCGTGCTGAGGTCGAGGTTCACGCGGGTGGACACGAGGGGGAAGATCGACCGCGGCGGCCGTTGGACTTTATGGCGCAGCGAGAGTTGACCCGTCCGGCCTAGAGTCCGCGCGGGGAGGCGCCGTGACCCAGCGACCTGCGCGGCCGAGGTCGGCCGCGCTCATGCTCGTCGCCGTCCTCGGCGTGCTCGTCGCGGCGTTCGCCGCCCCCGCCGGGGCCGGCGTCAACGCGAGCGCCCACTACTACGCGGGCGACCTCTCACCCAAGGACTCCTACGGCACGGCCGACGCGGTGTGGTCCGGCCGGCCCGCGTACGGCCCCGGGCACACCGGGCAGCCCGGCGACTACGCGTTCAGCGTCGACGCCGACCGCGCCCTCGCCCTGTCCGACCCCGGCGTCGGCAACTACGGCACCCAGGACTTCACCGTGCACCTCTGGGTGAAGCTGACCGGCGATGCGGCGGACCGCTACGACATCCTCAGCAAGCGCGCGTCCTGCGGCTACGTGTCGTTCTTCGACCTGCGCGCCTTCGGGACGTCGCAGCTGTACGCCGAGGTGCAGGACTCGAGCAACGGCGGCTTCCACGTCACCGTCCCGGTGAACGTGCTCGACGACCGGTGGCACGAGATCACCGTCAAGCGCGCCGGGACCACGTTCTTGGTGACCGCCGACAGCCAGACCGCGTCGGCGGTGACCAACGGCGTCGTGAGCTTCGACTCCGACGCGCCCTGGGCGTTCGGTGACGGTGCGTGCGTCACGCACGGCAGCACGGTGGGCGACGGCACGCTGCGGGCCAGCGGGCTCATCGACGACGTGTCGTTCGGTCCGGGCAGGGCGATCGTCCGGCCCCCGACGCCTTCACCGACACCAGCATCGCCCCCGACCGCGGCTGGGTCCGCGTCGACCGCTCCGGCCGTGGTGCCGGGGACCCGCGCGCCGATGCCGACGGCGACGCGCACCGCGCGGGCGAGCACGTCATCGACCGCCCGACCGCCGTCACCGCCGCCCGCGAGCGCGGTGGTCTCGGCACCAGCCGGGACGACGACCCAGAGCCCCTCTGCTGCAGCCGGTCCCGCGTCTGCCGCCGCGGGAGGCCCGTCGCCGCCGATCCCGTCCGCGCCGCCACCCGCGGTGGGGGGATCGCTCACGCCCGCGGGCGGTGCGCGGCTCGAGGCCGCCGTCCGAGCCCATCGCGTGTCGGTGCTGCCGCTGTCGCTGCGCACCCCGGAGACGGTCGCCACCGACGCGAAGTCCGTCGGAGAGAACGTGCTCATCGCCCTGCTCGCGCTGGTCGCGGTCGGGTTCTCCGCGCAGGTCGCGAACAAGGCGTTCATCGAGAACTACGACGAGATCATGGACTGGACGGCGCGGCTGCGGAACCGCACGCGACGGGCGGAGGTCTACGTCGACGGCGTGGCGGGGTGGGCCGCGCTCGGCCTGTTCGGGCTCGCGTCGGCCACCATCCACGGGCTCATCGATCCCCACTTCGGCCTCGACCGCGCTTCGCTCGCCCTGGCCCTCGGGCTCGCCATCGCGTTCCTCGTCCTGACGTGTGCGTGGGAGCTGCCGCTGTCGTGGTCGCTGCACAACCGCACCGACGAGCGACGGTCGATGCGGCTGTTCGTCGGCAGCATCCCGATCGGCGTCCTGTGCGTGGTCATCTCCCGCGTGGGTCACATCCAGCCCGGCTACCTCATCGGGGTGTGCGCGGCGGTCGTGCCCGTCGACGGCAACGCATCGGACCGCGAGCGCGGGCGCGGGGTGTTCCTCTGCGCCGTGTTCACGATCGGCTCGGCCGTCGCGGCCTGGTGCTGGTCCGTGCCGGTGGACCGTGCGGTCACGCACGCGATCGAGGACCATGGCAACGCGCCGTTCGGGTTGCTCGTGCTGCAGGCGGCGCTGACGGCGACGGTCGTCGCCGGGTTGGAGTGCGCGGTGTTCGGCCTGCTGCCCATGACCTTCGTCAAGGGCGTGCAGGTGGTCGCCTGGTCGCGGGCGTGGTGGGCCGTCGCGTTCACCGTCGCGGTGTTCGGCCTGCTCCACCTCGTGCTGCACCCGGCCGCCGGCACCGAGGGCAGCGTGCGGGCCGACATCACGACCTGGTTGCCGCTGCCGGTCGTCGTCGTGGCGTCGGTGGCCTTCTGGGCGTGGTTCCGCAAGCGGGTGCGAGATCGTGAACGCATGGGGCCGGCCATCGATGCGTCCGCGTCGTGACGCGGTGAGCGTCCACGACGAGCTGCTCGCGCGCCGGGTGGACTACCCGGTGCTCGCGCACAAGACGTACCTGGCGAACCACACGCTCGGCGCGATGCATCGCGACACCCCCGCCCGGCTGTCCGCGTACACCGAGCGGTGGGCGCGGGAGGGTGTGCTCGCGTGGGAGGAGTGGGCCCCCGAGATGGTGCGCGTCGCGGACCTCGTCGGTGCGCTCGTCGGTGCGCCCCCGGGCACGACCGTGATGCGGCAGAACGTCGCCGACTGCCTCACCGACGTCGCCACCGCGCTGCCGCTCGACCGGCGACCGCGGGTGGTGCTCGCGGACCTCGAGTGGCCGGGCACCCGGTACCTCTGGTCGCAGTACGCGCCCGAGCTCGAGGTCGTCACGGTCAGCGACGACGGGGTGCACGCGGACCTCACGCGCCTCGCGGCGGCGGTCGATGACCGCACGGCGGCGGTGTTCGTCTCGCAGGTGTTCTTCCGCACGGCCACGCTGAACGACGTCGCGCCGGTCGTCGAGGCCGCGCACCGGCACGGCGCCCTCGTCGTGCTCGACGCCTACCAGGCCGCCGGAGCAGTGCCGCTCGACGTCGTTCGCGCCGGCGTGGACGTGTGCGTCGGCGGCAGCGTCAAGTTCCTCTGCGGAGGGCCGGGTGCGGGCTGGATGCACGTGGCCGACCACGCTCTCGACCGGCTCGCGCCCCGCACCCCGTCGTGGTGGGGCCACGCCCGGCCCTTCGGCTTCGAACCCGCGTGGGAGCCGGCCGCCGGCGTCGCCCGCTTCGCGGGCGGCACGCCCGGGGTGCCGTCGGCGTACGCGGCCGAGCCGGGCTACCGGGCGCTGCACGACATCGGCATGGCGATCGTGCGCGCGCGCAGCCTGAGCCTCACCCAGCCGCTCGTCGAGGCCGTGCGCGAGCACGGCTGGACGCTGCGCTCGCCGGCCGACCCCGCGCAGCGCGGTGGCAGCGTGACGTTCGACCCTGGAGACGGCGAGCGCGTGCACGACGCCCTCGTCGAGCGTGGCTTCGTCGTCGACCACCGTCCGGGCGCCGGCATCCGCGTCGGACCGCACTTCTTCAACACCGAGGACGAGGTCGCGGCCCTGGTCGCCGCCGTGCGTGAGATCAGCGGCCGCTGAGACCGACGACCGCTGAGACCGACGACCAATAGCCTTTCGCGCATGCGCCGCGCCGTGACCCGCATCGCGTTGCTCGCCACCAGTGCCGCGGCCGTCGCCGCGTTCGTGCCGACGGCCAGCGGCTCCGCCGCTCCGACCCGTGCGCACGACGCCGTGCAGCCGGGTTGGGTGCTCGAGGCCCGCAACGGTCCGAACGTCGCGGTGGACCGGCGCGAGGTCGGGCTCCGGGACGGCGTGCGCGTCGACGTCATCCGCTTCCACAAGGGCACCGTCACCTACGCGCTGCACGCGGGCTCCGAGGATCCGGGCGCGGCCGCGAACGGCCTCAAGGGCGGCCCGGCCGTGAGCAGCAGCGAGCGCCCCAAGCTGCTCGCCGCCTTCAACGGCGCGTTCAAGCTCAAGGCCGGAACCGGCGGCTACATGCAGGAGAAGCGCACGATCAGCCCGCTGCGGTCGGGCTACGCGAGCCTCGTCATCGGCCCGAAGGGCAACGCGACGATCGTGTCGTGGCCGACGGGTGCGCCCGCGGGAGCGGTGTCGGTGCGGCAGAACCTCACGCTGCTCATCAGTGGTGGCCGGCTGTCGCCGCAGATCGACAACCCCGACGGTCAGGTCTGGGGCTGGACGTTGTCGAAGAAGTTCGTCGATGCGCGCAGCGCCATCGCGACCGACGCGAAGGGCAACCTGCTCTACGCCGCGTCGATGAGCACCAGCCCGCGTGACCTCGCCACGGCCCTCATCCAGTGCGGTGCGCGCACCGCGATGGAGCTCGACATCAACCCCGAGTGGTTGCAGCTCGACTACGCCCACAAGAAGGGTGGCCCGCTCGTCGCCGCCCTGACCGGTCAGGCGCGTCCGGCGAACCAGTTCCTCTCCGGCTTCACGCGCGACTTCTTCACCGTGCTCGCGGCGCCGCTGCCGCCGAAGCGGAAGCCGCCGGTCCGTTCCGAATGACCGGCCCGGCGCGCCGGCTGGGCTGGGCTAGTGGATCTGGACGAGCGTGCCGACGGACAGCATCGGCGCGATGAGTGACACGTCGCGGTTGTGCATGCGGATGCAGCCGTGGCTCACCGAGTGCCCGACCGAGGAGTCCTCGTCGGTGCCGTGGATGGCGATCGCGGCGTCACCGCCGTTGAGGCCGAACGTCTGGTAGACGTCGCTGAAGCCGCTGGTCGGCATGAGCCACGGGCCGTAGTCGCCCCAGCTCGTCATCTTCACGAGCAGGTAGTAGATCCCCGTCGGCGTCGGCGTCGACGGCTTGCCCACCGCGACCGGGAACGAGCCCATGAGGGTCTGGTCCTTCCACAGCAGCAGGCGGTGCTGGCTGCGGTAGATCGCGATGCGCCAGTGGTCGGGGCGGATCTTCACGTCCGCGGGCTTCACCCAGCCGACGACGTTGTTCGGACGCACCGGCAGCGCCACCGGGATGCGGTGGTCGCGCACCTTGCCCTCCTGCGCGAGCACCAGCGGAACGCCCTGCAGCAGCGGGTTGCTGAGGTCGATCAGCTTCTGCTTGCCGGTGGAGTGCGCGTAGATCCGCAGCGACGAGCCGCGCGGCAGGATCACGTTGCTCGCCATCGGGGCCTTGGTGCCGTAGCTCGGCGGTGCCTGCGGGTGGAGGCGTGGCTGCGTCGGCGTGGTCTGCGAGTGCGGGGCCTGTGCGTGCGGGGCTTGCGCGTTCGGGGCGTCCTGCGGCGACGCGCCGGTCGGCGCGCTGCTCGTGCCCGATGACTGCACCGACACCTGCGCGGCGGCGGTCTGCGGCGCGGCGGCGGCCGGGGCGGCATAGCCCGCAGGCTGCAAGGCCGTGGTGGTGGTGCTGCTCTTCGGGGCGCCGGCGGGTGTCGGATCGACCCCGCGCACGGCCACGCCGATGCCGGCGACGAGCGTGAGGGCCGCACCGGCGCCGATCAGACGGCGGGCGGGCGAGGGACGTCGGGTCATCAGGCGGTGATCCTCACGGGCGTTCCGAGTGGGACGAGCTGGGCGA
>DASZYF010000169.1:0-23171 GCA_035545535.1 Mycobacteriales bacterium | reverse complement strand
CAGGTAGCGCCAGGTCTTGATCGCGTAGACCTGTTCTTCCAGGGACAGCGTCCGGTCGTCCATGACCCGCCTCCGATCGGCTCGTCGCCATGCTCGACCCGCCCGCGTCCGCGCGTCCCCCGACACGCCCGCGCCCCGGCTACGGACGTCGGGTGTATCGCCTCACACCGTTCACGGGTGGGATCCTCGGTGGCCGCTCGGTGCGACTTTGACCGGTCAGGACCGGGCGAAAGCGCACCAAGCGCCGTCCGCGCTTCGGGCTAGGCGTGCACGGTCCGGGCGAGATCGTCGGCCTGGGCCGGTGTGAGCTGCAGCCGCAGAGCATCGGTCACGGCATCGAGGTGCGCGGGGGTGCGCAGGCCGACGATCGGTCGGATGTTCGGTTGCGCCAGAACCCACGCGAGGGACAGCGCTGCAGACGACACACCCAGGTCGGCCGCTCGCTCGGCCAGTGCGGTGAGCCGGTCGTGCAGATCGTCGGTCAGGACGGCCGCCGCGTCGGGCCGCAACGCCAACCTCGAGCCTGCGGGGGGAGCGGCACCGCGCTGGTACCTGCCGCTGAGCACTCCTCCGGCCAGCGGGCTGAACGCCAGATAGCCGATCCCCTTCGCCGCGCACAACGGCAAGATCGCCGCTTCGTCATCGCGGGCGAGCAGGCTGTACTCGTTCTCCACGAACATCGGGGGCGGGGCGCCCAACCGCTCGGCTTGCTCGATCCAGCCGGGCAGCGTCTCCGGTTCGACGTTGCTGATGCCCCAAGTTCGTGCATGTCCTTGGTCGATCTCTGTCGCCAGGGCAGCGATCGTCTGCCGGATCGGCGTCGCCGGGTCGGGCCCGTGGGTCATGAGCACGTCGACGCCATCGACCCCCATGCGTGCGCGTCCTTCGGCGGCTTGTCGGGCGACGCCATCAGGCGAAAGGTCAAGGACCAGCTCCTGACCGCGAGCGACCATGCCGACCTTGTCGACGATCGCGACACGTCGCCGCCGATCACGATCGCCGGCGAGCCAGTGGCCGATGTGCCGGTGAGAGTCGCCGCCGGCATAGCCATAGGCGGTGTCCACGATCGTGACGCCCAGCTCGACACAACGATCCAGGACCGTCCCGCTGGCCGTCTCGTCCAGACCGAGGCCGATCAGGTGGCGGGGACTGCCGATCCCACCGAACCCGCCACCACCGACCGCGGCCCGCGAGCTGAGCGGGTCCCCGTACCGATGTTCAGCCTCGCCACCTGCCATCACCGCCACGAACCCACGATCGCATGCGAGCACCCGGTAGGCGCCGTGCGCGCGCTCTTTGCCCCGACCAGCGGATGGTCCCTGAGTCGCTCGGGACGATGGTCATCGGCTTCGCCGGCTGGTCGGCGCGCCGCGAACCCGCGGGCGGTCAGCCCATCGTCTTCGCGCCGTCGATCGCCTCACGGATGATGTCGGCGTGGCCGGCGTGCTGCGCGGTCTCGGCGATGATGTGGAGCACCACTCGCCGGGCGGACCAGCTGGCCCCCGGTTCGAACCACGGTGCGCGCGGCAGCGGCTGCTCCGCGTCGAGGTCTACGGACGTCACGAGCTGGTCTGTCTCGGCTGCGACAGCCGAGTAGCGCTCCCGCAGCGCATCCAGCGTGTCGTCGTCGGTCAGCACGAAGCGGTCGTCGACGAACGTCGCCGGGTCGAACGAGCTGACGTCGACATCGCCGCCGAGCGCCGCGGGGCCGTCGACGACGAACTGCGCCCAGCCGTGCTCGGTGTCGGCGACGTGCTTGAGCAGGCTTGCCAGCGTCAGCTCGCTCACGGTGCTGCGCCGGCGTGCGGCGGTGTCGTCGAGACCTTCCACGGTCTGCAGCAGGAAGCCGCGGTGGCGCCGGAGGGACTGCAGGAGATCGGTGCGCTCTGTCATGCGCCCACCGTGCTACCGCGGTCCGACACCGCTGCCGGCCTGGTGCGGTGGACGTCCCGTTCTTCGGCGTCGCTCAGCCGACGTCTTCCGCCGGAAAGGACTCGAACGTGGCCACGAGCTCGCCGAGCCCCTTGCTGATCAGCTGCGAGAGCTGCGCTGCTTGGCTGGGCAGCAGGCGCGCGCTCGCCACGCACGTCTCGCCTCTCCACAGGGAGAGGACCAGATAGCCCTCGTCGAGATGCCATGTCGCCATGACCGCGCGATCGCCGTCGCGGGCATCCTCCAGGACCGCCCGGCGCGGGCCGGTGAGCGCAACGACGTCTCCGCCCATGCCCAAGATGCTCCACCGGCGCGAACTTGCTGTCTAGCGTCGCCCGGCCGCGAGCCCTTCCTGACCAAGCGCGCGCTCCGCGCCGAGCGTGTACCGGCCCGCCGCCTCGCACGCCGCTCCTAGAGAGCGCCGTGCGCGCCGTCAGCTGTCGGGTTCGGACGTGTCGCGGAGACCGACCACGTCGAGCGTCCAGAACGGCTCGGCGTAGACGACGGTGCCCGTCATCCAGTCCTGCCACGCGGGAAGCTTCTGGCACTGGAACGCCTGCGGAGGTATGCGCAGCGAAGGCCTTCGCAGTCCGACATCGTGGCCGGCAACGAAACCGAGCTTGCGGTAGTAGGCCGGGTCGCCCTCGAGCACGACGAGCGGCACCCCGCATTGGACGAGCCGGGCGACGCCGTCCTCCACCAGTGCACGCCCGACGCCCTGTCCTTGCCGCTCGGGGAGGACGGCGAGCGGGCTCAGGACGCTGATGGTCACCAGACGCCGCGGTGCGTCGAGCAGTGCCGGTGTGAGCATGACGTGCCCGATGACGTGATCGTCGTCGGCAACGGCGACGAGTGACACGGTGTCCTCGGCCGCGCGCCGATGCAGCGCTTCGACGAGCGCGGCGACAACCCGACCGTGGCTCGCGCCGAAGGCCTGCGCGTGCACCTGCGCGATCGCGCGGACGTCGTCCGGCCGCGCGTCGCGGATCACCACATGCTCACGCTAGGTCTCCGTGGTGCGCACACCGACCCGTTTCGGCGATGCGCGCGGTCCAGCGCTCGCGCACGGGCCAGGCTGACGCGGAAGGCGGCCATACGTGGGGCCATCGCCTCGGTACCGTCGCAAGCGTGGCGTCACCCGAGGTGTGGACGAAGCCGGCGGATGACCCGCGCAAGATCGTCATGAATCTCGATGTTTTCGAGGGCGGGCGTCTGGCCGACCTCTTCGATGAGCCGACGGTGACCGTGCCCATGCGCGCGATGCGCCAAGGTGCGTCGCCGTGGATGTTCTTCTTCGGGGTCGAGGACGTCTTGTTGTACCGGCTCATCCGCTCCAAGCGAGGCGAGGTACCGGTCCCGGTGCGCTTGCGCGAGCGCGACGCGCGGAACCGTCGATCCGTCGTCTGGCTGCTCGCTGTGTTCTTCGCGTTCGTCGTCGCGGCGGCAGTCGGGAGCGGACCTGTGCAGTCGATCGCTCTGGTCGGCGCGTTGGCCTCGATCGGCGCGAGCATCGCCCTGCTGCTCTTCTGCATGAACACCCGTGTCGAGGTGGTGCTGACACGAGACCAGGGACACGTGGTCCTGCGCGGCCTGGATCGAACGGCCGCTCGGTGCTACGCCGCGGCCCTGGCCGAGGGGCGCAGCGGGGTCACTGGGCCCGGCGACGCGTGGCACGCGACCATGGTTCCCGTCGACGAGGACGGCATCGTCCCGGTCACGCCGCACGCGAGCCGCTCCGACCCGCGAGGCTGACTGCAACACCGGGTTAACAACGGAGTCATCCGACGGTCGTTCACTGTCCTCACCGATGGCGATCAGGCGGACGGGGTGCGGGATGGGCTCGCTGGCGGACTTCCAACAGGTTCCGGTCGTGGACGTGTCGGGCCTGTACGGCGACGAGGAAGCCCAGCGGGCGGTCGCGGACGAGCTCGGTCGCGCCGCGCGCGAGGTGGGCTTCCTCTACGTGACCGGGCACGGGGTGGCCGAAGGTCTGTACGCGGAGCTGGTCAAGGCGGCGGAGACCTTCTTCGCGCTGCCCATCGAGGAGAAGCAGAAGGTCTACATCGGCAACTCCACGAACCACCGCGGCTACGTGCCGGTCGGCGAGGAGGGGCTGTACGGCGACGGTCCCGTCGACCTCAAGGAGGCGTTCGACTCAAGCCTGGAGCTGCCGGCGGACGATCCCGACTACCTCGCGGGCAACCCGATGCTCGGGCCCAACCAGTGGCCCGCGCTGCCGGGCTTCCAGGAGGCGGTCACCGCGTACTACAACGCGGTCATCGCCTTCGGGAAGGTGCTCCTGCGCGGCTTCGCGATGGCGCTGGGGGAGCCGGCGACCTGCTTCGACGAGTTCGTGACGCGAGCGCCGAGCCAGCTGCGGCTCGTGCACTACCCGTACGACGAGAACGCGGTCGACAACCTCGGCATCGGCGCGCACACCGACTACGAGGTGTTCACGATCCTCAAGCCGACCAAGCCCGGCCTCGAGATCATGAACGGCGCCGGCGAGTGGATCGACGTGCCGCCGATCGACGGGGCGTTCGTCGTGAACATCGGCGACATGCTCGACATCTGGTCCAACGGCGCGTTCGTCGCGACGCTGCACCGCGTGCGCAAGGTCGCCGAGGAGCGCTACTCCTTCCCGCTGTTCTTCAACGTCGACTACGACGTCGAGGTCGCGCCGCTGCCGCGCTTCGTGCGCGGGGACGGCACCGATCGCACTCCGCTGAAGGCGGGCGAGCACCTGTACGCCCAGACGATCCACGGCTTCGCCTACCTGCGGCGCAAGCTCGAGGCGGGCGAGGTCGCGCTGCCGGAAGGCTCGGTCGCGCAGGGATCGTTCGGCCCGATCGCCAACCAGAAGGCTGCGGAGGCGGCGGCCGCCGTTGCCTGATCGTCCGATCCCCGACGAGCTCACGGGAGGGTGGGAGCGGGTCACCATCGCGATCGGCGACGCCGAACCCCACGAGGACTGCCTCGTGTGGTGGCTGCAGGCGCCGTCGCGGCACGCGGACCTCCGCATCCCGACCGCCGACAGCGGCCGGCCGCTGTGCTTCGCCGGGACGACCAGCTGGAAGGAACCGTCCCTCACGTGGACGCCGGCGGTCACGCTCGAACCGAGCGACGGCGTCGACACCGGGGTCATCTCCTGGGACGGCGACGACCTGCTCGAAGCCGGCACGTTCGCCACCGACGCCGGGCCGGTCCGCTACGTGGAGAGATGGCGACGCCTGCCCGGCAGTGACGTCCCGCTGCTCGCGCTCGAGCGCGACGACGGCCGGATCGTGCGGGCCGGCCCGTACGCGCTGACGCTGCTCGACACCCGCCCCGGCGGTGCGTTCCTCGCCGTCGCGTGGCGGCTGCGCGGCGACCGGTGGGTCGAGGAGCACCGGTGGCCGCCGGACTCGACGGCGACCGCTGCTTCTCCGCCGACCGAGATGCCGAAGGGGATCACGATCGTGTTGGACGACGCCCGGGTGTGGGTCGTCGTCGAAGCGGTCAGCTGAGCGCGGCGAGCAGCTCGTCGGCCGCGCGAGCGGTGGACGCGATGGTGCGTTCCGCGCACCCGAGCATGCGCAGCACCCCAGCGGCCATCACATGACCCATGTCGTCCCGCGCCGGGAGAAGGTCATCGGACCGCATCGCGATGACGCTCTCCACGAAGGCGAAGACGAGCGCCGTCGCATCGGCCACGGTCGCGGTCGGGAGCGTGAGCGTGCCGACGGCCACACCCTCCGCGATGGGCCGTCCGTAGGCCCGGCGCAGCGCCTCCCGCTCGCGATGGAACTCGGCGTACCGCTCGTCGCGCAGCTCGGGTTGCAGCTGGAGGGAGCCGAGGTTCCAGCGGTCGGCGACGAGAGCGCGGACGTCGAACAACGTGAGGGCGTAGAGCTGCAGCTCCGGCGGCTGCTTCGCGCGCGCCAGCCGGCGGGCGACGTCGAGCGAGGGCTGGACGGTGCCCTGCAGAAGGCCGGAGAGGATGTCGTCCTTCGAGGCGAAGTGGTAGTACAGCGACGCCTGCTTGATGCCGACGGCCATCGCGATCATCCGCGTCGAGGTGCCGGCGTAGCCGAAGCGCGTGAAGAGCTCGCCGGCGGCGTCGAGGATCTGCTCGCGCCCCGTTGCTCCCGGCCGCTGCTCGGGAGCGTGCCGGGGGCGGCCCACACCAGGCGAGGACGACATGGCGTCATCGTGGCACGTCCGGGTCCGCGCCGGACCGTTCGGACGCCACCTTTCGATCGATCGACAGGAATGGAAACAAGAACTTCACACGCGGCTACGTGGACGTCACGCGCGGCCGCAAGTCTGTCGGCTGACAGGTAGTCGTCGAGGGACCGGAGGTGTGGGTGCTCAACCTCTTGTCCGTCATGCGCGGGACCGCGGCGGAGGCGCCGAACGAGGTCGTGACGCCTTCGGCCCTCACCTCCGAGGGCACGACCGCGATCGTGTCCGACCTCCACGTGACGTTCAGCCGCAAGGGCCGGTCCATCCACGCGTTGCGCGGCGTGAGCCTGGA
This sequence comes from Mycobacteriales bacterium, assembly GCA_035545535.1. Classification (GTDB taxonomy): domain Bacteria; phylum Actinomycetota; class Actinomycetes; order Mycobacteriales; family CAJCIY01; genus DASZYF01. The sequence continues at coordinate 16,723 of DASZYF010000169.1, read as the reverse complement.
AATCCGCAAGGGCGAGATCCTCGGCCTCGTCGGCGAGTCCGGGTCGGGCAAGAGCGTGCTCGGTCTCACCCTGCTCGGCCTGCACGGCGCCGGTGCGCACATCGACGGGATGGTCTGCGTCAACGGCACCGACATGGTCGGCGCCCCGGAGCCGGTCCGCCGCGCGGTCCGCCGCGAGCACCTGGGCGCGGTCTTCCAGGACCCGATGACATCGCTCAACCCGACCATGCGCGTCGGCCGGCAGGTCGCCGAGGCCGCGGGCGACGACGCGGAGGCCCAGCGCCTGCTCGGTGCCGTCGGCATCCCTGACCCGAAGCGCACCATGCACGCCTACCCGCACGAGCTCTCCGGCGGTCTCCGTCAGCGCGTCATGATCGCGATGGCGGTCGCGGGCAGCCCGTCCCTCGTCATCGCCGACGAGCCGACGACCGCGCTCGACGTCACCGTGCAGGCCCAGGTGCTGCGCCTGCTCCGGTCGCTGCGCGACGAGGTCGGCTGCAGCATCCTGATGATCACGCACGACCTCGGGGTCGCGTCGCAGGTCGCCGACCGCGTCGCCGTCCTGTACGCCGGACGGGTCGCGGAGATCGGCACCACCAGCACGGTGCTCACGGACGCGGCCCACCCGTACACGCTCGCGCTGATGCGGTCGCGGCTCTCGCCCGAGTCGGACCGGACCCGGCCACTCGTGGCGCTCGGGGGTGAGGTGCCGAGCCCGGCCGACCCGCGAGCGGGATGCGCGTTCGCGCCGCGCTGCGAGCTCGCCCGGGACGAGTGCGAGACCGGCCTGCCCGCTCCGGTGGAGGTCGGGCCCGGGCACCGCAGCGCCTGCGTGCTGTCGAAGGGCGAGGTCGTCTCCGGGATGGTCGACGCGCTGCGGCTGCCCGCCGAGCGGTACGTCACGCCCGACGCGGAGGCCGGGGAGGACCCGGCGCTCGCGCTCGAGTCCATCGTGAAGACCTTCGCCGTGCGCGGCACGGTCAGCCGCGCCACGCGGCTGCAGGCGCTGCGCGGCGTGGACCTCACCATCGGCCGGCGCGAGTCCGTAGCGCTCGTGGGCGAGAGCGGCTCGGGCAAGTCGACGCTCCTGCGCATCGCCGCCGGGCTCGAGCGCCACGACTCGGGCACCGTCACGCGCGCCGGGGCGCCGCAGATGGTCTTCCAGGACGCGGGCGCGTCGCTCACGCCGTGGCTCAGCGTCGAGCAGCTGATCGGCGAGCGGTTGCGGGGGATGCCACGGGCCGAGCGCGTCGCCCGCGTGCACGAGGTGCTGGCGCACGTCGGACTTCCCGCCGAGGTCGCCAAGGCCCGCGCCGGCCAGCTCTCGGGTGGTCAGCGTCAGCGCGTGTGCCTGGCCCGCGCGATCGTCGTGCCCCCGCCGTTGCTGCTCTGTGACGAACCGACGAGCGCGCTCGACGTCTCCCTCGCGGCATCGGTCATCAACCTCATCGGCTCGCTGCGGCGCGAGCTCGACATGTCGGTGCTCCTGGTCACGCACGACCTCTCCGTCGCGCGCATCGTGGCCGATCGCATCGCGGTGATGTACCTCGGCCGGATCGTGGAGGTCGGCGACGCCGAACGCATCATGGCCGACCCGGCCCACCCGTACACGCGCTCGCTCATCGCCGCGATGCCCGAGATGGGCCGCGAGCCGGCCGCGCTCAAGGGCGAGCCGGCCAACCCGACCGACCCGCCCGCAGGGTGCGCGTTCCACCCGCGCTGCGCGCGCCGCATCTCGGTGTGCGACGACCCGCAGCTCGAGCTCCCACTCACGCGCGTCGGCGTCGGGAGCGCCGGGTGGGTGGCCTGCATGAACCCGGAAGGGCGCTGACATGGTCGCCGTCCTGGTCGAACCCGCACTCACGGTGCGCACCCGGGCACGCCGGGACGTGCGCGTCGGTCGGCGCCGCCTCGACATCGCCGCCGCGTCGCTGTTCGGAGTGGTGACGCTCGTCGCACTGCTCGCGCCGGTGATCGCGCCGCACGACCCGCTGTCGCCGGCCGGCGTCCCGATGGCCAAGCCGTTCTCGCACGGCTTCATCCTCGGCTCGGACAGCATCGGCCGCGACGTGCTCAGCCGCGTGCTCGAAGGCTTCCGCGCCAGCTGGTTCGCCGCCGTCGTCGTCATCGCGGTCGGCGTGCTCATCGGCGGCACGGTCGGGCTCGTCGCCGGGTCGTTCGGCGGCTGGATCGACACGATCCTCATGCGCCTCACCGACGGCTTCCTCGCCCTGCCCGCCCCGGTGCTGGCCATCGCCGTCGTCGCCGCGCTCGGGCCGAGCTTCGTGCACACGCTCGTCGCGGTCTCGATCGTGTGGTGGCCCTTCTACGCGCGCATCGTGCGCGGCGAGGTGTCGCGGCTCGCGGCCCGTCCGCACGTCGAGGCGGCGCGGCTCGCCGGAGCCGGACGGCTGCGAATCATGCTGCGCCACCTCGCGCCCGGTGCCGTGCCGGCCACCGTCGTCACGGCCAGCCTCGACGTCGGCAACCTCGTCCTCACGCTCGCGTCGCTGTCGTTCCTCGGGCTCGGGCAGTCGGCGCCCGCTCCCGAGCTGGGTGCCGATGCGGCCCGCAACCTGTCGTTCCTGCTGCAGCAGTGGTGGATCCCCGTCATGCCCGGGCTTGCCGTCCTGGTTCTCGCCCTCATCGGGAACATCGCCGGTGACGGCGTGCGCAACCTGCTCGAGCGGGACTGAGGAGCGCCATGGGAACCTTCGTCGCCAAGCGCGTCGGCGCGATGGCCGTGATCATCGTCGCGCTCGCCACCGTCGTGTTCTACCTGCAGCACATCTCGCCGTTGGACCCCGTGCACGCGCTGCTCGGAGGCCAGGCCTCGGCCGAGGCGATCGCGCAGCAGCGGCACGTGCTGCACCTCGACCGCCCGTTCCTCTCGCAGCTGGGCCACTACTTGAACGGCCTGCTGCACGGCGACCTCGGGCACTCCTACCGCACCCGCCGGCCGGTGAGCACCGACCTCGGCGACTACGTCCCCGCGACCGTCGAGCTCGCCTTCTACGGGATCGTGATCGCGCTGCTGCTCGGCGGCCTCATGGCCTTCGCGAGCACGCTGCGGTGGAAGGGCGCCCCGCTGTTCCGGGGCGTCCTCCTGGTCGGTGCCTCGGCCCCGACGTTCCTGCTCGGCATCGGCGGGATCATCATCTTCTACGAGAAGCTCGGCTGGCTGCCGGCCAACGGCCGCACGAGCATCGACTCCGCGCCGTCCGGACCCACCGGCCTGCTGACCGTCGACGCGATCCTGCACGGCCGCTTCGACGTGTGGTGGAACGCCCTCGAGCACCTCGCCATGCCGGCGACCGCCATCGCGCTCGGTCCCGCCGTCGCCATCGGGCGGGTGCTGCGGTCGAGCCTCACCGGCGAGCTCACCAGCGACTACGCACGTACGGCGCGGGCGAAGGGCCTGTCGGAGAGCGCGATCCTGCGCCGGCACATCCTGCGCAACGCGGTCGGCGCGACGCTGTCCATGACCGGCTTGCAGGTCGGGCTCCTGTTCGCCGGCGTCCTCGTGATCGAGCAGGTCTTCAGCTGGCCCGGCGTCGGTCAGTACGTCGCGCAGAGCATCCCCGTCGCCGACTTCCCGGCGATCGCGGGCGTGACGCTCCTGCTCGGCGTCGCCTACGTGTTCATCAACACCCTCGTCGACCTCCTGCAGGCGGTCGCCGACCCCCGCATCAAGGTCTGAGGAGGAACGCCATGCCGCAGCAGCCGATGATCGTCGGGCGCCCGGTGCTCGTCGTCGTCGACTTCCAGAAGGGCGCCGACCTGCCCTTCGAGGAGGTCGGCATCGAGCACATGGACGGGCACGCCGCGCGCATCGCGATCGCGGAGGACATCGTCGCCGCGGCCCGGGCCGCCGGCATCCCGATCGTGTTCCTGCAGGAGGTGCACCGGCGCAGCCTCATCGACTTCGGCCGCGAGCTCGACGGCAACGAAGGCGTGCACCTGCTCGAGGGTGATCGCGGCACCGAGCTGATCGACAGCCTGATGCCGCGGGACGACGAGTACCACATCGTCAAGCGCCGCTACTCGGGCTTCATCGGCACCGAGCTCGAGATCGTGCTGCGCGCCCTGCGGGCCGAGACGCTGATCCTCATCGGCGGGCTCACCGACGTGTGCGTCCACTACACGTTCGCCGACGCCCACCAGCGCGACTTCTACGTGCGCGTCGTCACCGACTGCGTCGGCGGCTCGTCGCTGGCCCGCCACACCGCGTCGCTCGATGCCATGGAGTACCTGCAGCACGGATCCAACCGCACGTCCGCCGAGGTCATCGCCGCCTTCGAGGAGCTCGCCCCTTCCCGCACCGTCTCGGTGCCCGTCCCGACCCTCGTGGAGGCCTGAACCATGCACCGGAACCTGCTCGGCAAGGCGGGCATCACAGCCGTCGTCACCGCCACCGCCCTGGGCGTCGCCGCGTGCGGCAGCTCCAGCGGCTCCGGCAGCAGCGGAACGGGTGGCGGCTCGGCGAGCGCGCCCGCGGACCACACCCTGCACCTGTCGTTCCTGCAGGACCCGGGCCAGCCGCCGGACCCCGACATCTACTACGCCGGCCAGGGCCTGATCCTCACGACCAACGCCTACGAGGGGCTGCTGGAGTACAAGCCCGGCACCGCGACGCCGACCCTCCAGGGTCTCCTGGCGACCAGCTGGACCGCCTCGAAGGACAACACGACGTTCTCCTTCAAGCTGCGGCCCAACGTGACGTTCCACGACGGCACACCGTTCACCTCGGCCGCGATCAAGGCATCGTTCGACCGGCGGGCCGCCGTGAACCAGGGCCCGGCCTACCAGGTGGCCGACATCGCGTCGATCACCACGCCGGACGCCCTCGACGTCACGATCAAGCTCAAGCACCCGAACTCGGCGTTCCTCACCTACCTCGCGTGCGCCTACGGGCCGAAGATGATGAGCCCGACCGGGCTCGCGCAGTACAAGGGCAAGGACAACGACCAGACCTACCTGCAGACCCACGACCTCGGCACCGGTCCGTACACCATCACCGATGCGAAGGTCGGCTCGCACTACGAGATGAAGGCCTACGACGGCTACTGGGGCGCGAAGCCGTACTTCACCGACATCGACCTGCCGGTCATCACGGACTCGTCCGCACAGCAGCTGCAGTTCAACAACGGGCAGCTGGCCATGATCCTGCACGACATCCCGTCGTCGGCGGTCTCCTCGTACCTGTCGAACAAGAAGGTCAACAGCTACACGCTGCCGTCGATGATCTCGGAGTACTTCTACGTCAACCCGGCGAGCCCGCTGTTCAAGGACGCCACGAACCGGTTGGCGCTGCTCAAGGCGATCGACACCGACGAGATCGTCAAGCAGACCTACTTCGGTCGCGGCACCAAGGCGACCCAGGTCTACCCGGCGAACATGATGGCGCCGCAGTACGCCCAGCAGGCGATCACGCTCGACCCGTCGGTCCTCAAGGGCATCGTCAGCGCGGCGCCGTCCGCGGAGCGCAGCCTCACCATCGGGTGGGACTCGAGCCAGCCGGACAGCCAGATCGTCGCGAACCTGATCTCGACGCAGCTCGCGCCCCTCGGCCTGAACGTGAAGGTGCAGTCCTACCCGACATCGGCGATCTTCGGCTGGGTGGGCGACCCCAAGGGCGCGCCCGACATGCTCGCGACGCCGGGCTGGCCGGACTCGCCCTCGCCCTACACGTGGGGCCACATCAGCTTCGACCCGGGCGCCGGCCTCAACTACCTGCACTGCTCGTCGCCGGCCGCGACGGCCGACTACGCCAAGGCCCTGATCAGCGGGTCCGACCAGGACTTCTCCGATGCGGCGATCGCCGCATCGCAGACGGGTTGCTGGATGAACATCGCCAACATCACCGACTTCATGGTCGCCCAGCCGTGGCTCAAGGGCGTCGAGGACGCGCACATCGTGTCCAACCCCAACACGCTGCTGCTCGCCAACCTGTCCGCCTGACGGACGAAGGAGGACACCGCACATGGCCAAGACCGGAGTGCGCCGGATCATCCTGCTCACGCTCGGCTACGAGGACCTGCCCCGGTCCGTCTCGATCTACGGCGCCCCGCCGGAGCAGCGCATGCTCGAGCCGACGCCCGGCGTGCTGCTCGAGGTCGACGGCGGCTGGGTCATGCTCGACACCGGGTTCAACGCGGCGATCGTCCGTGACCCGGGCATGTCGCGCCGCTTCTACCCCGACCCGTCGTTCTACCGGCCCGTGCTCACGGTCGGGGACGACGAGGACCCGATCGAGTACGAGCTCGAACGGGTCGGCCTGTCGCTCGACGACATCACGGCCGTCGGCATCAGCCACCTGCACCACGACCACTCGGGCGGCATCAAGCACTTCGCCGGCCGCGTGCCCATCCACATGCAGCGCAAGGAGCTCGAGCACGGGCTCACCGGCGGGCACTACCCGACCGGGGACGCCCTCATCCGGGTCGACTACGACGACCGGCGCATCGACTGGAAGCTCGCCGACGGCGAGGAGGAGATCGCCCCCGGCATCACCGCGATCCCCACCTACGGCCACACCCCGGGCAACCAGAGCTTCATGGTCGAGCTCGACGGATCGGTAGGCGGCGGCGGGTTCGTGTTCGCGTTCGACGCCGCGGACCTGACGGAGAACATCGAGCAGGAGCTGCCGCTGGGCGGCTTCGTCGGCGACGACCCCGAGATCACCCTCGAACCGATCCGCCGGCTCAAGGCGATCGCGCAGGAGAAGGGCTACCGCCTCATCCCGGGCCACGACCCGGTCGTGTGGCCCGCCCTCACCGAGGAGATGGCCCGGCGGTTCGCGGTCGCCAGCGTGTGACCGCCATGGCAGAGACGGCCACGGGTGTCGCCGACACCGTGCTCGCCGAGCTGTTCGCGGCGCTGCGGCCCGCGCGCACGACGCTGCGGATGGACGTGCCGGGGATGAACTTCCCGTGCGTCGCCGAAGTCGTCGCCGAGGGGCAGCGTGCGATGACCGAGGACAACAGCATCGATCAGCGGGCGGCCGCGACCGCGACCTGGGTGATGGAGACGCGCAAGGTGCTCGTGCAACCCGATGTCAGTGCGGGCCCACCGCCGCCGGAGGCGCTCGTCACCGCGTACGGGGTTCGCGCACAGGTCCTCGCGCCGATCGTCGCCGGCCAGGAGTCGGTGGGCTGGCTGTCCGTGCACAGCGACCGGCCGCGCGCGTGGACGTCCGAGGAGGTCGCCTCGATCGCCCTGGCCGCGGAGCTGCTGGCCGCCCACACCGAGCGCATCCGGGCCGAGCCGGGCTACCGGCGCTGGCTCGGCGAGGACCCGCGATGAAGGAGACCATCCCCGGCGGGGCGGCTTGGTCGCGGATCATCCGGCGCGGACACGCGCTGCGGCTCGACGCCGTCGCGGACGGAGCCAACGTGAGCCTGCTCGCCTACGCCCATCCGCAGACGCTCGAACGGCTCTGCATCCCGGACACGCTGAAGGCGCAGATGGCGGTGCGCATCACGGCGCCGATGGTGCTGATGAGCGACTGCGGCCGCGCGCTCCTGTCGCTGACCGGATCGTCGGTCGGCTGGCACGACGCGATCACCGGGCACAGCACCCAGCCGCAGGTCGCCCGCCGGTTCGGCGCGTCCAGCTACCAGGGGGATCGCAACGACCAGCGCCTCGCCGCGCGCACGGGGCTGCTCGACGAGCTGACCAAGCACGGGCTGGGAGAGCGCGACCTGCACGCGTGCGTGAACCTGTTCACCAAGGTCGTGCCCGGCGACGACGACCGGGGCGGGCTGACGTACGCGCCGGGCAACGCGCATGCGGGGGACTGGGCCGAGCTGCGCGCCGAGCAGGCCGTGCTCGTCGTGCTGTCGACCGCGCCGCACCCGCTCGACCCCTCCGATCGGTGGTCGCCCTCCGACGTGGTCGCCACGATCCACCCGGTCGGCCCCGCCGCGGCGGACGACGCGAGCCGGACGTTCCGCGCCGAGTCCGCCCGCGCGATCGAGCAGGCCGAGCGATGGATCGCGTGACCGCGCCCACGCTCGACGTCGAGGTCCCGGCGGGTGACGGGTGGAGCGGGGTCATCACCGCCGGCACCCGCTTCCGCATCGTCGACCTGCACGGCAACCAGGCCGTCGACACGTTGTTCTACGACGCCCACAACCACGCCAACCGCTACAGCGCGGTCGACACCATCCGGGAGCAGGGGGCGGTCTACCTCACGACCGGCTCGGTGCTCCGCTCCGTGAGGCTGGATCCGCTCGCGACGATCGTCGACGACACCTGCGGCCGGCACGACACCCTCGGCGGTGCGTGCGCCCAGGAGAGCAACGTCGTCCGGTACGGCGAGCACACCCGCCATCAGCACGCCTGCCGCATCACCTTCAGCCGGCTCGCGCACCAGGTCGGCATGACAACACGAGACCTGACGCACAACGTCAACTTCTTCATGAACGTGCCGGTCGCCTCGAACGGCGACCTGCACTTCGCCGACGGTGTCTCGGCCCCCGGCAAGCACGTCGAGCTCCGGGCCGAGCGGGACATCCTCATCCTGATCTCGAACTGCCCGCAGCTGAACAACCCGTGCAACGGCTACGACCCGACGCCGGTGCAGCTGCTCGCGTGGGCCTCGTGAGCGCGACGCTCACCGGCCGGGGCAGCCCGCCGGAACCCCTTGCCCTGCAGGGGATCTCGGTTGTGAAGCCGGGCATCCAGACGACGGTGCAGGACCTCGCAGGCCGACGAGGGTTGTGGTCGGTCGGCGTGCCCCCGTCGGGAGCGTGGGACGACCTCTCGTTCGCGCTCGCCGCACGGGCTGTGGGCAACGACGCGTTCGCGGCCGGCCTCGAAGCGGTCGTGCAGGGGCCGGTGCTCTCCTTCGCCGAGCGGGCTCTGATCTGCGTCGCCGGCGCGGCGACCCACGCGACGGTCGACGGCCGCGCCGTCGTGCCCGGGCAGGTCACGGTCGTCCCCGCCGGCGGCGTGCTCGACATGGGCCGGTTCACCGCGAACGGCCTGCGCGGCTACCTGGCCGTGCGCGGCGGCCTCGACGTGCCGCGCGCGCTCGGCAGCCGGTCCACCTTCCTGCTCGGAGGGTTCGGCGGTCTGCACGGGCGTGCGTTGGTCGCGGGCGACGTGCTCGGGGTCCGGGGGCAGGAGAACTGCGCGGCGCCGCGCGATGTGCACGACCTGCTGCCCACGCTGCACCGCGAGTGGGTGGTGCGCGTCATCGCCGGGCCGCACGGTGGCGCCGACCACCTCACGCCCGAGGGCCTCGACGAGCTGTTCGCCGCGACGTGGGAGGTCGATCACCGGGCGGACCGCACCGGAGTGCGGCTCGTGGGCCCGGCGCCGCAGTGGTCCCGCGCTGACGGGGGCGACGCGGGGCTGCACCCCAGCAACATCCACGACAGCGCCTACCCCGTCGGCGCGATCATGCTGTCCGGCGGCACCCCGGTCGTCGTCGGGCCGGACGGGCCGAGCCTCGGCGGCTTCCTCGTGCCCGCCGTCGTCATCGAGTCCGACCGCTGGATCTTCGCCCAGGCCCGTCCGGGCGACACGGTGCGGCTCGAACCGATCACGCCGGCCGACGCCGACCGCATCAACGCGAACCGTCGGGCCCTCCTCCGTGACGGTGTGGAGCGGACCGACCTTCCCGCGACGCGGACGACGACGCGTCCGGCCCCGCTGGCCGCGATCGCCGCGGACGGCGAGCGCCCCGCACTCGTCGTGCGCCGCGCCGGTGACCACCACCTGCTCGTCGAGGTCGGCCCGCCCGAGCTCGACCTCGAGGTGCGGTTCCGGGTGCACCTGCTCGCCGACGCGATCACCGCGAAGGCGCCGGCCGGCATCACCGAGCAGGTGGAGGGCGTGCGCTCGATCCTCGTCGCCACCGACAGCACCCGCCTCGGCCTGCCGGCGCTCGCCGCGGTGGTGGCGGATGCGTGGGCGGGGCTACCCGACCCGCACGACGTCGTGCTGCCCGTGCGCGAGGTGACACTTCCCCTGGCGCTCGACGATCCCGCGGCGCACGAGGCCATGCAGCGCTACCAGCGCACGGTGCGACCCGATGCGCCGTGGTGCCCGGACAACGTCGAGTTCATCCGCCGGGTGAACGGGCTCGACGCACGCGACGACGTCTTCGACATCGTCACCCGCGCGACCTACGTCGTCGTCGGGCTCGGCGACGTCTACCTCGGCGCCCCGGTCGCCGTGCCGCTCGACCCCGCGCACCGCCTGGTCACGACCAAGTACGACCCGGCGCGCACCTGGACGCCCGCCAACGCCGTCGGCATCGGCGGCATCTACCTCTGCATCTACGGCATGGAAGGCCCCGGCGGCTACCAGCTCGTCGGCCGCACCGTGCCGGTGTGGCGCTACGACCCCGAGGGCGTCGGGCCGCCGTGGCTGCTGCGCCCGTTCGACCGGCTGCGGTTCGTGCCCGTGACGCCCGAAGAGCTGCTCGACCTGCGCGCCGACGTGCTCGCCGGTCGCCGCGATCTCGACACGAATCCGGCGACGCTCACGCTCGCCGACTTCGGCACCGGGGGCGCGGACTTCACCGCGCGCCGGCAGCGGGCCTTCGCCGACGAGCGCGCCCGCTGGGAGGCGGCGCGATGAACGGCCCGGCGTTCATCCGCCGGCTGAGCGACGCCGAGGTGGCGGAGCTCGCCGCCCGCGCACCGGAGGGCCCCCTGTCCGGCGTGACCTTCGCGATCAAGGACAACATCGACCTCGCAGGCATCCCCACGACGGTCGGCTGCCCGGCGCTGTCGACGCCGGCGGAGTCGTCCGCGACCGCCGTGCAGCGCCTGCTCGACGCGGGCGCGGTGCCCGTCGGCAAGACGAACCTCGACCAGTTCGCGACCGGTCTCGTGGGCACCCGCTCGCCGTACGGCGCGCCGAGCGCGGTCGGTCACCCCGAGCACATCTCCGGCGGCAGCAGCTCCGGCAGCGCGGTGGCCGTCGCGTCCGGCACCGTCCCGCTCGCGCTCGGCACCGACACGGCCGGGTCCGGTCGCGTCCCGGCCGCGTTCAACGGGCTGGTCGGGGTGAAGCCGACGCGCGGCATCATCCCGACCACGGGCGTCTTCCCGGCGTGCCGCTCGCTCGACTGCGTCACCACCCTGACGCGCACCGTCGCCGCGGCGCGGGCCGCGCTCGACGTCCTCGTGGGGGACGACGGCGACGCGTGGTCACGCGCGGTGCCTCCTGCCCTGCCGTTGGCGGTGCCCGCGCGCATGCAGGTCGTGGCCGTGCCCGACGGAGAGCTCGAGCTGGACCCCGAGCACCAGCAGGCCTGGGACAAGGCCGTCGCTCACCTCGCCACCGTCGTGCCGCACGTCGTCCGCATCGACGTCACCCCGTTCCTCACCGCGGCCCGGCTGCTCTACGAAGGCCCGTGGCTGGCCGAGCGGTGGGCCGCGTTCGGGCACCTGCTCGACCCCGCCGTCGACGGCGTCGACCCGACGGTCCGCACGATCGTGTCGCGCGGACGCGACCTGCCGGCGGCCGACGTCTTCCGCGGCTTCGACCGCCTGGCCGCGCTGACGCGGCAGAGCGCGCCCACCTGGTCCGACGTCGACGCGCTGATGCTGCCGGTCACGCCCGGCCATCCGACCCACGCCGAGGTCGCCGCCGACCCGCTCGGGGCCAACGCCCGCATGGGCACGTTCACCAACTTCGTCAACCTCATGGACCTGTGCGCCGTCGCCGTGCCGGCCGGTGCGCGCGACGACGGGCTGCCCTTCGGCGTGCAGCTCGTCGCACCGGCCTTCGCCGACGCGCCGTTGCTCGACCTCGCTTCCCGGTGGTGCGGCGAACCGGTGGCTGACGTCGAGCCGCGGGCGCTCGTCGCGGTCGTCGGCGCCCACCTCACCGGGCTGCCGCTGAACCGGCAGCTCGTCGGGCTCGGAGGCCGCCTGCACGCCCGCACCCGCACCGACGGCGGCTATCGGATGTTCCGGCTGCCCGGTGCACCGGCGCGTCCGGCCCTCACCCGCACCGGCGACGGACGGGCGGGCGGCTTCCCCCTCGAGCTCTGGGACCTGCCCGCGCAGAGCGTCGGCCAGCTCGCCGCCGCGATCCCCGCGCCGCTGGGGCTGGGTCGCGTCGTCCTGCACGACGGCTCCGAGGTGCTCGGCTTCATCTGCGCCGACGGCGGCGCGGACGGCGCGGTCGACATCACCGACGACGGCGGCTGGCGCGCGCACCTGCAGCGCCCGCGCTGACGCTCGCTCAGGCGAACGCGAGGATCGCCACACTGGCGACCGAGAGCGCGAGCCCTACCGTCCGCTCGACGCCGACGTGCTCATGGTCGAGCGCCCGGGCGAACAGCACGGTGACCGCCGGGGCGAGCGCCACGATGGGCGAGACGACGGTGAGCAGCCCGTGACGCACGGCGATCTGCACGAACACGTTGCCTGCGGTGTCAAGGACCCCTGCACCTGCGGTCAGTGAGCGGACCGACGCGTCGGGGAACCCGACGTCGCGCCGCGCCATCATCACGACGAGCACCGCCACGACGGCGGCGGAGCGGGCCGCGAACACCGGCCACAGGCCCGAGCTCGGCGTGGTGGCCGAGAACAGCACCAGCGTGCTGCCGAACAGGACGCCCGTGAGCACGGCCAGACCGACGCCTTCGAGCGGACCCCGGCCGGCCCCGCTCACGAGCGTGATGGCACCGATCGCCAGCACGATGCCGATGATGCCCAGCGCGTCCGGCCGCTCGCCGTGCCCGATGCCCCACGCGATCGGCATCAACGTCGCGACCACCGCGGTGATCGGTGCGACGACGGATGCTCGGTGATGGGCCAGCAGCCAGTACAGGAGACCGAGCCCGAGGCACCCCGCGGTGCCGGCCACGGCGCCCCGCACGATGTCACCGGTCGTGGGCGCGTGCGGGTGGTAGACCGCGACGACCGCGCCCATGCCCGTCGCGCCGGTCAGCTGCATGAGCAGGACCACGCGCACGGCCGCGGCCGTGCGGGTCGCCCGACCGCCCAGATAGTCGCCGGTGCCGTAGGAGAGCGCGCAGAAGATCCCCAGCAGCACGCCCACGGACGATGATCCTGACACGCGTGTCAGGTTCTGCCAGGATTTCCGGATGCCGAAGACCCTGCCCCTCGGTCGTCCCGTCCGTGTGGGTGTCCTCGGTGTCGGCCAGGTCTTCGAGCTGACGAGCCGGGCCTACGACGACTGCCCCGACGCCGAGCTGGTCGCGCTGTGCGACACCGACCCCGAGCGCCTCGCCGAACGCGGTCGTCGCTGGCCCGACGCGGCGCTGTACACGGACCTCGATGCGTTCCTCGCGCACGACCTCGACCTCGTCGAGGTACTGCTGCCCACACCGATGCACGCCGACATCGCCGAGAAGGTGCTGCGCGCCGGTCATCACCTCGCCCTGCAGAAGCCCATCACGCACACGCTCGAAGAGGCCGACCGCATCATCGCGCTGGCCGAACAGACCGGTGCGGTCGTGCGCGTGATGGAGGACCAGATCTTCTTCCCGCCGCTCGTCGCGCTCAAGGAGGTCGTCGACAGCGGGCAGCTCGGCAAGCCCGTCGGGCTGCACCTCAAGATGGTCGTGACCGGCCTCGGCGGGTGGGACGTCAAGACCGACGGCTGGAAGTGGCTGTTGCAGCAGGCGCAGGGCGGCAAGGGCATCGCGGTCTTCGACGACGGCTGGCACAAGTTCGCGATCGCGATGTGGCTGCTCGGCCCCGTGAAGCGGGTGATGGCCTGGATCGGCGCGACCGACGTCGGCGGTGGCTACACGTTCGATGCGCCCACGCACGTCATGTGGGAGCACGAGAACGGCGTGCGCGGCATCCTCGACATCACCTTCGCGCCCGGCACGTTCCTCCGCAGCGACTACTACACGGGCGACGAGCGCGTCGAGGTCACCTGCGAGCTCGGGTTCGCGCGGGTCAACCACATCTCCGCGCGTGGCCTGGCACTCCCGGCGCTCGAGGTCTACCGCGATGGTGAGCTCCGCGGCGATCACAAGCTGCCGGACGGCTTGCACGACGGGTTCATCGCCGCCGGCCACGCGTTCGCGCACCACCTCCGCACCGGCGAAGGCGCGCCGTCGCTCACGCTGCGGCAGGCGAGGGACGTGCTCGCGTTCATGCTGGCGATCTACGAGTCGAGCGAACGGGACGCCCCGGTCAACGTCGCCGACATCGGGTGAACCGGGACAGCTCGGGCACGTCGGGTTCCTGAGGGTTGCACCTCATCGTCGTGAAGCACGATGGGGGAGTGCTGCGTCGGGTGATCGGTGTGGGCGTGCTCGTGCTCGCGGCCGCGTGCGGGTCGAGCGACCCCTCACCCTCGACGACCACCAGCCGTCCGACCCCGTCGGCCGCGGCGACATCGGCGGCCCCGACGCCGTCGGCGGGCAGCACGACGGTGTGGCTGTGCCGTCCGGACGACGCGGCCGATCCGTGCCACACCGGCACGAGCGCCACCGTCGTCAGCGCCGACGGGACGAAGCAGGTGCAACCGGCCGCACGGGCCGACCCGGGCATCGACTGCTTCTACGTCTACCCCACCGTGAGCCGTGACCATGGGCTGAACTCCGACCTGTCGATCGATCCGGAGGAGCGCGTCGTCGCTGTCGCACAGGCCTCGCGCTTCTCGTCGGTGTGCCGCGTGTACGCGCCGATGTACCGGCAGCTCACGACGTCGGCGCTCGGCGGCAGCGACGGCAAGGTGACGCCCGCCGCGGCGCTCACCGCCTACCTCAGCGTGGAGCACGCGTGGGAGGACTACCTCGCGCACGACAACGACGGCCGCGGAGTGGTGCTCATCGGTCACTCGCAGGGCGCGTTCCTGCTCGACGCGCTCATCAAGCGCGTCATCGACACAGACCCCGCGCAGCGCCGCTTGCTCGTGTCCGCGTTGCTGCTCGGCGGCAACGTGCGGGTGCCCGACGGCAAGGAGGTCGGCGGCGACTTCCAGCACGTGCCGGCGTGCACCGCACCCACGCAGACGGGCTGCGTCGTCGCGTACTCCACCTACCAGGGGGACCCGCCGAAGGACGCCTACTTCGGACGCACCGACACCTCCGTCGCCGCCGTGCTCGGCCTCGACACCGGGTCGGGGGCCGGCGAGCAGGTGCTGTGCACCAACCCCGGCGCGCTCGGCGGCGGGTCGGCCCCGCTCGACACCTACCTGCCGACCACCGGATCGTTCGGGCTGCTCGGCGCCATCGCCGGGCTGCCCCAGGCGGCGACCCCCTGGGTCGCCTACCCCGGCCGCTACCGCGCGCAGTGCGAGCAGAAGGACGGCGCCAGCTGGCTCGATGTGACCCCTGCGAACGACGCCCGGCCGCTGCTGCAGGCCTACCTCGAACCGCAGTGGGGCCTGCACCTCTACGACGTGAACATCGCCCTCGGCAACCTCGTCCAGCTGGTCGGCACGGAGGCCCACGCCTACCACCGCTGACGCCCCGCACACGAGACCTCGGGTAGCTCACCGGCGCGCAACCTGGCCCGCGTACCCTCCCGCGAAGGGGGGAGGGGACGGTCGTGACCGAGCGCGTCGTGCTGATCTGGGACTGCCTCACTGACTACTGGTCAGCGTCGTTCGGCGCGCTCGCGGAGCGGGCCGAGGTGACGGCCGTCATCAAGCCGCCGGACCCCCTCGCGCCGTACGACTACGCCGCCCTGCGGCCGGCGGGGGTGACGCTCGTCGAGCCTGCGTGGCCGCCGTCGTTCGCCGAGCTGAGGCGGGTCGTCGACGACGTGCAGCCGACGGTCGTCTGCTCGCTCGGCCGCTACGCGGCGCTGTTGCGCACGCTGCACCACGCGCGCGACGCGCGGCGAGTCATGTGGACCGACGTGTTCTGGAAAGGCACCTGGCGGCAGCAGGTCTTCCGCGTGCTCTCGCCCGCGTTCCGTCGCTACTGCTTCGACGCGGCGTGGGTGCCGGGCGAGCTGTTCGCGGACTTCCCGCGCCAGCTCGGCTTCAGCGATCACCGCATCGGCTACGGCTCGGTGCCGGTCAACACGAACCGCCTGGCCGGGGCGCGCGGCGGCAGCGATGCCCGCTGGGAGAAGCCGTCGTTCGCCTACGTCGGCCGGCTGCACCATGACAAGGGGCTGTCGATCCTCGCCGGCGCCTACCGCCGGTACCGCACCGAGGTGGAGGATCCGTGGCCTCTCCGGATCGCCGGCACCGGACCGGACCCCGGCGGGCTGGACGGCATCGACGGCGTGGAGATGCTCGGCTTCGTGCAGCCCGACGAGGTGGTCGGGATCTACCGCGACGCGGCGGCGTTCGTGCTGCCGAGCATCTTCGACTACTGGGGCACGGTGTCGATGGAGGCCTGCGCGGCCGGGCTGCCGGTGATCGTGTCCGAGGGCTGTCGAGGCTGGCTCGAGCAGGCGACCGACGCGAACGGCTTCCACGTCCCGCCGGGGGACGCCGCTGCGCTCGCGACCGCGATGCGCGTCGTGCACGAGGCCTCGGTCGAGCAACGGCGCGCGTGGGGCGCCGCGTCAGCTGCGATCTCCGACCGCTACACGCCGGCCGCGTGGGCCGACGCGTTGCTCGCCTTGGCGGCCGCGGCCGGTTAGCCGCGCGGTGGCGCTAGCCGCGCGGTGGCGCTAGCCGCGGGGCAGGCCGAGGATCCGCTCGGACAGGATCGTCCGCTGCACCTCGCTGGTGCCGCCGGCGATCGACGCCGCGCCGGACCACAGCAGCTGGCGCTGCACGAGCGGGTCGTCGGGTGACACCTGCAGCGACA
>DASZYF010000168.1:0-8634 GCA_035545535.1 Mycobacteriales bacterium | reverse complement strand
TCACTCGGTGATGTGGAAGGCGATGCGGTAGACGAGGGTGTCGTCGTGGATGGCGCCGGCGTGGGCGGCGCGCGCCCGCAGGGACTCGAGGTCCTTCTCCCCCGCGCGCTTCACGTCGGCCTTGGTCACCTGGCTGAACGGGATGAGCTCGATGTCGTCGACCTCGAACCAGGTGTCGAGCACGGGGTAGCGCCCGCCGACCTTCACCTTGGGGCGGCTCCACAGCCGGAACGAGACGGTGATGCGACCCGCAGCGACCGCTTCGCGGAGCTCCGGGCTGAAGTGCATCAGCCGCGCTCGAGCCGGCGGTGCAGGCGGTGAGGACGAGCCGCGTCGGCGCCGAGCCGCGCGACCTTGTTCTCCTCGTAGTCCGCGAAGTTGCCCTCGAACCAGAACCACTGCGCCGGGTTCTCGTCGGTGCCCTCCCACGCGAGGATGTGCGTGGCGACGCGGTCGAGGAACCAGCGGTCGTGGCTGATGACCACGGCGCAGCCGGGGAACTCCTCGAGCGCGTCCTCAAGCGAGCGCAGCGTCTCGACGTCGAGGTCGTTCGTCGGCTCGTCGAGGAGCAGCACGTTGCCGCCGGACTTGAGCGTGAGCGCCAGGTTGATCCGGTTGCGCTCACCACCGGAGAGCACGCCCACCGGCTTCTGCTGGTCCGGCCCCTTGAAGCCGAACGATGCGACGTACGCCCGGCTGGGCAGCTCGCGCGAACCGACGTTGATGTGATCGAGCCCGTCGGAGACGACCTCCCACACGTTCTTCTTCGCGTCGAGCTGCGTGCGGCCCTGGTCGACGTAGGCGATCTTCACGGTCTCGCCGACCTTCACGGTGCCGGCATCCGGCTCCTCGAAGCCGACGATCGTCTTGAACAGCGTGGTCTTGCCGACGCCGTTCGGACCGATGATGCCGACGATGCCACCGCGCGGCAGCGAGAACGACAGGCCGTCGATGAGCGTGCGGTCGCCGAAGCCCTTCTTGAGGTTGTCGACCTCGATGACCGTGCCGCCGAGGCGCGGACCCGGCGGGATCTGGATGCCTTCGTTCTCCACCGGCCGGGACCGCTCGGCCTCGGCCGCGAGCTCCTCGTAGCGGGAGATGCGGGCCTTGCTCTTCGCCTGGCGCGCCTTCGGGTTGCTGCGCACCCACTCGAGCTCGCGCTCGAGCTCCTTCTTGCGCTTCGCGTCCTTCTGGCCCTCGACCTTGATGCGGGTCGCCTTGGTGTCGAGGTAGGTGGAGTAGTTGCCCTCGTAGGGGTAGGCGCGGCCGCGGTCGAGCTCGAGGATCCACTCGGCGACGTTGTCGAGGAAGTACCGGTCGTGGGTGACGGCGAGGACGCAGCCCTCGTAGCTCGCCAGGTGCTGCTCCAGCCAGAGCACGCTCTCCGCATCGAGGTGGTTGGTGGGCTCGTCGAGCAGCAACAGGTCGGGCTTCTCCAGCAGCAGCTTGCAGAGCGCGACGCGGCGCCGCTCACCACCGGAGAGCTTGGTGACGTCGGCGTCGCCGTCGGGCAGCTGCAGGGCGTCCATGGCCTGCTCGATGCGGGAGTCGAGCGTCCAGCCGTCGGCGTGCTCGATCTTGTCGAGCAGCTCGCCCTGCTCGGCGAGGAGCTCGTCGGTGTACTCCTCGGCCATCGCCTCGCTGACCTCGTCGAAGCGCTTCATCCAGCCGCGCAGCTCGGCGACCGCCTCCTCGACGTTGCCGCGGACGTCCTTGTCCTCCGTCAGCGGCGGCTCCTGCTGGAGCATCCCGACGGTGTAGCCGGGCGTCAGCAGGGCGTCGCCGTTGTTCGGGTGGTCGAGCCCGGCCATGATCTTGAGGACGCTGGACTTGCCGGCGCCGTTGGGGCCGACGACACCGATCTTGGCCCCGGGCAGGAACGCGAGCGTGACGTCGTCGAGCACGACCTTGTCGCCGTGCGCCTTGCGCACGTTGCGCATCGAGTAGATGTACTGGGCCACGCGGACAATCTAGGTGGCCCCGCGGCGCTGTCCTCACGCGGCGGTGGCGGCCACCTCGTCGACGTCCGGCGGGAACGCGTCGACGCTCGGCTCGGGCGGCAGCGGCGCGTCGTCGGTTCCGGTCGCGATACCGGTCGCGCCGAGCGGAGCGGACCGCCGCGCGGTGCGGGTCACGATGGCGGTGGCGTGGCGCAGGTCGGGCCCGACGGCGTCGGCCTCCACCTCGATCTTGGAGCGCTGCTCCTGCTGCGCGTTCTGGTACTCGCGGCGCCGGAGGCGGCCGACGACCACGGCGCGGTCGCCCTTGTGCAGCGTCCCGTGGATGTGGTCGGCGAGCGACCGCCAGGCGACCACGTCCATGTAGAGGGTGGTCCCGTCGACGTACTCGCCCGTCTCGCGGTTGAGCTTGCGCTCGGTCGCGGCCAACCGGAACGTCGCCCGGCTGGCCGAGCCGGCGGAGTAGTAGGTGGGCTCGTCGGTGAGGTTGCCGACCAGGTGGATGGCGTTGTCGAGCACGAGGACCTCCGCAGCATCAGGGACGGCAGTCCCGTCCGGCGCCACGACGGTCGCCGACCGCGCCGACCGGTGCGCGGGCGCGACGGCCGGCCTGGGGATGACCGCGCCCTGTGCTCGGGCGCCGTCCCCAGCTCAGGTGTTGGCGGTGACGAGGAAGCCCTTGCCGTGGGCGTAGAGGTAGTCGGCCAGCGCGTGCCGCGAGCTCGTCGACAGCGCCGGGATCTCATAGATCGTGGCGAAGCCCGAGCTGCACGCGGTGACGCCGAAGGTCTGGCGGCCGCGGTAGTCGGTGGAGTAGGCGCGTCCGCCGGCGTGGCCGGCCCGGAACACCATCGTGTACGGCTGGCCGAGACCGCCCGCCGACGAGAGCTGGGCGAGCGTCACGGTGCCGTCGCTGTTGGCCGTCCCGATGCCCAGGCCCATGACCGGGTTGCCGAAGCCGGGCGTGTTGCGGTCGGCCAGGGCGCTGAACGCGTCGGTCATGGTCACCGAGTCCCGGGTGAACGACGCGCTGCGACCGTTCCAGTGCACGACGTAGGCGCGGACGGTGCGGCTGCCGATGATGCCGTCCGGGCCGGGGCAGGCGTCGGCGCGTGGCATGACGACCTGGATGTCGTCGCTGCTCGGCAGGGCGAAGTGCCGCATCGAGCGCGCGTAGTACTTGGTGTTCGTCACCTGGTACTTCGGTGCGGCGGCCGGGTTGCGCGGGTAGGTCTCGATCTCGACCTTCACCGCGTTGGAGGGGATGCCGTCGAGGCTCCACTCGAAGGTGCCGCCCGAGGTCGCACCGTCCGCCGGGACCGTGTAGTTGGGGTTCACGAAGAACGCGGGGGTGGCGCTCGTCGCGCGGCAGCCGTTCGCCGCCAACGCGTGACCCGAGGAGTCCTCGAGGTCGAAGGCGAGCGTGGCGTCGACGAACAGCCCGTCGGAGCCGCGGATCTCGCCGTGCAGGCTCTGGGTGCTCGAGGCGCAGCCGGCATCGCGCGGGCGGGCCGAGGCGGGGGTGGCGAGGACGGCGACCGCGGTGGAGGCAACCGCGAGGCTCGCCACGAGGACAGGGAGGCGGCGGATCGTCACGTTCTGAAGCATCGGCCCACGACCGGCGCGCTTGAAGGGACCACACCGCACACCGGTGCACCCGTTCGGCCCAACAAGGGCGTGATCGTCACGTGTTGACGGTGATCAGGTAGTTCGAGTGGTGCTTGTAGAGCGCGTCCTGCAGCCGGTGGCGCTCCTTGAACGGCAGGTTCGTCGGCAGCTCGTAGACCTGGGCCACGCCGGTGGAGCACGCCGTCACGCCGAAGGTCTGCCGCCCGCGGTAGTCCTGCGAGTACGCCTTGCCGCCGAAGTGCGGGGCACTCACGACCATCGTGTACGGCTGGCCGAGGCGCGTGGGCGCGCTGGCCATCTCGTGCAGCAGCACGGTGCCGTCGGGCTGCGGCTTGCTGCCCAGGCTCAGGCCCTGGATGGGCGACCCGGCGTTGGGGTTGTTCTTGTCGGGCATCCCGCTGAACGCGTCCGCGTGGGTGACCGCGCCGTCGAGCGTGATCGAGGACTTGTGCGTCTTCGTGTTCCAGGCGACGCGGTAGGCCTTCACCACGCGCTCGGCCACCCCGGTGCCCGCCGGGCAGGTGTCGGCGCGCGGCAGCACGACCTGGATGTCGGAGGTGTTGGGGAGGTTGAAGCGCCGCATGGAGCGCGCGTAGTAGGTGAGGTCGGTGCGCTGGTAGCGCGGCGAGCTCGCCGGGCCCCGCGGGTAGGTCTCGATCTGCACGTGCCAGGCGTTGGCCGGCAGCACCACCGACCACTCGGTGCTGCCCTCGGTCATCGAGCCGTCGGCCGGCAGGCGGTAGTTGGGGTTCACGAAGAACGCCGGGCGGTCGAAGCTCTGCCCGCACCCCTCGGCGTTGATCTCGTGCATCGAGCGGTCGGCGACGGTGAAGGCGATCGTCGCGTTCACGTGCCGCCCATCGGAGCCGTAGTAGTGCCCGTGCAGGACCTGGGTCAGCGGCTGGCACTGCGCGCGCGCGGCCGGGGCCGCCCCGGCGGTGGCCGGGCCGACCAGCGGGGCGAGCAGCGCACCCACGGCGAGCACCAGGGCAGGGACACGTCGGATCAGGGACATCACGCTCAGTGATCTCGGCGTCACCCGGCCCGGCATTGACCCACCTGCTGAGTGATGTGAGAACGGCACGGACGGACCATCGCCCCGTGCGGCAGGGTGGTTACGTGGCGGCGGAGAGCGCGAAGGACCGTGGGCTGTTCCTGCACGAGGTCGTCGACATCGTCGGCCAGGGCCAGTACGCCTACATGGAGCACGTCAACCGCGAGCCGGTCCAGCAGATGGACGGGATGATGCGGCTCCAGGGCACGTTCTTCGTGTGCGCGGCGGGCGGCGGCGGGCGCTGGCCGCAGGTCGTGAACGTGTGGGACCTGGGCCCGGACGGCTGGGACGCCTGGGCGCGCAACGTCGACCGGCTGAACCTGAAGCGGCGCCGGGCGTTCTACGGCGACTGGTGGGACACCGCGGCGCAGTGGCGCTCCGGCGGGACCGACCGCCTGCTCGGCGCGATGCCCGGCAGCCCGACGACGGCGGAGATCGCCGAGCGCGGCATCACCGGGACGCTGTTCCTCCACGAGCTGCAAACGATCGCGCCGGAGCGGCGTGACGCCTACCTCGACGATGTCGCGCGGACCCGCGTGCCGCTGATGCACGAGTACGGCCACGAGATGGTCGGCTTGTACGAGGTCCTGGGCGACGCGCGGGAGGTCGTGCTGCTCTGGGCGACGAGCATCCCGGCGCAGGCCGCGCTGCGGCGCGCCGAGGACCGCGCCCGCGGGCACGGCGCGCGTGGCACGGGCGGCACGGTCGACGACCGCCTCACGAGCTGGCGGGCGACGACCCTCGCGTACGGCGTGCACGGCAGCGCCGAGGTCATGACCCCCCTGCCCGGCACCGTGTACGGACCGGCCGACTGGGAGGATGCAGACCTCTCGGACTGGCTGGGAGACAGCTCTTCCCGCGAACCTCAGAACGGAGACGGCGCGTGATCAACGTCGAGGACGTCGACGGCGTGGCGGTGGTGTCGCTCGCCCACGGCAAGGTCAACGCGCTCGACCTCGAGCTGCTCCAGACGATCACCACGACCGTGAACGGGCTGGCCGACGCCAAGGCCGTCGTGCTCACCGGCGCCGGCCGCGCGTTCTCCGCGGGCGTCGACCTGCGTCGCATGGTCGACGACGGCCCGCCCTACGTCGGCGCCTTCCTGCCGGCTCTGTCCGAGGCGCTGCTCGCGGTGTTCGACCTGCCGGTCCCCGTGGTCGGCGCGGTGAACGGCCACGCCATCGCGGGCGGCGCGATCCTCGCGATGGCCTGCGACGTGCGCCTCATGTCCGGCGGCACCATCGGCCTGACCGAGCTGCTCGTGGGCGTCACGTTCCCCGCGGCGCCGTTCGGCATCGCCGCGCACGCCGCGGGCAACCGGCTGCAGAACCTCGTGCTCACCGGGCGCACCGTCGGTCCGGACGAGGCCGCGGCGATGGGCATCATCGACGCCGTCGTGAGCGCCGAGGAGCTGATGGGCCGGGCCGTCGCGCAGGCGCAGGCGCTCGCGCGGATCGACGCCGCCACCTACGCCGCCACCAAGGCGACGGTGCACGCGCCGGCCAGCGCGCTCATCCACGCGCTCGAGGCCTCGGACCCGGAGACCATCGCCCTCTGGCAGTCGGACAAGGTGCTCGGCGGCATGCGCGCCTACCTGGAGGCGCTCGCCACGTAGCCCGCTGCGGGGCGTGCTGTGACCTGCGGCACATCGGAAACAAGACGGTTGCGTTTCGTATTGACCTGTCGTACGGTCTTTGCAGAACGACACCGTTCCGTTTCTGAGGGGAGGACGCTGTGGGCATGACAGAGACGCTGGCTCGGCCGGCAGGACGTCCTCGCGACGCGAGCCGGGACGCCGCCCTCCTGCAGGCCACCCTCGACCTGCTCGTCGAGGTCGGTTACGACCGCCTCACGATCGACGCGGTCGCCGCCCGCGTGAAGGCGAGCAAGGCCACGGTCTACCGCCGCTGGCCCAACAAGGCCGCCCTCGTCGTCGACGCCGTGCACGCGCTGCACCAGGCGAAGGACGAAGCGGAGGGGGGCAACCAGATCTTCCCCGACACGGGCAGCCTCCGTGAGGACCTCCTCGCCGGCGCCCGCGGGTTCGTGCAGAAGCTCACCGGTGAGGACGGGCGCCTGATCGCCGCCGTCATGACCGCCTCGATGCGCGACCCCGAGCTCGCCGCCGCCATGCGCGCCGGCACCGACGACAAAGCCGTGATGTGCGCCGCCCCGCTCGACCGCGCCCTCGCGCGCGGTGAGCTCGCCACCGCCTGCGCCCCCTCCGTCCTCGGCGAGGTCGTCCAGTCGGTCTTCATGTTCCGCTTCCTCGTCAGCGGCGAGCCGCTCGACGAGGAGTTCGTCGTCCACGTGGTCGACGACATCGTCCTGCCACTGCTCCAGGGGTCGCGATGCGGCGACTCGTGACAGCCACCTGCTGACTCCCGGCGGTCCCTGCCGCCGGACCCATCCACCACCCCGCCCCCGCAACTCCGAGAGGAATCCCCGTGAGCGCCGCGCTCGAGTCCCTGGCCGACGCCGTCCCTGAACAGGGTCGGAACACCGTCAGCACCTATCCCGACAGCGACCCCAACGCGGGCGACAAGCGCCGCTGGTGGGCGCTCGGCGTCATCGCGATCGCGCAGCTGATGGTCGTGCTCGACGCCTCCATCGTGACCATCGCCCTCCCCCACGCGGCGCGGTCGCTGCACATCTCCGACGCCAACCGGCAGTGGGTGCAGACGGCGTACACGCTGACCTTCGGCAGCCTGCTGCTCCTCGGCGGCCGCATCGCCGACTTCGTCGGCCGCAAGCGGATGCTCGTGATCGGCCTGCTCGGCTTCGCCGGGGCCTCCGCGCTCGGCGGGTTCTCGCAGAGCGGCGCGATGCTGTTCGGCGCCCGCGCCGTGCAGGGAGCCTTCGCCGCCGTGCTCGCCCCCGCCGCGCTCGCCCTGATCTCGGTCACGTTCACCGAGGCGACCGAGCGCGCCAAGGCGTTCGGCGTCTACGGCGCCATCTCCGGCGGCGGCGCGGCCATCGGCCTCATCGCCGGCGGCCTCCTCACCTCCTACGTGAGCTGGCGCTGGACGCTGTTCGTCAACATCCCGATCGCGGTCGGTGCGGCCATCGCAGCGACGCGGATCGTGAAGGAGAGCAAGGCCGAGGGCAAGCACCGCTACGACGTCCCCGGCGCGGTGCTCGCGACCGGTGGGCTGCTCGCCCTGGTCTACGGCTTCACCAAGGCCGAGACCGACGGCTGGGGCGCCACGCTGCCGATCGTCCTGTTCGCCGCCGCCGCGGTCCTGCTCGGCGCGTTCGTCGCGGTGGAGCGCCGCTCGACGCACCCGCTGCTGCCGGTGCGCCTCGTCGCCGATCGCACCCGCGGGGGCGCCTACCTCGCCTCGCTGCTCGTGGGTGTCGGCCTGTTCGCGATGTTCATGTTCATGACGTTCTACCTGCAGGGCACGCTCGGCTACAGCGCGCTCAAGTCGGGTCTCGCGTTCCTGCCGTTCAGCGCCGGCGTGATCGTCAGCGCGAGCATCGCGAGCCAGGTGCTGCCGAGGATCGGACCGCGCCCGATGATGACCTACGGGTTCGCGATCGCCGCCGTCGGCCTCCTGTGGCTCACCCAGGTCTCACCGACCACGGGCTACGCGGCGCACGTGCTGCCGAGCATCCTGCTCATCAGCTTCGGCATGGGGCAGGCGTTCGTCCCGATCTCGAGCGTGCCCCTCGTCGGCATCGACCCGGCCGACTCGGGCGTGGCGGGCGCGCTCGTCAACACCACCCAGCAGGTCGGCGGCTCGCTCGGCGTGGCGGTGCTGAACACCATCGGTGCCAGCGCGGCCTCGTCCTACGCGCGCGCGCACGGCGGCATCTCGGCCGCCTCGATCGTGCACGGCTACACGACTGCGTTCGCCATCAGCGCGGGCCTGCTCATCGCCGCGGCCGTCGTCGCGTTCACGATGGTCCGCACCCGCAAGGAGCACCTCGCCGCCGTCGAGGTGGCCCTCGCCGCGTAGCCGCCGGCCCTGTCGTCGGGGGGGGGGGGGG
>DASZYF010000167.1:0-4563 GCA_035545535.1 Mycobacteriales bacterium | reverse complement strand
CGTCGCTGCTCTGGTCGTCGTCGAAGGCGAGGACCGCGGTGGTGGGGGTCGGGACCACGGTGGTGCTGCCGTCGGCGGCGACGAGCACGGTGGCGGCGCTGTGCGCGCGCAGGCCGCTGGTGTCGGTGACGGTGAGCACCGCGGTGTAGCGGCCGCGCTTGGCGTAGCGGTGCTTGGCGTGGGCCTTGAGCGAGCTCAGCCGCAGCCGGTGGTGGTCACCGAAGTCGAGGACCGCGGACGCGAGCCGGTGCCCGCGCGGCAGCTTCGTCGCAGCCGCGTCGATCACGACCGACCGGTGCTGCGCGGTGCGGACGTGCACCTTCGCGTGCACCTTCGGCGCGGCCGCGGCCTTCGCGGGGACGGGGGCGGCGCCGGCCGGCCCGGCGCCGGCGATCCCGCCGACGACCGCGCTGGCGGTGACCGCCGCGAGGACATTCATCGTGAGGCGAGGTGTGTTTGTCATGCCGTAGGGAACGGCTTCCAGCCCTGCCCGTCAGGAGACGAAGACATCCCGATCGACCTGGTGCACCTGCACCAGGGCGCTGATCCGACCGGTCACGTCACTACGGGAGGCGGCGGCGCTCCGCAAACGGCCAGAGCGCGGCGGACAGGGCGACCGCGGCGGCGACGGCCAGCGTGGGCCGCACCCCCAGCTCCTGGACCACCGCGCCTCCGAGCGCGAACCCGACGGCCGCGCCCAGCGCCGTGGCGGTGCCGCTCACCCAGGCGAAGGCCTCGGTCTGCCGGGCGGGCGGGACGGCCGCCGCGATGAGGTCGCTGCTGGCCGAGTTGCTCGGGGCGATGAACAGCCCGGCGATGGGCAGCAGTGCCAGCAGCACGAACGGGGACCGGGTCGTGCACAGCGGGACGACGCCGACGCCGACGGCCATCGCCATCGCGATGTAGCGGCGACCGGGGGAGCCCGCCCAGCGGCGCGACCCGTAGACGATGCCGCCGAGCGCGCTGCCCATGGCCCACACCGCGGCGAGCGGACCGACCAGCGGCGCGTGGTGGGCGTCGTTCGCCGCCGCGGTGCACGCGGTCTCGATGGCCGCGAACGCGACGACCTGTGCGAGCGACACGACGGCGACCGACCGGACCGCGGGGAGCCGGATGACGCCGCGCTCGTGCGGCCCGTCCGTGGCGACGGTCTCGACGTCGGTCATCAGCAGGTTGCCGATGAGCCCGAACCCGCCGGCGGCGATGACCGCGTAGCCCGACGTCGCCACCGCGAGGACGCCGCCGACGAACAGCGGGCCGGAGATGAAGACGAGCTCGATGAGGACGGAGTCGAGGGAGAGCGCGGCGGCCCGCGCGTCGTCGGGCAGGCGCGCGAACGCGGTGCGCGTGACGGCGGTGACCGGCGCCTCCGCGGCGCCGGCCAGCGCGGCGATCGCGATGACCGCGGGTGCGTTCCCCGTCTGGGCGACGGCGACGAGCGCGACGAACAGCGCGGCGCGCAGCGCACCGACCGGCACGAGCACCGCGCGGGCGCCGCGGCGGCCGGCGAGCCGCCCGAGCAGCGGGCTGGTCACCGCCGCGGCCAGGCCGTACAGCGCGACCGCCGCGCCGGCCGTCGCGTAGCTGTGCAGGTGATGCCGGAGCAGCAGGATCGATGCGACGCTGAACATCGACATCGGCAGCCGTGCGAGCACGCTCGCCGCGGCGAGCCGCAACGCGTCCGGGTGCGCGCGCAGCACGCCGAAGCCGCCGCGGGCCTCGGTCACTGCAGCGCGGCGTGCACGGCCTCGACCCAGCCGAGGCCCAGCGGGCGTTCCGTGACGGTGACGTTGTCGGGCAGGTCCGGTTCGCTCTGGCCTTCGAACCCGGGATGGTTGAGACCGTTGCGGCACAGGAAGAACCGGCCGACGTGCGGGGCCATGCCGAGGTCCTCGAAGGAGTCGCCGACCGCGATGGTGTCGGCCTTCTCGATCCCGCGGCGCGCGATGTCCCACGCGACGGCGGCGCCCTTGCTCACGCCGTCGGGGATGAGGTGCCACGCATGGCCCATGTTGCGGGGCAGCAGCCCGTTGTCGCGCAGGCGGAGGTGCGGGGCGGCGCGCGCGGCCAGCCACGCCTCGACCTCGGCGATGTCGGCGAAGCCGCGCAGGAGCACGTCGACCTCGTGGCCTTCGTTGTACGGCTCGTAGACGGCGAGGTCCGGGAACTGCTCGAGCAACGCGGACAGCAGGGCCGGGGCGATCGGCGGGCCGGCGGCGGGCAGCGACTGCCACGTGTAGCGGGTGTCGTCTCCGCGCCACGCGACGAGCCCGCCGATCTCGGCGACGAACCCGTCGGCCCCGAAGATCGCGCCCGCCTCCATCAGCTGGATGCGGCTGCGGCCGGAGACGAGGACCAGGGGCACGCCGGCGTCGTGGAGCTCGACCAGGGCCTGCGCGGGTTCGAGGGTCGTCGCGCCGCCCGCCTGCCGCACGAAGCAGCCGCGCGGCCCGACCATCGTCCCGTCGAGGTCGGAGTAGACGACGGCCGCGGGCATGCCCTCGATCCAACCAGCGCCCCGTTTCCCGCCGACACCGGCTTTGTGCCCCTCCGGCGGCCCGGGATCCGGGCACAAAGCCGATGTCGGCCGGGGGGTGGGTGCGGCTTCTCTGGTCGACGGCGGCTTTGTGGCAGGTCGGCGGGGGCTGGACCGGGCACAAAGCCGATGTCGGCCGGTGGGGGGCTGGTCGAGGGCGGCTTTGTGGCAGGTCGGCGGGGGCTGGACCGGGCACAAAGCCGATGTCGGCGGGTGGGGGAGGATCACGGCGTGCGGTACGTGCCGGGGCTGGACGGGTTGCGCGCCCTCGCGGTGCTGTCGGTCATCGGGTTCCACGTCCGGCCGGACCGCGTGCCCGGCGGCTGGATCGGGGTCGAGCTGTTCTTCGTGCTGTCCGGCTACCTGATCACGCGCCTGCTCCTGGCCGAGCACGCCCGCACCGGCGCGATCGACCTGCGCGGCTTCTACCGCCGTCGGGCGCTGCGCCTCATGCCCGCGCTCGCCGCGCTGCTCGTCCTGACCGCGCTGATCGTGCCGTGGTTCGTGCACGTGCCGTGGCTGCCCATCGACCTCGCCGCGGGCGCCACCTACCTCTGGGACCTGCGCGCCGGCTTCGGCCACCCGAGCCCGATCTCCACCTTGTGGTCGCTCGGCGTCGAGGAGCAGTTCTACCTCGGCGCGCCGTGGGTGCTGCGCCGCGCGGTGCGCAACCGCGGCGCGCTGCCGCGGCGGGCGCTCACCGCGACCGTCATCGCGATGGCGGTGTGCGCCGGGTGGACGCTCGTGCTCGGCCCGCGCTGGGTGGTGCACACGCCGATCGGTCACACCTTCGAGCTGCTGCTCGGCGGGTTCCTCGCGACGGTGTCCGGTGCCCGGGTGCGCACGCTCGTCGCGGCCGCGTCGCTCGCCGCGCTGGCCGCGGCCGTCGTGACCATGCACGAGGTGCGCGTGACCTTCTACGGACCGCTGTTCGTCGTGGCGTTCGCCTGCGCGGCCGTCGTGCTGCACGTCGCCACCCAGGAGAGCGCGGTGTCCCGCGCGCTGGCGTCCCGCCCGCTGGTCGCGATCGGCCAGCGCTCGTACGGCGCGTACCTGTACCACCTGCCGATCATCTGGATCGTCAACGCGCACCTGCCCGGCCGGGCGTCGTGGCTCGTCGTGTTCGCCGCGACCGGTGTGGTGACCGCGCTGTCCTACCGCTTCGTCGAGCGCCCGTTCCTCCTGCGCAAGTCCCGCCCCCGCGCCCCGGTCGACACCGGCTTTGTGGCGGGTTCCGGGGCCCATTAGCTGCCACAAAGCCGATGTCGACCGGGGGTGCCGGCGCCGCGGCGGGACCCCACCTGCGGTCGGCCCGGTCAGACGACCGTGATCAGGTAGGAGGAGCTGGCGGTGCCGTAGGAGTCGGTCTGGACGGCGATGGTGACGATGTACTGGCCGGGGGTGTCGTAGGTGTGCTGGAGCGTTGTGGGTGGGGCGCCTTCGTTGGGGTCGCCGTCGATGCCGTCGCCGTACTCGGCGGTCCAGTCGAGCCAGGTGGTGCCGGGGGCGAGGGCGGCGGTGACGCCGAGGGTGACGGGCTGGCCGGCGGGGACGGGCAGGACGGGTCCGGCCAGGGCGAGGGTCGGGGGGTCGAAGGCGTGCACGGCGGTGGTGGTGCTGCTGGTGCTGCCGTCGCTGGCGACGACGGTGAGGGTGGCCTGGTAGTCGCCGGGGGTGTAGGTGTGGAAGTCCTCCCAGGTCGAGGGGTCGCCGTCGAGCTGGACGATGGTGCCGTCGCCGTAGTCGAGGGTGGCGTTGGTGAGGGTGGTGCCGTCGGCGGCGAGTGAGTCGTAGGCGTCGACGGTGGTGGAGTCGCTGGTGACGCGCACGTCGCTGCTCTGGTCGTCGTCGAAGGCGAGGACCGCGGTGGTGGGGGTCGGGACGAGGGTGGTGCTGCCGTCGGCGGCGACGAGCACGGTGGCGGCGCTGTGCGCGCGCAGGCCGCTGGTGTCGGTGACGGTGAGCACCGTGGTGTAGCGGCCGCGCTTGGCGTAGCGGTGCTTGGCGTGGGCCTTGAGCGAGCTCAG
>DASZYF010000166.1:0-2985 GCA_035545535.1 Mycobacteriales bacterium | reverse complement strand
CGGGGCCAGGCCGCCTACGACGACGCGTGGCCGGCCGACGCGCCGTTCCCGACGGCCTGATCCCTACCGCTCAGCCGAAGCGGACGCCGAGGATCTCTTCGCGCTCGGCCTCGGTGAGACCGCCCCACACGCCGTAGGGCTCGTAGGTGGCGAGGGCGATGTCGCCGCACATCTTCTGCACCGGGCAGCGCGCGCACACGGCCTTGGCCGCGGCGTCCCGGCGCGAGCGGCTCGGGTCGCGCTCGCCCCACGGGTGGAAGAACAGCTCGGGGTCGGCGGTGCGACAGGCCGCCTCGGCCTGCCAATCCCACTCGGTGAGGTCCGAGTGCATCTCGCGGCGCGGGGGAAGCGCACGCAGCCCACCGCGCGGGATGACCGGCGGAGTGGGCTCAGCGAGGGGGGCAAAAGCGACGGCGGTCATGCCCAGGCTCCTCTCCTGTCGGCGTGCTTGTGAAAGTGAAAACTTTCACAAGTGCTGCTCACAACTTTAACCCACCGACCGAGGATCCGTCATCTTCGGCACCCGGTGCCACATGGTTCGTCCTGACTTGCTACCCGGATGCGCCCGTCACGACGCCGCATGAGGAGGCCAGATCAGGAGGCCAGACCGAGCGCGGCCATCCGCGCCTCGTGGGCCGCGGTCACCCGCGACATCAGCGACAGCAGGTCGGAGAGGTCGCCCCGCTCGCTCACGAGGTCGATGAGCGCGTCCCGCTCCACGGCGGCCCGCTGGGTCTGCGTGAGGGCCTCCCCCACCAGCCGGCGCGCCCACAGCGCCAGGCGGCCCGCCAGCGTGCGGTCGGCCGCGATCGCGGCGCGCACCCGGTCGACCACGAACGCCGCCGGGTCGCCGCCCGCGACGACCTTCTGCACCAGGTCCTTGGTGGGCTCGTCGCCGAGGTAGGTGGCGACCTCCCGGTAGAAGTCGCGGGCGATGCCGTCGCCGACGTAGGCCTTGACCAGGCCCTCGAGCCAGCTGGAGGGCTGCGTGAGCTCGTGGAAGGTGTCGACCGGGCCGACGAAGGGCTCCATCGCGGCCTGCGGGTCGACCCCGCTGGCCGAGAGGTGCTGGGTCAGGAGGTCGTAGTGGCCCATCGCGGAGGCCGCCATGAGCGCGAGCTGGGCCCGGTCGGCGAGCGTGGGGGCCAGGCCCGAGTCGGCGGCGAGCCGCTCGAAGGCGCACAGCTCGCCGTAGGCGAGAGCCCCGAGGAGGTCGACGATCGCCTCGGCGTGCACGTCCCGGGTGGGGTCCCGCTCCGGCGTTTCCATGGGTCGGGACCGTAGCGCCCGGTACTCTGGAGGAGTTCAGAGTGGCGTTGTTCCTCGTGCGAGATGTCTTCCACGACCCGCCTGCGGCGCGATCTCCGCGCCGGGCGGCGGACACGGCGCCTTGGTGAGAGATGCCGTTGAGAGACGCACGCACAGAGAGAGCAGGCATGTCGGACGCCCCGACCCAGGACCAGAACGACAGCACCACCCCCGAAGAGATCGAGCTCCCCGACCTCACCGAGGTCCGCGCCGAGCGCGCCGAGCTCGCCAAGGGCGGCCCCGCGTTCGCCGACCTCGGCGTTCGCCCGGAGACCGTCGCCGCCCTCGAGAAGGTCGGCATCACGCACGCGTTCGCGATCCAGGAGCTCACCCTCCCCATCGCGCTGAAGGGCGAGGACCTCATCGGTCAGGCCCGCACCGGCACCGGCAAGACGCTCGGCTTCGGCATCCCGCTGCTGCAGCGCATCCAAGACACGAGCGAGGGTGCCGACGGGCTGCCGCAGGCGCTGTGCATCGTGCCGACGCGCGAGTTGTGCGTGCAGGTGACCGGTGACCTCAAGGACGCCGGCGCCACGCGCGGCATCCGCACGCTCGCCATCTACGGCGGTCGCGCGTACGAGCCGCAGGTCGAGGCGCTGCGCAAGGGCGTCGACGTCGTCGTCGGCACGCCCGGCCGGCTCATCGACCTCGCCCAGCAGGGCGCGCTGCGCCTGGGCAGCGTCAAGGTGCTCGTGCTCGACGAGGCCGACGAGATGCTCGACCTCGGCTTCCTGCCCGACGTCGAGCGCATCGTGTCGCGCGTACCGGAGCGTCGTCAGACGATGCTCTTCTCGGCCACCATGCCGGGCCCCATCGTCACGCTCGCCCGGCGCTTCATGACCAAGCCGGTGCACATCACCGCGGAGTCGCCGAACGAGAACCGCGTCGTCCCGACGACCGCGCAGCACATCTTCCGGGCGCACGCGATGGACAAGACCGAGATGCTCGCGCGCATCCTGCAGGCCCGCGGCCGCGGACTGACCATGGTGTTCTGCCGCACCAAGCGCACCGCGCAGAAGGTCGCCGACGACATGTCGGAGCGCGGCTTCGCCGCCGCCGCGGTGCACGGCGACCTCGGCCAGGGCGCGCGCGAGCAGGCGCTGCGCGCGTTCCGCTCCGGCAAGATCGACGTCCTCGTCGCCACCGACGTCGCCGCGCGCGGCATCGACGTCGAAGGCGTCACCCACGTCATCAACTACCAGTGCCCCGACGACGAGAAGACCTACCTGCACCGGATCGGCCGCACCGGCCGGGCCGGTGCCGATGGCGTCGCCGTGACGTTCGTCGACTGGGACGAGCAGCACAAGTGGAAGCTCATCAACGACGCCCTGTCGCTGCCGTTCCCCGAGCTGCCCGAGACGTACTCGACCTCCGCGCACCTCTACGAGGCCCTCGACATCCCCGAGGGCACCAAGGGGCGGCTGCCGAGCGCGCAGCGCACCCGCGCCGGCCTCGCCGCCGAAGAGGTCGAGGACCTCGGCGAGACGGGCAAGCGCACGTCCGGCGGCCGCGGCCAGGCGGGCGCGCGCACGCCGGGCTCCCAGACCACCCGTTCCGGCGGGGCACCGCGCAGCGGCGGAGACAGCGGCTCCCGTCCGCCGCGGACCCGCAACCGCACGCGCGGCGGCGGCGCCGCCCTCGCCGCGGTCGGCGACGACGAAGCACCGCCCAGCACCG
>DASZYF010000165.1:0-24658 GCA_035545535.1 Mycobacteriales bacterium | reverse complement strand
CGGCCGTGCGCGACGCGTTGCTGGCGCTGCTCGGCGCGGGCCACGCAGCGGTGCCGGTCATCGAGACGCTCGACGCCGTCGGCCTGTGGGAGCGCTACCTGCCGTGGTGGCCGCGGGTCCGGTCGAAGCCGCAGCGCAACTCGTTCCACCGCTTCACCGTCGACCGCCACCTGCTCGAAGCGGTCGCCGAGGCGGCGCCGCTGATGCGCGAGGTCGGCCGCCCCGACCTGCTGCTCATGGGAGCGCTGCTGCACGACATGGGCAAGGGCTGGCCCGGTGACCACACCGACGTCGGTGTGACGCTTGCGCCGCCCGAGATGCGCCGGCTCGGCTTCTCGGACGCGGACGCCGCCGACGTGACGGCGCTCGTGCGGCACCACCTGCTGCTCGCCGAGACCGCGACGAGGCGCGACCTCGACGACCCCGCGACCGTGCTGCTCGTCGCCCGCTCGGTCGGTCGCCGCGAGGTGCTGCAGCTGCTGCGCTCCCTCACCGAGGCCGACTCCATAGCCACCGGTCCGGCCATGTGGTCGGACTGGAA
Organism: Mycobacteriales bacterium; assembly: GCA_035545535.1. Classification (GTDB taxonomy): domain Bacteria; phylum Actinomycetota; class Actinomycetes; order Mycobacteriales; family CAJCIY01; genus DASZYF01. Next base: position 24,117 of record DASZYF010000165.1, on the reverse strand, counting down.
GCGCGGCCTGCTCGACCAGCTCACGTGGCGCGTCGCGGCCGTGCTCGGCGGCGAGGACCCGCCGCCGGGCCGGGTGCTGTCCGATGAGCAGCGGGCGCTGCTCGGCAGTGCCGAGATGCAGCTCGTCGCGACGCCGGACGGCGAGGTGACCGTCGCGTCACCCGACCAGCCGGGCCTGCTCGCCGCCTTCGCCGGCGTGCTCACGCTGCACCGGCAGGAGATCCGCGGGCTCGAGGCCTACACCGAGGGCACCTCGGCCCTGACCATCGCCCTGACGTCGCCGCGGTTCGGTTCCCCGCCCGACTGGAACGCGGTGCGCAACGACCTCCGTCGCTCGCTCGCGGGCACCCTCGACGTGGCCGACGAGCTCGCGAAGCGCGCGACCGCCTACCCGGTCTCGCGCTCGGCCGAGCTCCTGGCGGCCGCGCCGAAGGCCCTGTGGCTCGACGGGGTGAGCGACCGCGCGTCGGTGGTGGAGCTGCGCGCGCCCGACGCGATGGGCCTGCTCGCCCGCGTCGCCTTCGCGCTGACCCTGTCCGGGCTGCAGGTGGTGAACGCCCGCTGCTCCACCCTCGGCGTCGAGGTCGTCGACGCGTTCTACGTCACCGAGGCGGACGGCTCGCTCGTCGCCGACCGCGACCGCCGCGCCACTGTCGCCGCCGCCCTCGAGGCCGCCGCCCGCGGCTGACGAGCGTTCGCGTCATCGTCGATCGGGCGGCGCATAGGCTGGCCGCGTGTTCGAGACCTTGTCGTCGCGCCTGGACGCTGCGTTCACGCGCCTGCGCGGCAAGGGCCGACTCACCGAGGCCGACATCGACGCGACGATGCGGGAGATCCGCATCGCGCTGCTCGAGGCCGACGTCGCGCTGCCCGTGGTCAAGGTCTTCGTCGCCCGGGTCAAGGAGCGCGCGGTCGGGCTCGAGGTCAGCCAGGCGCTCAACCCGGCCCAGCAGGTCGTCAAGATCGTCAACGAGGAGCTCATCGGCATCCTCGGTGGGCAGAACCGCGGCCTCAACCTGGCCAAGACGCCGCCCACGGTGATCCTGCTCGCCGGCCTCCAGGGCGCGGGCAAGACGACCCTCGCGGGCAAGCTCGGCAAGTGGCTCGCCGGGCGCGGGCACGCCCCGCTGCTCGTCGCCTGCGACCTCCAGCGCCCCAACGCCGTCACCCAGCTGCAGGTCGTCGGCCAGCAGGCCGGGGTCAAGGTGTTCGCGCCGCACCCCGGCGCGACCAGCGAGGCCGAGGCCGCGGGCGGCGGCGTCGGCGACCCGGTCGCCGTCGCGCGCGAAGGCATCGAGCACGCGAAGCGCAGCGGCTACGACGTCGTCGTCGTCGACACCGCCGGCCGCCTCGGCGTCGACGCGGTGCTCATGAAGCAGGCGGGCGACATCCGCGACGCGGTGCAGCCCAACGAGGTGCTGTTCGTCGTCGACGCGATGATCGGCCAGGACGCGGTGCAGACCGCGCAGTCGTTCCAGGAGGGCGTCGGCTTCACCGGCGTCGTCCTCACCAAGCTCGACGGTGACGCGCGCGGTGGCGCGGCGCTCTCGGTCGCCGAGATCTGCGGCCGCCCGGTGCTGTTCGCGAGCACGGGGGAGAAGCTCAGCGACTTCGACCTCTTCCACCCCGAGCGGATGGCCTCGCGCATCCTCGGGATGGGCGACGTCATGACGCTCATAGAGCAGGCGGAGCAGGTCTTCGACGCCGAGCAGAGCGCGAAGGCGGCCGAGAAGCTGCTCGGCGGCGGCGAGGGCGACTTCACGCTCGAGGACTTCCTCGACCAGATGCTCGCTGTGCGCAAGATGGGTCCGATCGCCAACGTGCTCGGGATGCTGCCCGGCATGGGGCAGATGAAGGACGCCCTCGCGCAGGTCGACGACAAGGAGCTCGACCGCGTCACCGCGATCATCCGCGGCATGACGCCGGCCGAGCGGCAGGACCCGAAGATCATCAACGGCTCACGCCGGCTGCGCATCGCGAAGGGCTCGGGCGTCCAGGTCGCCGATGTGAACTCGCTCGTCGACCGGTTCTTCGAGGCCCGCAAGATGATCAAGCAGATGGCCGGCTCGGGGATGCTGCCGGGCATGCGCCGCAAGGCCGCGAAGAACCAGAAGGGCAAGGGGAAGGGCAAGAAGGGGCCGACCCCTCGCCGCCAGGTCGGGGCCGCAGCGCCGGGCGCGGCGGAGCAGGTCACCGGCGTCAGCCCGGACCTCGCGAAGCAGCTCGCCGCCGGGCTGCCGGACGACTGGTTGGAGCGTCTGCAGAAGGGTCGCTGACCCGGTCGTCCCGAACATCGCGGCCCGATGGATCTAGCATCGTGACCCGATATGACCGTGAGGGACGACACGCGCGTGTCGGGCATCCGACAACGTGTCACGTTCATCACAGGTCTCCCATAGGTTCGCACCGGCCGGCGCGTGGCGCGCAGGCGGGAGATCGACAGAGGGGCTCTACATGTCACGTCTCATGACCCAGCGTGTCGTCGTGCGCGCGGGGATCGGGGTCGCCGTGGCCGGCGTCGCCATCGCCGCCGGGACCAGCGCGACCGCCGGTGCCCGTGTGCACCGCTCGATCCGGGCCGAGGCGACCCCGGCCGTGGCCAGCGGGTACCGCCTCAGCGATGACTACGCGGCCGTGTCTCCGGCGGCGAAGACCTTCGTCGTCGGGCTGTCGGGGAAGAAGACCACCGGCCTGCCGAAGGTGATGACGCCGGGCTACCACACCTTCGTCGTGAAGCAGCTCGCCAAGGGCGTCCGGGACCTCAACGTCGTCCGGTTCCTCGACCCGACCTACAACCGCAAGAAGGCGGACCGCGACTTCGGCTTGATCTTCGGGCCGAAGTTCGACCCGAAGGCCTACCACCGCCTGGTCACGCGACTGGCTCTCGAGGACGCGATGTCGACCCAGTCGGGCCCCGCGATCGCGTCGCAGATCACGCTCAAGCTGAAGCCGAGCTCCACGTACTACTTCGACAACGCCGACGACAACGGCGGCCCCGGCGACATCGTCACGAAGGTCACCACGACCGGCCCGGACACCGCGACCGGCTCGGCGCCGAGGTTCACGGCGACCATCAAGCAGCAGGAGTACGGCTTCGGCATCGCCGGGACGTTCCACGGGGGCACCCAGACGGTGCGGTTGTCGAACGTCGGCGCCCAGCTCCACGAGCTCGGGATGGCGCAGATCCTCGACCCCACCAAGACCGAGCAGGACGCGGTCGACGCGCTGGTCAACGGTGACCCGAACAGCCCGCCGCCGTCGTGGCTCAGCTTCGCGGCCTTCGGGGGCCTCCACACGCCGAAGGACACCGAGTACGTCAAGCTGCGCCTGCAGTCGGGCGGCCGCTACGTGCTCTTCTGCTTCATGCCGGCGGCCAGCAACGGCGCCCCGCACATCATGCTGGGCATGCACCGACTGATCACGGTCCTCTGAACCGGCTGAACCGCTGAGGCCCTCGGCGGCGGCCGCCCCCACGGCCGCCGCCGGGGTTCCGGCGCCCGTCCCCGCCGCTTCTGGCAGACTTGGCGACCGCAGCGCCGCCCCGCGGGCCCTCTACCCCGCGGGACCGGTGCCCCCGGTCAGCCCGCGCCCGACCCCACCGGCGCGCGGACGGCCACCGCGCACGACCACGTACGGATCCGGAGACCCAGCGCCACCATGGCAACCAAGATCAAGCTCCAGCGCCTCGGCAAGATGCGCGAGCCGCACTACCGCATCGTCGTCGCCGACGCCCGCGCCAAGCGCGACGGCCGCGTCATCGAGGCGATCGGCCAGTACCACCCCAAGTCCGACCCGTCGGTGATCGTCGTCGACGGTGAGCGCGCCCGGTACTGGCTCGGCGTCGGCGCCCAGCCCACCGAGGCCGTCACCGCGATCTTCAAGGTCACCGGCGACTGGCAGGCCTTCAAGGGCGAGCCCGCGCCCGCGCCCATGAAGGTCGCCGCCGAGAAGGCGGACAAGAAGGCCGTGTTCGAGGCCGCCGCCAAGGAGGCCGCCGGGCTCGTCGACAAGCCGGCCACCACGCCCAAGGCCAAGAAGGCGCCCGCCGCCAAGGCTGCGGCCCCCGCTGAGGCGCCGGCCGAGGCACCCGCCGAGGCGGCCGCGCCCGCCGCGGACGCCCCGGCTGAGGCACCCGCCGAGGCTCCCGCTGCTGATGAGGCACCCGCCGAGGCTCCCGCGGCCGAGGCCGAGACGGCCGCTGACGCCTGATGGCGGACGCGCCGCTCGAGACCGCTCTCGAGCACCTCGTCAAGGGCATCGTCGAGCACCCGGACGACGTCCAGGTCGGGCTGCGCACGGGCCGGCGGGGCCGCACCCTCGAGGTGCGGGTCAACCCCGACGACCTCGGCCGGGTGATCGGCCGCTCGGGTCGCACCGCCCGCGCGCTGCGCACCGTCATGGGCGCGCTCGGCGGCAACGACGTCCGGGTCGACGTCCTCGACTGAGCGGTCGGACGTGACCTCCGCCGGCACCTCGGTGCCGGACGCGTGGGTCGTCATCGGACGGCTCGGCCGCCCGCACGGCATCCGCGGCGAGATCACCGTCGAGGTCCGCACCGACGACCCCGACGAGCGCTTCGCCGAAGGTGCTGTGCTGCACCGCGAGTCCGGCCCGCCGCTGCGCGTCGCCCGCCAGCACTGGCACAACGGGACGCTGCTGCTCACCGTCGACGGCATCGACGACCGCAACGGTGCCGAGGCTCTGCGCGGCACGGTCGTGCACGCCGACACCACGGACGACCCGCCGCTCGACGACCCCGACGAGTTCTACGACCACCAGCTGGTGGGGCTCGCGGTCGTGCTCGCCGACGGAGCGCCGGTGGGGGAGGTGACCGGCGTGCTGCACCCGCCCGGCGGTGACCTGCTCGCGGTGGAGCGCGGGGCGGAGGGCGAGCTGCTCGTGCCGTTCGTGCGCGAGGTCGTGCCCTCGGTCGACCTCGCGGCCCGCCGGGTGACGATCACCCCGCCCGACGGCCTGCTCGAGCTCTGACGGTCGTGGCTGCCATGCGGGTCGACGTCGTGACAATCTTCCCGGCCTACCTCGAGGCCGCGAACCTCGCGCTGCTGGGCAAGGCGCAGGAGCGGGGCATCGTCGACCTGCGCGTGCACGACCTGCGGGCCTGGACCCACGACGTGCACCACACGGTGGACGACTCCCCGTACGGCGGCAGCCCGGGCATGGTCATGAAGCCGGAGCCGTGGTGGGAGGCGCTGGAGGCCGTCGTCGGGCCGGAAGGGTCGGGCGGCCCGCGCCCGCGGATCGTCGTGCCGACCCCCAGCGGCCGCCCGTTCACGCAGGCGCTCGCCGCCGAGCTGGCCGCCGAGCCCTGGCTGCTGTTCTGCTGCGGACGCTACGAGGGCATCGACCAGCGCGTGATCGACGCCTGGGCGGACGACGAGATCAGCATCGGCGACTACGTGCTCGCGGGCGGCGAGGTCGCCACGCTGGTGGTCCTCGAGGCCGTGTCCCGGCTGCTGCCGGGCGTGCTCGGCAACGCCGACAGCGCCACCGACGACAGCTTCTCGGCGGGTGTCCTCGAGGGGCCGGTCTACACGCGGCCACCGTCCTTCCGCGGCCGGGAGGTCCCGCCGGTGCTCCTGTCCGGCGACCACGGGGCGGTCGCGCGGTGGCGGGCCGAGCAGGGCCTCTCGCGCACGCGGGAGCGGCGCCCCGACCTGTTGGGCGACCGCTCGGGCAGCCAGGGCCCCGCCGATCTGGCAGAATGACCGGGTCACGCGCCGACCGGCCCTGCCCGGGGCGCCTGCCCGACGTTTCGAGCCAGCCCTTCACGCCTGTGAGAGATCGGACCCGCACGCCATGAACACCCTCGACGCACTCGACGCTGCCTCGCTGCGCGACGACGTCCCTGACTTCCGCCCCGGTGACACCGTCAAGGTGCACGTCCGGGTCGTCGAGGGCAACCGGTCCCGCATCCAGGTCTTCCAGGGCGTCGTCATCCGTCGCCAGGGCGGCGGCGTGCGCGAGACGTTCACGGTCCGCAAGGTCAGCTTCGGTGTCGGCGTCGAGCGCACCTTCCCCGTGCACACGCCGATCATCGAGAAGATCGAGCCGGTCACCCGCGGTGACGTGCGGCGCGCGAAGCTCTACTACCTCCGCGACCTGCGCGGGAAGGCCGCCAAGATCAAGGAGCGCCGGGAGACGGTCGCGCGTTGAGCGCTGACGGGGGGCACGAGCCTTTCCCGAGCGACCGCGAGGAGTCCGGCGTGACCGACCCGCACGTGCCCGCCGCACCGGCGGACGAGCCGACCTATGAGTCCACGCGTGTGGACGAGCCGCAACCGGCGGCGGCCACGACCCGGGCGGAGCCCGTCGACCCCGAGGCCCGTCGCCGCGCCGAGGAGCGGGCGGCGCGCCGCTCGTTCTGGCGCGAGCTGCCGATCCTCGTCATCGTCGCCGTGGGCCTCGCGCTGCTCATCAAGACGTTCCTCCTGCAGGCGTTCTACATCCCCTCGGGGTCGATGGAGAACACGCTCAAGATCAGCGACCGCGTGCTGGTCAACAAGGTCGTCTACGACTTCCGCGACCCGCACCGCGGCGAGATCGTCGTCTTCAACGGCAAGAAGGCCGGCAACAACTGGCCGAACGTGCGCACCGACACCGAGGTCACGCCCTCCAGCGGCATCTCGCGCGTGCTGCGCGACATCCAGTCCTTCATCGGGCTGGGCAGCCCGAACGACCACGACTTCATCAAGCGGGTCATCGCCGTCGGCGGCGACACCATCGAGTGCCCGCCCGTCAGCGCGGCGGACCCGAACGACTGCGACGGCGTCGTCGTCAACGGCGTGAAGCTCGACGAGAGCTCCTACACCTACGGCACCGACTCCGACGGCAACACGGCCATCAAGACGCCGCACCCCACGCACGCGTTCAACAAGACGGTGGTGCCCAAGGGCGAGCTGTTCGTGATGGGCGACCACCGCGATGACTCCAACGACTCGCGCTTCAACGGCACGGTCAAGGTCAGTTCGGTCGTCGGCCGCGCGTTCGTCACCGTCTGGCCGCTCAGCCGCTTCGGCGGGCACGGCGTGCCCAAGGACTTCAGCGGCCACATCCCGGCGGGCACGGGCGCGCTGAAGCCGTCCATCGCAGAGCTGGCGATGACCTCCGGTGCCACCCCACCGGCCGCCGGCCTGCTCGGTGCGCTGCCGATCGTCGGGCTCAACCGTCGCCGTCGGCACCGCAAGCTCGCCAAGGCGCGCGCTCGCAAGGCCTCCGCCGCGGCGTGACGCTCCCGCTGCGCCGGCGTGCGACCGCGCGGCTGCTGCTCGTCGACCCTGCCGAGCGCGTGCTCTTCCTGCAGGACAGCGATCCGGGCTCGCCCGGCGCCACGTGGTGGCTCACGCCGGGGGGCGGCGTCGATCCGGGCGAGTCGCTCGCCGACGCGGCCGTGCGTGAGGCCGAGGAGGAGACGGGCCTCGTGCTCGAACGCGATGCGGTCGGCCCGGTGGTGCTGACCCGCCAGGTGCGGCACGCGTACAGCGACGTCGTCGTCGAGCAGAGCGAGGACTTCTTCCTCGTGCGGGTGCCGGCGTTCACGCCGCACCACGCGGGCTTCACCGACGAGGAGCGCACGACGGTGCTCGGCGTGCGCTGGTGGCCGCTCGCCGAGCTCGCCACGACGACGGACGACGTGTGGCCGCGCGGCATCGGCGCGCTGCTGCCGCGCCTGCTGGCCGGGGAGGGCCCGTTCGCGCTGCCCTTCTCCGAGGAAGACCCGCGCGTCCCGGCCTAGGTTCGGGGTCGTGGTCGGGGAGCTCTCGGGACGGGGGCGCAGCGCGCGCGTGCTGCTCGTCGACGCCGACGGCCGCGTGCTGCTGCAGAAGGCGGCCTCGGGTCACTGGTACACGCCGGGTGGCCGGCTCGACCCGCACGAGACGCTGACGCAGGGCGCGGTGCGCGAGATCCGCGAGGAGACCGGGCTCGAGCTGGCCGAGGACGCGTTCTCGGGCGTGCTGCTCGAGCGCTACGTGTGCTTCACCCTGGCCGACGGGCGTCAGTACGAGGCCGACGAGTCCTACGTCGCCGCGCACGTCGCGGCGTTCACGCCCGACGAGAGCGGCCTCGAGCCCGGGGAGGAGCTGCTCATCGCCGAGCAGCGGTGGTGGAGCGTCGCCGAGATCCGTGTGGCCACGGTGCCGGTGTGGCCCGAGCAGCTCGCCGACCTCGTCGAGCAGGTGCTTGCGACGGCCGCGCGATGACGGCACGTCAGCCGGCCGCGCGGAAGAAGCCGGGACGGCCGAGGGGCGGCGTGCGCGGTGCTCCCGGGCGCGCTCCGCGCCTGGTGCTCGAAGCCGAGCTGCACGGCGCCGGCTGGGTCGCCCTCGCCGCCGCCGACGAGGTGGGCCGCGGTGCGCTGTCGGGCCCGGTCACGGTCGGCGTCGTCATCGTCACGCCCGACGTGGCGCGCCCGCCGCGCGGCCTGCGCGACTCGAAGCTGCTCACCGCGGCGGCCCGCGCCGCCCTGGTCCCGCGCATCCAGCGCTGGGTCCCGGCGTGGGCGGTCGCGCACGCGAGCTCGGTCGAGATCGACCGCATCGGCATCATCGCCGCGCTGCGCCTCGCCGGCCGGCGCGCGCTCGCGGAGCTCGGCCGCCCGGTCGACGGCGTGCTCCTCGACGGCAACCACGACTACCTCTCGGATCCCGCTCAGCTCGAGCTCGCCGATCCGCTGTCGCTCGTCGACGACGTGCCGACGATCGAGCCGTGGCCGCCGGTGCGCACCTCCATCAAGGCCGACCTGCGGTGCGCGAGCGTCGCCGCGGCGAGCGTGCTCGCGAAGACGACGCGCGACGCGATGATGATCGAGCTCGCGTCCGCCCACCCCGAGTACGGGTGGGACGAGAACAAGGGCTACGCGTCGGCGAAGCATCGGGCCGCGCTCCTCGCGCACGGGCCGACGCCCTACCACCGGGTGAGCTGGCGGCTCGGCCTGTCGGCGGACGCGCCGACCGAGGATGACCTCGAGGGCGCGGCCGCGGTCGATGCCGGCGAGCTCGCGGTTCTCGAGGACGACGGCGATGACGAGGACGACGAGGACGTCGACGGGTGCTGAGCGCGGACATCAGCGCTGCGCGATCGGCGCGGTGATCAGCTCGTCAGGGATGCCGAACGCATCGACGAGCACGCGCGCGTGTGGACGCAGCTCGGCGCACAGGTCGTTGACCGCGACCGTCACCGCCTTGCTGCGCGCGGGCGTGAGGCGGCCGTGCTCGAGGAACCAGGCGCGGTCGCGCTCGACCGTCGCGAGCGCGTGCAGGTCACACACCTTGCTCATGAGAGCGCGGGCGTCGTCGTCCTCGATCGCATCGACCGCGTCGGCGAACGCCTCGAGCACGAGCGCATCGGTGTGCGCGGACGCGGCGAGCAGCAGGTGGTCCTGGGCGTCGTTGACGACGGCGAACGCATCGCGGCCGGACTCGACGCCCTTGCGCAGGCGCCGGGCGAGCCCGTCGAGCACGTGCTTCTCGCGCCAGACGAGCAGCGCGAGCTGACGGTCGCGGTCGAACGGGTGGTCGTCGTCGCCGCTCGGCAGAAGGTCGGCGATGCGCTGCAGGATCCCGCGGGCGCCGCTGCGCTCGATGACGGCTTCGACCACGTGGTCGGCGACGAAGCGGACGGTGCCGCGCGCGTCCAGCTCGCCGAACTCCGCCTGGTACCGCGTGAGCAGCGTCTTGGCCACCAGCTGCTGCAGCACGGTGTTCGCGCCCTCGAACGTCGCGAACACGTCGGTGTCGGCCCGCAGGGCCGCGAGCTGGTTGACCGCCAGGTAGCCGGCCCCACCGCACGCCTCGCGACAGGTCTGGATCGTGCGCACCGCGTGCGCCGTGGTGGCCACCTTCATCGCGGCCGCGCGCGTCTCGAGCCGGCGGCGGGCGTCGGCGTCGTCGGGCGCAGCCGTGAGCACCGTGGCGAGCTCCTGCACCAGCACGAGCTGCGCGAACGAGAGGGCGCACGTCGTGGCGAGCGCGGGCAGCAGCAGCCGCTGATGAGCCCGGTAGTCGAGCAGCGGCACCTCGTCGTCGCCGCCGGGCAGCGTGAACTGGCGGCGCCGCTCACCGTGGCGCACCGCGATGGTGAGCGCGCACTTCGTGGCGCTGACCGCGGCACCGCTGATGCTCACGCGTCCCTGCACCAGCGTGCCGAGCATCGTGAAGAAGCGGCGGCTCACGTCGTCGATCGGGCTCGAGTAGGTGCCGTCGTCGGCGATCTGCCCGAACCGGTCGAGCAGCGCGTCCCGCGGCACGCGCACGTGGTCGAACAGCAGCCGCCCGTTGTCGACGCCGTTGAGGCCGGCCTTCAGCCCGTCGTCCTCGATGCGCACGCCCGGGCACGGCCGGCCGGCGTCGTCCCGGATCGGCACCAGCACGGCGTGCACGCCGTGCTGCTCGCCCTGCGTCGACAGCTGGGCGAACACGACGGCGAGCCGGCCGTGCAGCGCTGCGTTGCCGATGTAGTCCTTGGCCGCCGTGTCGTCCGGCGTGTGCACCACGAGCTCGTCGGTGGCCGGGTCGTAGGTCGCGGTGGTGCGCAGCGACTGCACGTCGGAGCCGTGGCCGGTCTCGGTCATCGCGAAGCAGCCGAGCAGCGTGCCGTCGATGATGCCGGCGAGGTGCTGCTGGTGGTGGCGCGCCGTGCCGAGGCGGAGCACGGCGCCGCCGAACAGGCCCCATTGCACGCCGCTCTTCACGAGGAGCGACAGGTCGGAGAAGGCCTGCACCTCGAACGCGGCGATGCCGGCGGCGGGGTCCTCGAGCCCGCCGTAGGCGCGGGGGAACAGCCACGCCGGGCCGTCGGTCTTCGCCAGCGCCACCAGCCGCTCGAGGGTCAGCGCCCGTTGCTCGTCCGCGGTGAGCCCGTACCGCGGGGCGAACAGCGGATCACGCAGGGTGGCGCGGACCTGATCGCGCGCCTCCCACCACGGTCCGTCCAGCGCACGCCGCAGCGGCGCGACCCGGCCGTCCTCACCCGACCCCACGGCAGCACCTTCCCCGCAGGCGGGCCCCGTCCAACCGTCCCGTGGGCGGCGCTCCGCCTCCCTGCGCAGGGCAGACTGGGCGGGTGAGCGCCCGATGAGTGCCGAGGACCTCGAGAAGTACGAGACCGAGATGGAGCTCCAGCTCTATCGCGAGTACCGCGACGTGGTCGGGCTCTTCAAGTACGTGGTCGAAACCGAACGGCGCTTCTACCTGGCCAACGAGGTCACGCTCGACGTCCGCAACTCACGCGACGGCGAGGTCTTCTTCGAGCTGGCCATGCAGGACGCCTGGGTCTGGGACATGTACCGGCCGGCGCGCTTCGTCCGGAACGTGCGCGTGGTCACCTTCAAGGACGTGAACGTCGAGGAGATCGTCAAGCCGGAGATGTGACCGCCGGTCGCCCGGGGCGGCTGGGCCGACCGGCGGAGGGGGGTCGCCCGATCGGCGCACAGGGCGCAAAGCGGGCAACGCGGCCCCAACGAGGACGCTCGGCGGGCCCTCCGGGGCGCTGCGGAACCTCAAGCGAGCCCCTCGGACGGCCGAACCCTGCCGTATGGCCGGTGCTGGGTCGAAGTCCGCTCAGGGCGTCGCGAGCGAGCTCGCCGAGCGTGGGCTCGCGAAGGCGCTGGCGGCCGCCCTCTGGGAGGGCGAGGCCGCCACCGAGGACGCGTCCGCCCCCGTGGAGCCACTGCCCTCCGAGCCTCCCGGCCTCGCGCCCGCGCCCGGCCGCAGCACCGTGCAGCTCGTCAGCCAGGCGCTGGCCTCCGACCTGGGCCCCGACCTGGGCCCCGACGTCGGCTACGACGACCTCGGCGGCGACGCGGCCGAGGAAGCCCCCGCCGCCGCTCCGGTGGCGCCCGCGCCGGCCCCTGCCGTGGTGGTCGAGCCCTACGACGACAGCCACGTCCGCGAGTCGCTCGCGATCCTCGTCGACCGCGTCGAGGAGCTCAGCCGCCTCGAGAAGAAGCACGCCGAGCACGTCGACCGCCTCGTCGCCGAGAACCGCACGCTGCGCGACGGTGAGGTCACGTCGGCGCTCACGCCGCTGCTGCTGAACCTCGCGCGGCTCGCCGACCGCATGGACGCCATCATCAACGCCGACGATCCCGGCGGCACCGCAGGGCTGCTCAAGACCCAGCTCATGCAGCTGCTCGAGGGAGTGGGCTTCGCTCCGGACGTGCCGGAGATCGGCTCCGACTTCGACCCTTCGGTCCACCGCGGGTGCGGCACGCGCGAGGTCGACGACCCCGCGATGGTCGGCAAGGTCGTGCGCACCGTGCGGCCCGGTTGGCGCAGCGCGGCGGGGCGGACCATCCGGGTCGCCGAGGTCGAGGTGGGCCGGCTGCGTGCCGATGGACAGCAGTCACCCGCAAGCTCTGCACGGCCTGACGGAGGGGACCCCGCGTGAACGTCGACGGCGACAAGCCGACGGTGTACGGCATCGACCTGGGCACGACGTACTCGTGCATCGCCCGGGTCGACGAGTACGGCCGACCCGAGATCCTGCGCAACGTCGACGGCGGTCCGACGACGCCCAGCGTCGTGCTGTTCGACACCCCGACCGACGTGGTCGTCGGCGTGCAGGCGAAGCGGCAGGCGCGCATCCGGCCCGAGATGGTCGCGAGCCTCGTCAAGCGGCACATGGGCGACGCCGAGTGGCGCTTCCACGTGAACGGCCAGGAGTACTCGGCGCCGGCGATCGCGAGCCAGGTCCTCAAGGCGGTCGCCGCCGACGCGCAGCGCACCACCGGTGACCTCGTGCGCGACGTCGTCATCACCGTCCCTGCCTACTTCGGCGACGAGGAGCGCAAGGCGACGAAGCTCGCCGGCGAGCTCGCGGGCCTGAACGTCGTCGACATCGTGAACGAACCGACCGCCGCCGCGTTCGCGTACGGCTACGGCCTCATGACATCCGGTCCGGAGCAGCTGAGCCGCAGCGTCCTCGTCTACGACCTCGGTGGTGGCACGTTCGACACCACGGTCATCCGCGTCGGCGCCGGCCGCGTCGACGTCGTCGCGACCGACGGTGACCACGAGCTCGGTGGTGCGGACTGGGACGACCGGCTCGCGAGCCACCTCGCGGCGGCGTTCGCGGAGCAGTGCCCGACCGCCAGCGACCCGCTCGACGACCCGTACTCGCTGCAGGACCTCCTCACCGAGGCGGAGCAGGCGAAGGCGTCGCTGTCGACGCGCGAGAGCGTCGAGGTGCTCGTCCTGCACGACAGCCAGCGCGCGAGCATCACCGTGACGCGGGCCGAGCTCGAGCAGCTCACCGCGCCGCTGCTGGAGCGCACGTTCGACCTCACTCGTGGCGTGCTCGCCGCGGCCGCCGAGCGGGGAGTCGAGAAGGTCGACACCGTGCTGCTCGTCGGCGGCATGAGCAAGATGCCCGCGGTCATGCAGCGCCTGCGCGACATGCTCGGCGTCGAGCCGGTCCTCGCGGACCCGGACCTCGCGGTCGCGCAGGGCGCCGCGCTGTACGGGCAGAAGCACGCGCTCGAGGCGTACGCCGTCGACCGCCTCGTCTCGCAGGGCGCGCTCGTCCCCGGTCAGCGCTTCGTCGAGGCGCGTCCGGAGCAGCGCATGGCGGCGCTCGTCGCGACCGCCGAGGAGTACGGCCTGGCCACCGACGCGGTCGCCTCGCTCGTCTCCACCGAGGTGCAGACGGTGACGTCGCGCGGCTTCGGGCTGCTCGCGCTGCACGACGAGTCGCAGAGCGTGCAGGCGGTGTTCCTCGCGCACCAGAACGACCCGCTGCCGATCGAGGTCGAGCAGACCTTCTACACGGTGGACGACGACCAGGACCACGTGCGCGTGCGCGTCGTCGAGCAGGCGACGGCGGTCGAGAGCGTGCTCGAGCACGACAACAAGATCGTGGTCGAGGGTGTCATCGGCGGCATCCCAGCGGGTCACCCGCGGGGCACGCCGGTGCACGTGACGTTCGCGATGCGTCGCGACCAGACCATCGAGGTCATCGCGCGCCATCACGCCGTGGTCGACCCGCTCGTGCTGCGCGTCGAGGCCGGCGTCGCGAGCGACGCGATGCGCTTCAGCGAGGCGGCGAAGGTCGCCACGCTGGTCCAGAAGGTCTGAGCGGGACGCTGGAGCCCGCCCACCCATGACCATGCTGCCGGAGTTCGACGCGGCGCTCGGACAGCGGCAGATCGACCTGCCGCCGTTCGACCCTGCCGACTATCGGCGCACGGTGCTGGCGCCGCTGCTCGCTTCCGGCAGCGTCACGCTGCATGACCCGTACGCGCTCGTCGCGCTCGACCCGCAGGGGCCGTTCGCCGACGACCACGGCGCGCTGCGGGCGCGGCTCGCCGAGGTCGCGGGCTTCTGGCAGAAGGAGCGCAGCCACCCGCGCTACAAGGGCGTCGCCGCCGAGCTGGTCCGCCGGCGCGGCGAGCTCGAGGACGTGCTGCTCGACCCGCAGCGCCGCCGCGCCGCCCGCGTGCTGGCGACCGCGGCCGCCGGCGCGGCCGAGACCGCGAAGACCGGTCACATCGAGCGGCTCGTCACCGCCGTCGTCGCGCGCCACGGTGGCGTGCCCCGCTCGCGTCTCGAGGTCCTGGCGCGCGTCGCGAAGCGGGACGGCGTGAGCGCCGCCGCGCTCGACGAGGTGCTCGCGCACCATCGCATCGTCGAGGACGGTGGGGGTGTCGAGGCCGCACCCGCCGCCGTGCGCCGCCAGATCCGCGCCGCGCTCGACGAGCTCGGGCTGCGCGGTCACCGGCGCGAGGCGAGCTCCTTGTGGGCCTACCTCGGCCTGCCGACCACCGCGAGCGAGACCGAGCTCCACGAGCGCTACGACGCTCGCTTCGAGGAGAACTCGCGCCGCCCGTTCGACCGCGACAAGACCGTGCACGCGGACGTGCTGTCGCACGTCAAGGCGCGGCTGCTCGACCCGGCCGAACGTGCGGCCATGCTCGCCGCGGCCCTCGACGACGCGACCACCCGCATCAGCGACCGCGTCGCCGAGCTCGCGATCGTCGAGGGCGAGCTCTGGCCGCCGGACGTCGAGGTCCTCATCAGCGAGGTGATCGACGCCGACCCGTCGCTCACCGTCGACCAGGCGCGGGCGGTCGTGCGCACCGCCGCCGGAGCGCTCGGCGTCGCGGTCACGACCATGCGGCCGCCCGCGTACCAGGTGTGCCCGGACTGCCAGCAGCGCCACGGTGGCGCGCTGCCGGGTGCCGGCCCGGTGCCGCCCGCGGCCTTGCCCGTCCCCGTGCCGCCCGCGCGCGGCGGGCACGCGTCGCCGCCGCCCGCGCGGCCGGTCGAGCCCGCGCCGGCTCCGGTCGAGCCGCCGGCTCCGGCCGGCCCGGACCCGGCGGTCGTCGCCGACGAGTGGCGCCAGGTGGAGCGCGAGGTGACGCTGCACCACCTCGTCGCCGCGATGTCGCGGGCTCGCGGTCTGGCCGACCTCGCGCCGGAGTCGGTGGGTCCCTCGGGCGTCACCGCCGCGGCGCGCGCGGCCGAGCTCGACGCGGAGGTCTCGGCCGCGCGGGCCGACGCCGACCGGGCGATGGAGATCGCCGACGAGTCCGAGCGCGAGCAGGCGCTGCTCGCGGTCCTCGACCGTGTCGCCGACCTGCCCGCCGCGCGGGAGGGGCTCGCCGACATCCCGCTGCCCGGGCCGGTGTCGCCGGTCGCGGCGCTCGTCGACGGCGAGCTGCGCATCACGTGGAGCGCGCCCGACGGTGGCCGCCGCGTCACCTACGAGGTGAGCCGCGTGCACGCCGACCCGGCCAGCGGCCGGACGATCACGCAGGTCGGTGCCACCGCCCGCACCGAGACGGTCGACCCCGACGTCACCGCGCCCCCCGCGCCGGGCGAGGGCCAGGTGTGGTGGGAGATCACCGCGCGCAGCGGGCCGCGTCGCAGCCACCCGGTCGCCACGCCGCCCTGGGTCGGGCTGTCCGACGTCTTCGGCGTGCGCGCGGCGAGCAGCCCGGACGGCGTGACGCTCACCTGGACGCTGCCCGACGACGCGGGCGACGCCGAGGTCGTGATCGAGCGGCGCGTCGTCTCATCGGGCGACGGCCCGCTGCGGCGCAACCGCGTGCGGGGCTCGCGCTGGCGCGACACCGACGCGCGCTCCGGGCTCGTCTACACGTACACGATCCGGCTCGAGCGCATCGACAACGGCCGCGTGCTGCGCACGCCCGGCGTCGAGGTCACCGTCGCCGTCGGTTCGCAGCCGTCCGCCGCGACGAGCGACGTCCCCGACGGCCGTCCCGAGATCGGCGCGGTCGAGGAGCTGCGGGTCGAGGACACCGGCACCGCGCTGACGTTGCGCTTCGCCTTCCCCGAGGGCGCGCAGGACGCGCTCGTGCTGTGGCGCCGCGACCGCGCACCCGCCGCGCCGGGCGACAGCGACGGCGGGCGTCCGGTCACCGTCGAGGACCTCGCACGTGACGGCGGCTTCAACGTCCCCGCGCCGCACGACGGCCGGCCGTGGTACTTCGCGGTGGTGCCGGTCGTCATGGTCGACGGCGAGCCCGTGTTCGGACCGCTCTCGGCCATCGACGCGCGCACGCACAGCGGCACGCACGTCGCGTGGTCGGTGCGTCCGGCCGACGCGAGCGGCCGCACGATGCTCCTCGACGTGCAGACGGACGGTCCGTCACCGACGCTCCGCTTGTACGCGCAGCCGCACGAGGGCGGTGACCCGGTCGCGCTGCTCGAGCTGCCCGCATCGGGCACGCCCGGCCGCGTGCACGAGGTGCGCGTCGAGGTCGAGCCGAGCCTGATCCCGGCGGTGCTCGAGCTGCAGGCCGACGCCGGCGGTCACGCCGTGTGGGTGGACGATCCGCCCGTCCCCGAGCGGACGCTCTGGGGTCAGTACACGCACTGACGCGGCGGGCCGGTGCATGCCGGCGCGGTCACCGCACGCGGCCATGCACAGGTAGCGGACCTCCGCGCGTCACCGGCCGTGACGACGGGCGACCGTCTCCGTCCGGAGGTGGTGCGCGTGCGCGTGAAGGACGCACTCGGACGGCACGGCGAGGACCTGGCCGTGCAGCGGCTGGAGGCCGCGGGCATGGTCGTGCTCGACCGCAACTGGCGTTGCCGCGAGCGCGAGCTGCCCGGCGAGATCGACGTCATCGCCCGCGACGGGCGTGACCTCGTCGTGTGCGAGGTGAAGACGCGGACCGGCACCGGCTTCTCACCGCTCGAGGCGGTGACCCCCGACAAGCAGGCCCGGCTGCGCCGGCTCGGCATGGCGTGGCTGCGGCAGAGCGGGCTGCGGGTCGACGTCGTGCGCTTCGACGTCATCAGCATCGTGCGCGGGCGCGACGGCTTCACGGTCGATCACGTGCGGGGAGCGTTCTGATGGCGCTCGCCACCGTGCGCTCGGTCGCCCTGCACGGCATCGAAGGCCAGATCATCGAGGTCGAGGCGTTCATCCACACCGGCGTCCCCTCGTTCCACGTCGTCGGGTTGCCGGACGCCACCGTGAGCGAGGCGCGTGACCGCGTGCGCGCGGCGATCGTCAACGCGCACGAGGCGTGGCCGCAGATGAAGGTGACGGTCGGGCTCAGCCCCGCCAGCGTGCGCAAGGCCGGCAGCGCGTTCGACCTCGCGATCGCCACCGCGATCCTCATCGCGCACGACCGCGTGCCCCCGGACGTCGTGCGCGGTGCCGTGCTGCTCGGCGAGCTGAGCCTCGACGGCCGCGTGCGACCCGTGGCCGGTGTGCTCCCGTCCGTGCTCGCCGCGGTGCGCAACGGCTTCGAGCGGGTGCTGGTGCCCGCGGCGATGGCCTCCGAGGCACGCCTCGTACCCGGCGCCGACGTCCGCGGCATCTCGACGCTCGCGCACCTCATCGCCGTCATGAAGGGCGAGGACCAGTTCGAACCCGACCCCGTCGACCTCTCCGACCTCGAGCCCGAACCGCCCGGACCGGACCTGCGGCAGGTGGTCGGCCAGCAGGAGGGTCGCCGGGCGATGGAGATCGCCGCGGCCGGTGGGCACCACGTGCTCATGGTCGGCTCGCCGGGCTGCGGGAAGACCATGCTGGCCGAGCGGCTGCCGGGTCTGCTCCCGCCGCTGACGACCGACGACGCGCTGCAGGTCAGCGCCATCCACTCGGTGGCCGGTGTCTTGCCGCCCGGTCGCCCGCTGCTCCGTCGCCCTCCGTTCCGCGCGCCGCACCACACCGCGTCCACCGCCGCCCTCGTGGGCGGGGGCAGCGCGCAGATCCGCCCCGGGGCGGCGAGCCTCGCGCACCGCGGCGTGCTGTTCCTCGACGAGGCGGCCGAGTTCGCATCGGGGACGCTCGATGCGCTGCGCCAGCCGCTCGAGAGCGGGCACATCGTCATCGACCGCGCCGCCGCGCGCGCGACGTTCCCGTCGCGCTTCACGCTCGTGCTCGCGAGCAACCCGTGCCCGTGCGCCCGCGCGTCCGGGCAGGGCGACGAGGCGTGTGAGTGCACGCGCACGGTGCGGCGTCGCTACCTCGGCAAGCTCTCCGGTCCTCTGCTCGACCGGGTCGACCTCCGGCTGCGGCTGCTGCCGGTCTCGCGCGCCGACCTGCTCGACGGCACCGTGCGCGGCGAGCCGTCCGCCGACGTCGCCCGCCGCGTCGCCGCCGCACGCGACCGCGCCGACCTGCGGTTGCGCGGCACGCCATGGTCCTCGTGGGGTGAGGTGCCCGGCACCGAGGTGCGCCAGCACTGGCACCCGCCGCTCGCGTCGATGGGCCCGCTCAACCACGAGGCCGACCGGGGCCGCATCACCGCCCGCGGCATGGACCGCGTCTTCCGCGTCGCGTGGACGCTCGCCGACCTCGACGGCAGCGACGTGCCGGAGGAGCGGCACGTGAAGGAAGCGGTCGCACTGCGCCAGGGGCTCGGATGAGCGACGGTGATGTCGCCGGCCGCGGACCGGACGACGAGCGGTGGGCGCGGGCCGCGCTGTGCCGGTGCACGCCTCCCGGTGAGCAGCGCATCGCCGCATCGCTCGTCGACAGCGGTGGCGCTGTCACGCTGCGCCGGCTCGGGGCGATCCGGTCCGGGCTCCTCGTCCCGAGCGAGGTCGACGCCGACCTGGAGCGGCTCGCCGCCTTGGGCGGCCGGCTGGTCATCCCCGGCGACGACGAGTGGCCGCTGCGCGTCGACGAGCTGGCTCGCGAGACGTTCGTGCGCGCTCGTGAGATCGCGCAGCCGTACGCCCTGTGGGTCCGGGGTCCGCAGCACCTCGCCGAGGTCACCGATCGGAGCGTCGCGATCGTCGGCATGCGCGCCTCCTCGCCGTACGGCGAGCTCGTCGCCTCCGAGCTCGCGTCCGGCCTGGCCGGCCGCGGGTGGTGCGTGGTCTCGGGCGGCGCGTTCGGCATCGACGCCGCGGCGCACCGTGGTTCCCTCGCGGTCGGCGGCCCCACCGTCGCGGTGCTCGCCGGTGGGCCGGACCAGCTCTACCCGCGGTCCAACGAGCAGCTGCTGGAGCGGATCGTCACCAGCGGCCTGCTCGTGAGCGAGCTCCCGCCCGGGTTCGAGAGCCGCAAGGAGCGGTTCCTGTCCCGCAACCGGATCGTCGCCGCTCTCACCCGGGGGACCGTCGTGGTCGAGGCCAACCTGCGCAGCGGCGCGCTCAACACGGCCGCCCATGCACGGGCGCTGGCCCGGCCGGTGTGCGCGGTGCCGGGGCGCATCACCGGCGTCGAGAGCCGCGGCGCCCACGACCTGCTCCGCCGGCACGAGGGCTCGCGCCTGGTCACCAGCGTCGACGAGGTGCTCGAGGAGGTGGGCCCCATCGGCGAGACGCTCGCCTTTGAGCGCTGACGAACCCTTTCGACGTTCAACTTCCGGCGTGGCGGTTTGCGGAACCGGCGCTCGGGACCGAAGGTCGAGGGGGTGGGACGGACCGCGCTCGCCATCGAGGCGCTCTCGCCGGCCGCCCACGCCCTCCTCGAGGGCTGGGAGGAGCACCTCTGCGCCGAGCTCGGGCGCTCGCCCAACACCGTGCGCGCCTACGTCGCCGACGTCGCGAGCCTGCTCGACCACGCCGGGCGGATGGGTCACGCCGACCCGCGCGAGCTCGACCTCACCGTCCTGCGCAGCTGGCTCTCCCGGCAGCGCACGGAGGGGGCCGCGCGCACCACGCTCGCCCGCCGTGCCGCCGCCGCGCGGGTGTTCACCGCCTGGGCAACCCGCGCCGGCGTGCTCGAGGCCGACCCCGGCGTGCGGCTGGCCAGCCCCCGCGCGCACCGGACCCTGCCCGTCGTGCTCACGCAGAGTGACGCGGGCGCGCTCGTCGAGGCGCCCGCCCGGCGCGCGGCGGCCGGCACCGGCGACGACGTCGACGTGCCCGGGGACATCCCGAGCGACCTGCCCGGTGAGATCGCCGAGGCGCTGGTCCGGCGCGACGCGGCGCTGTGCGAGCTGCTCTACGCCACCGGCGCCCGCGTGTCAGAGGTCGCCGGGCTCGACCGGCGCGCGTTGGACCTTGCGCGCGGGATGGTCCGGCTCTTCGGCAAGGGCGACAAGGAGCGCGTCGTGCCGCTCGGCGGGCCGGCCGCCACGGCGGTCCGGGCCTGGCTGGACACCGGCCGGCCGGTCCTCGCCGGGCCCGCGGCCGGGGACGCGGTGTTCCTCGGCGCCCGGGGCGGGCGGATCGACGTGCGCGAGGTCCGCCGGGTCGTGCACCGCGCCGCGCGCCGCGCCGGGGTGGCCGACGTCGGCCCGCACGCGTTGCGGCACGCCGCCGCGACCCACCTCCTGGAGGGTGGAGCCGATCTGCGCAGCGTCCAGGAGATGCTGGGGCACGCTAGTCTCGCGACGACGGAGATCTACACCCACGTGACGGCGGACAGACTGAGGGCAGCGTATGAGCGGGCGCACCCCCGTGCCTGAGGGCTCGGGCGCCGGGAGCCTGCGAGCGGGCCCATCGGGTGAGGGTCGCGCGGCGCGCTCGCGCACCGGGACCGCCGTCAAGGCCCGGGGGCGGGCTGCCGCCGCCAACGGGACCAAGGACGCGGTCGACGTGACCGAACCCGAAGACGCGACGGCCGACGTGCCGGCAGAGGTGGACGCCGTCGAGCAAGACGTCCAGGACGCCGCCGGCGAGGTCGAGGACGACGCCCTGGCCTCGGACGAGGAGCTCGAGGAGGAGGCGCCCAAGCCGGCGCGAGGGCAGGTCGACCCGGCCATCGCGGAGCTGTGGCGCGTCTTCAAGAGCACCGGTGACCTCGCTGCCCGCGAGCGGCTGATCCTGCACTACTCGCCGCTGGTGAAGTTCGTCGCCGGCCGCGTCGGCGTGGGCCTGCCGCCGAACATCGAGCAGGCCGACCTCGTGAGCTACGGGATCTTCGGCCTCATCGACGCGATCCAGAAGTTCGACCTCGAACGCGCCATCAAGTTCGAGACCTACGCGATCAGCCGCATCAAGGGCGCGATCATCGACGAGCTCCGCTCGATCGACTGGATCCCGCGCTCGGTCCGGAGCAAGGCCCGCGACGTCGAGAAGGCCTACGCCGCGCTCGAGGCCCGTCTGCACCGCACGCCGTCGGAGCAGGAGGTCGCCGACGAGCTCGGCATCGCGCTCGGCGACCTGCACTCGATCTTCAGCCAGGTCAGCTACGTGAACGTCGTGGCGCTCGACGAGCTGCTGTCGGTCGGCGGCGAGCGCGGCGACAAGGTCAGCCTCGTCGACACCCTCGAGGACACCCGGGTCGAGGACCCGGTGCAGGTCTTCGAGACCGAGGAGACCAAGGTCCTGCTCGCCAAGGCGATCAACACGCTGCCCGAGCGGGAGAAGATCGTCGTGACCCTCTACTACTACGAGGGCCTCACGCTCGCGGAGATCGGGCAGGTCCTCGGCGTCACCGAGAGCCGCATCTGCCAGATGCACACGAAGGCCGTGCTGCAGCTGCGCGGCAAGCTCTCCGACCAGCGCGGCTGACCCTCGGCCCTCGAGGGCGACCAGCCGGGCTGACGTCCCGGGTGCAGACTCGGCGGATGCGCGTCCCGCTGACCGTCAACGACTTCCTCGACCGCGGCGCGCTCGTCTACGGCGACCGCACCGGCGTCGTCGACGAGCCGACGACGAGCGACTCGCTCGGCCGCGTGACCTACCGCGACCTGCACGTCCGTGCTCGCGCGCTCGCGGCCGGGCTCGACGAGCTGGGCGTCGGCGTGGGGGAGCGCGTGGCCGTCGTCAGCCAGAACGCGGCCCGGCTGCTCGAGCTGCTCTACGCCGTGCCCGGATCCGGTCGCGTGCTCGTGCCGATCAACTTCCGCCTGCAGCCGCACGAGGTGCAGTTCATCGTCGAGCACAGCGGGGCGGAGACCCTGCTGCTCGACCCCGAGCTGGCCGACGCGTGTGCGACCACGTCGGTGCCGGCCAAGCTGCGGCTCGGCAAGGAGAGCGACGAGGCGCTGCTCCGCTTCGAGCGCGCCCCCGCGGCGTGGGCGGACCGCGACGAGGACGCCACCGCGACGATCAACTACACGAGCGGCACGACGGCATCCCCCAAGGGCGTGCAGATGACGCATCGCAACCTCTGGCTCAACGCGGTGACGTTCGCGCTGCACGCCGGCGTGACCGACCGCGACGTCTACCTTCACACGCTGCCAATGTTCCACGCCAACGGGTGGGGCATGCCGTTCGCGCTCGCCGGGCTCGGCGTCCCGCAGGTCGTGCTGCGCAAGGTCGACGGCGCCGACATCCTGCGCCGCATCGACGATCACGGCGTCACCCTGCTGTGCGGCGCGCCCGCGGTCGTCGCCGCGGTGCTCGACGCGGCGGCCACGTGGGACGGCCCGATCCCCGGCGCGGGTCGCACGCGCATCGTCGTCGCCGGTGCACCGCCGCCGACGCGCACGATCGAACGGGTCGAGACCGAGCTCGGCTGGGAGCTCATCCAGATCTACGGCCTCACCGAGACCGCGCCGCTGCTCACGGTCAACCGGTCCCGCAGCGAGTGGGACGGGCTGTCCCCGGGCGAGCGGGCGGAGCGCCTGGTGCGCGCGGGCGTGCCCGGCATCGGCACCACGCTCGCGGTCGACCCCGAGGGAGAGGTCCTGGCCCGCAGCAACCACGTCCTCGCCTCCTACTGGGCGAACCCCGACGCCACGGCGGAGGCGCTCGAGGGCGGCTGGTTCCACACCGGTGACGGCGGCACGATCGACGACGGCGGCTACCTCACGATCAGCGACCGCAAGAAGGACGTGATCATCACCGGCGGCGAGAACGTGTCGTCGATCGAGGTCGAGGACCGGCTCTTCAGCCACCCGGCGGTCGCCGAGGTCGCGGTCATCGGCGTGCCCGACGAGAAGTGGGGCGAGACGATCAAGGCGCTCGTCGTGCTGGTGCCCGGTGCGGCGGCCACCGAGCGCGAGCTGATCGACCACTGCCGGGCGGGGCTGGCGCACTACAAGTGCCCGACGAGCGTCGAGCTGCGCACCGAGATCCCGCGCACCGCGACCGGCAAGATCCAGAAGTTCAAGCTGCGGGAGCCCTACTGGGCCGGCCGGGACCGCCGGGTCAACTGAAGCGACCGCCGGGTCAGCGCAGCGGCAGCAGGCGCGGGGGACCGCGGCGCAGGAGCAGCAGCGGGTCCCGGTAGGTCCCCCCGGCGTCGAGCAGCCCCCAGTGCAGGCACGCGGCCACCGGGCAGCGCGCCCGTCCGGGCAGCAGTCGCCCGAGCACCCGGCCAGGACCGACCCGCGTTCCCGTCCGCACCCCGGCGAGCACCGGCTCGTAGGTGGTCTTGAGGCCGTCGGCGTGCACGACGGTCACCACGCCGGTCCCCGCCACCACCCCGGCGAAGCCGACCACCCCGGCGCCCGCCGCCCGCACCGGCTCCCCCGGGCGCCCGGCCAGGTCCACGCCCCGGTTCCCGGCCGCGTACGGCGTCGGGGGCGGCTCGAAGCCCCGCGTGACCCGCAGTGGCCCCGGGAGCGGCGCCACCCAGACCGGGCCCGGGGCCCGGTCCGGAGCACCCGCGGGCACCGGGGCGGGCGGGGCGAGCCCCAGGTGCCAGCCCGCCGCCGCCGCGAGCAGCGGCGCGGCCGCGAGCAGCGCGAGCGGGCGGGTCATGCGGGCAGCGTCCGCGGTGGCCGGCCTGCCCGGGGCCGGGATGCCCCGCCCGGGGGACCGCCTCACCGGGTGG
>DASZYF010000164.1:0-16291 GCA_035545535.1 Mycobacteriales bacterium | reverse complement strand
CCCGCGACGATGCCGATGAGCACGGGGATCGCCCACTGCCCGGCGAAGCCGAGCACCACGAACGGCACCGCGTAGCCGGACTCGTGCACCCAGCGCCCGAACAGCGTGTCGCTCGGCGTGCCGCTCTGCACGGCCATCGCGGCGACGAACAGCGGCGGCCCGAGCAGGCAGGCGAGCAGCCCGACCCGGACCCGCGCCTGCGCGCTGAGCCGCACGAGCTCGACCTTCCAGACGGTGGCCCAGCCGGCTCGGGAGGCGGTCATGCGGCGGACGTGGTCTCGTCGGTCAACGCGAAGAAGAGCGCTTCGAGCGGGGGGACCGCGAGCTCGAGGGCGCGGACGGCGATGCCCGCCGCACCCAGCGCGAGCATCCCTGCATCGACCGCCGCGACGCCGCCGGCGACGGTCAGCCCCGGGTCGGCGCGCTCGGCGTGCAGACCGGGGCTGGCGGCGAGGACGCGCAGCGCCGCATCGTCGTCGGAGGTGCGCAGGCGGTGCAGGGGCGCCGGCGCCTGCGCGCGGAGCGCGGTGAGCGAGCCGTCGGCCACCACGCGGCCCCGCGCGATGATCGTGGCGCGGTCGCACGTGCTCTCGACCTCGGCCATGTCGTGGCTCGAGAGCAGGACCGCGCACCCGTCGTCGGCCAGCGCGCGGAGCAGGTCGCGCAGGTCGCGGCTGCCGCCGGGGTCGAGGCCCTCGGTCGGCTCGTCGAGGATGAGGAGCCGGGGCCGGCGCAGCAGCGCGGCGGCGACGCCCAGGCGCTGCACCATCCCGGTCGAGAAGCCGCCGACGCGGCGCCCGGCCGCATCGGCCAGCCCGACCTGTTCGAGCACCGCGTCGACGTGGATCCGCCCGTCGAGTCCGTCGAGGTCGGCGAGCAGCTGGAGCGTGCGGCGGGCGGACAGGTACGGGTGGAAGCGCGGCCGGTCGACGAACCCGGCGACGCCCTGGAGCGCGCGGGCCGGTCCGTGCTCGGTGTGCGCGCGCCCGAAGACGAGCAGCTCACCGGAGGTGAGCCGGGTGAGCCCGAGCGCCGCCGAGAGCAGCGTGGTCTTGCCGGCGCCGTTGGGGCCCAGCAGGCCGTGCACCGCCCCGGCGTCCACGGTCAGGTCGACGCCGCCGAGCGCGGTGACGGGCCCGTACGCCTTGGTCGCCGCGCGGACGTGCAGCGGCGCCGCGTCTTCCCTGCTCATCACCGCGAGTCTGGTGGCAACGGGTGGACGGCGGCACATGGACGCGAGGTGATGCGACCGCCGGCCGGTGCCACGGGCGTCAGTCCGCCAGCAGCAACCGGCTGATGATCATCTTCTGGATCTCGGTCGTGCCGCCACCGATCGCGACGAGCTTCGCGTCGCGCAGCGACCGCTCGGCCGGGAAGTCCTTGAGGTAGCCGTAGCCGCCGTGGATCTGGACGGCCTCGAGCGCGTTCTCGACGGAGAGCTTGCCGACGAGCGCCTTCGCGATGGACGCCTCCATCGCGTGCTCCTTGCCCTCCTGCTTGAGCCAGGCCGCGCGGTACACCGCGGTGCGACAGATCTCGACGTTGATCTTCATGTCGGCGAGCTTGTGCGCGATCACCTGGTGGTGCGCGATGGGCCGCCCGAACTGCTCGCGCTGCTTCGCATAGGCGATCGCGTTCTCGAGGCCTGCCTGCATGCCGCCGACGCTGCCCGCGATCATCACCGTGCGCTCCCAGTCGAAGCACTCGAACGCGATGCGCCACAGCGCCTCGTCCTGCGCGCCGAGCATGCAGGAGTGCGGCACGCGCACGGCGTCGAGGTGGATCTCTGACGTCGGCGACGATCGGCAGCCGAGCTTGTCGAGCTCGCGGCCGACGTTGAAGCCCGGAGTGCGGGTGTCGATGACGAACGCCGACGCCCCGCGCTCGCTGGTCTTCGCGAGCACGGTGCACACGTCGGCGATGGGGCCGTTGGTGATGAAGATCTTCGAGCCGGTGATGATCCAGTCGTCGCCGTCGCGCACGGCAGTGGTGCGGAGCGCGGCCGCGTCGCTGCCGGCCTCGGGCTCGGTGGAGGCCCACGCGCCGATGAGCTCGCCGCTGCACAGGCCGGGCAGCCAGCGCCGCTTCAGCTCCTCGGAGCCGTGCAGCCAGATCGGGACGGTCCCGATGACCCAGTGCGCGCCGAGCGAGAGGTTGAGGCCCGCGTCGTGCCCGCCGTAGGCGAGCGCCTCGTTGGCGATGCAGGTGTCGATGATCGAGGCGCCGGCGCCGCCGTACTCCTCGGGGATCACCAGGCCGAGCAGACCGGCCTTGCCCAGGCCGTCCCAGACCGCGCGGTCGAACCGACCTTCGCGGTCACGCTCCGCCGCCCCCGGGGCGATCAGGTCGCGCGCGACCGCGACCGTCGCGTCGTAGAAGGCCTTCTGCTCGGGCGTCCGCTCGAAGTCCACGAGCGCGGAGCCTATGACCACCCGGTCATGATCATGAACCGGCGTCGCGGCGCCCGAGGCGTACGGCGAGCCAGCCGGCCCACGCCACGACCGCGGCGAGCCCGACACCGAGCAGCGTGATCTCCGCGCCGATGACCATGTGCCGAGGGTAGGCACGGCACTCGCCCGGACGGAGCAGCGGGCCTTGGGCGCGTCGCCGCTGCGGAACCCGCCCGCACCGGCCGAAGGAACCATCAGACCGGCCCGAAGGGGCGGTCCGGAGCGGGAGGTGGCGCCATGGGACTGCTGCGTCGCAAGGAGAAGGTCGCGGACCTCGGTCCGGCGACCCTGCTGCCGGCGGGCGACCCGGGCTGCTGGCTCGTCCGGACTCCCGCGAGCGCGCCCGCGACCGTGCACCTGCCCGTCGACGTGCCCGCTCAGGTGGCGGTCGCCGCTCCGGTGGCCCCCGCGGTCGCGTTCGAGGCGGACCCCGAGCCCGTGCTCGCGCCGCCCGCCGATGAGACGCCCTCGGCCGTGCCGACCCCGCGGCCGGCCCGGGCCCGCCTCGCCGCGCTCACGGCGAACCTCTCTGCCTGACGACCTGTTCTCCCGGGGCCTCCTAGCCTCGGCGAGTGACCCGCGTCCTCGTCATCAAGGCCACGGCCGGCGCCGACGACCCCGAGCGCGCCGCCCAGGCGTTCACGGTGGCCGCGGCCGCCCTCGCATCCGGCGCCTTCGTCTCGCTCTGGCTCACCGGTGAGGCCACCTGGTTCGCGGTCCCCGGCCGGGCCGAGGAGTTCGAGCTCCCGCACACCGCGCCGCTGTCGGCCCTGCGCGACGCCATCGCCGAGCGTGGCCGGCTGACCGTGTGCGTGCAGTGCGCCGCCCGCCGCGACCTCACCGAGGACGATCTCGTCGACGGCGTGCACATCGCAGGAGCGGCGGCGTTCGTCGAGGAGGTGCTCGCCCCCGACGCCCAGGCCCTCGTCTACTGACGCCCCTCGCCTACCGACCCCCGACGTCTGTTGGTGCGCGCCGCAGCGAGAGGCGCAGCCCGACCGCGAGCAGCACGAGGCCGAGCCCGAGCCAGGCGGGCCACCACGACAGGCCGGTGGCGGCGAGCGATCCGCCGGGCTTGCGCACGTGCGTCGGCAGCTGCCCGGGCTTCGCCGGGTGCTTGAGGACGACCGGATTCGCGCAGACGACCTTCTCGTGCGGGGCCAGCGGCAGGCCGGTCACGGTGGACAGGTCCGGTGCGCGCCCGGGGCGCGCCTCGACCGGGGAGAGGTCGACCGCCGTCGTGTCGAGAGAAGCCGACGCGGTCTCGCCCGCCTCGTCCGACGCCCCGCCGGCGAGGCCGACCTTGCGGGCGAGCTCCAGCGGGACCGTCTCCGGGCGCAGCGTCTGCCAGAGCACGCTCTCGATGCCCGGCTCGTCGGCGTCGAGCTTCGTGGTGTTCAGCGTGCGCGAGTACGCGATGAGCGTCTGGTTCTTCGCGGTCTTCGGCAGCGAGGCGACCGTCTCGTCGATGAACGGCGGTGCAGGGGCCACGTCGTAGGGCTTGAGGTCGGCCGGCGACAGCGACACCTTCGACTGGAACAGGTCGTACAGCGGGGTCGCCCCGGCGTCGTAGGCCGACAGCGGCGGCAACCCCAGGATGAGCTCGATCGTGCGCAGCACGCCGGCCTGGTCGTAGTGGTTGTGCCCGACGTAGCCCGGCACCTGGCAGCCGTCGCCGCTCACGTGCTTCGTCCACGGCGACGCGACGACGAGCACGTTGCGGTGCCCGTCGACATGGTCGATGCCGTCCTGGCTGTCGTCCTCGACCGCGATCACCGCGGTCGACGACCAGTACTTCGACTTCGACAGCCCGCTGATGATCTGCCCGAGCGCGGCGTCGTTCTGGGCCACCTCGCTGCGCGGGGTCTGCTTGCCGGCGAGACCGCTGGTGTGGTCCTCGGACAGGATGAGGTAGTTGAAGTTGCGGAGGCTGTTGCCGTTGCCGGCGCTCGAACCGTCGAGCTTCAACCCGCTGTCCTTCAGGAACTCCGCCGCGCGCGTGCGGTCGTCGGGGACGAGCTGCTGCTGCCCGGGGTAGTTGGGATCGCTGAAGCTGTTGCTGGCGAGGTCGATCGCGCCGCCGCCGGAACAGAGGTTGTACTGCAGCGAGCCCACGTTGCTGTTGGGGTCGGCCAGGCCGACGAGCTCGCCGTAGTTGCGGTAGGTGAACGACGGGTGGGTCACGGCGTAGCGCTGCACGTCCTGGAAGATCGAGCACCCTTCCGGGACCGTCACCGGCACGACCGCGGCGTCGCCGGGGCGCCCGCGGGGCGAGTAGTTCTGCCGCCAGCTCTTCTCGATGTAGTCGTTGGACACGGCGGAGCTGGTCCACCAGTGGCCTTGGACGCTCGCCTCGCCGTCGCTGAAGAAGTGGTCGGCGATCGCGTAGCGGCCGGCGAGCGCGTGCGCGTTGGGCGTCGCCGCGGCCAGCGTCTGGTCGTAGGGGTCGGCGTCGACGTCCTTGCGGGTGAGGGCGAGGTCGCCGAAGACCTGGTCGAACGTGCGGTTCTCGCGGACGATGTAGACGATGTGCTTGATCGGTGACGGGTCTCCGAGCACGGCCGGGATCGGTGACTGCGCGGGACGCTGGTCGAGGCCGCCGGCGTGCAGCACGTCGGTCGCCGCCGTCGCGGAGTAGGTCGCCAGCTGCGCGCTGCTCGGGGGCGTGACGCGGGTCAGCAGGCCGGGCATGTTCTCCGCGTCGTAGTAGTCGCTGCTCGGCACCGCCGCGCCGGTGGGCAGCGTCTTCCCGGGCGCGGGCGTGTAGCCGCCGACCCCCGCGACGTAGCGGCTGCCCAGGCCCTTCGCGGCAACCGCGTAGATGCGGCCGTCCTTGGGTCCGACGCCGACCGCCGTCGGGTACCAGCCGGTGGGGATGAAGCCGAGGACCGTCGGGGGCGTCGCCGGGCTGAGGGCACTCGTGTCGAGCACGGCGACCGCGTCGTCGCCGGCCAGCGCCGCGTAGGCGCGGTGCCCGTCGGGCGACCACGTGACGTCGTCCGGCGTCGAGCCGATGACGGTGCCGGGGCGGCCCGGGACGGCGGACAGCCGGACGGTCGTGATGCTCGCGCCGGTCGGGATGCCGGCGACGAGCGGGACGAAGCCCACCGTGTCGCTGTTGGCTCCGGCGACCGCGAGGGTCATGCCGTCGGGCGACACCGACAGGCCGGTCGGATGGTCCACACCGGTGAGCGGGACCGGCAGGGCGATCGCCGGTGCGAGCGGCTTCGCCTGCGACGACACGAGCGTCGTCAGCGGACCGCTCGCCTCCAACGCGGCCAGGTTGATCGCGTAGACGACGCCGGTGCCCTCGGCCGTGATGTAGCCCCACTGACCGTCGGGGCTGGTCGCGGCCGCGTACAGGTACGCGACCGGCAGTGCACCGGGAGCGCCTCCGGCGACGAGGCCCTGTGCGAGCAGCGTCGGCGCCTTGCCGCCGTCGATGTCGAACAGCTCGATGGTCGAGTCGAACTCGTCGCCCACCAGCAGCCGCAGGCCGCGCGCCGTCTTCGCGACCGCGATCGCCCGGGGGTAGCCGGCGGCCGTGCCGATGACCGGCTCTGACGGGGCGGACGCCGACAGGCTCGCGATCGCGACGCGGTGCGCGAGCGTGAGAGTGCCTGCGCTCCACGTGAAGTCGTAGATCGAGTCGTCACCGCCGCCGGTGGCGTAGAGGTGGGTGCCGTCCGGTGAGAAGGTGAGGCCCTGCCCGAAGCAGTTGAGCGTCTTGGCCGCGCACGAGCTCGGGCCGTTCGGGAAGTAGCCCTTCGTCGGCGGCACCGCGTAGACCTGCACGACCTTGCCGGTCTGGAGGTCGACCACGTCGAGGCCCTCGTCGGGTGCGCGCAGCTCGGGGTTCACCTGCAGGCGCGTGGGCACGCCGGGGCAGGCCACGCCGGCCTTGCTCTGGTTCTGCTCGCAGAAGCTGTTGAACCCGTGCGGCTGGCCGGTGCCGTAGCCGTTGAGGCTGACGACCGCGTAGCGCCCGTCGGGCGACAGGGCGAGACCGAGCGGGAAGTCCCCGAGGTCGTAGCTCGCGTCGCCGGCGGCGCGGCGCGGGTCGTACGGCGAGCCCGCGGGCGTCACGAGGCGGCCGTCCGGCAGCACGACACCGGGCGCCGGCGCCGCGGCGACCGCCGCGGGCGTCAGCGCGTGCGGCAGGACGAGGGGCAGCGTCGCGAGGAGCAACGCGCCCGCGAGGGACGTGGCGAGACCGGCGAGGCGACGACGGAGGCTGAGGCCTGCCGAAGCCGACCATCGCCTACAGGTGGGGGCCCGCAGCATGAGGACACCTTTGCCGATGACGGCCGAAGTCGTGCGAACGGGAGGTGAACGGAGGCGAACGGGCCGAGCGCGGCCCGCACAACGTCAGCCCGGACGTCGGTTCACTGCTTGGGGAACGTCCGCGTGTAGCCGGCCGGCGCAGCAGTGCAGCCGCCGGGTCGCACGTAGAGCGTCTGCGGCCCGTCGCTGGTCACCGCGACGAAAGGAGCCCGTGCCGCACTGGTCGTCGGGGCGATGATGGCGTTGATCTGCCCGGGAAGGGTGCCGTCGGACGGGATCGACAGGTCACCGGGCGCGTAGAGGCCGATGTCGCGCTGCAGGTAGGAGAAGCCGCCCGTCCAGATCGGCGCCTCACTCGCGAGCAGCACCCCGCACACGTCAGAGCGGGCGCCCGCACGGGACAGCAGCACGTTCGTGCTCTGCTCTGCGCCCCACTCCGACGACGAGCTGGAGGCGATGCCGCCCGTGAGCGAGCCCGTGTCCATCGTGCGCACGTCGTGCGCGCCCACGAGCCCGGCGACTCCGACCACGACCAGCAGGACGGCGAAGCGCGCCGCTCCCAGCGTTGGTTCAGGGAACCCTCGGCCGGCGGCCGCGCCGTCGGGCACGGCCCGCACAGCGGGCCATCGGCGTGACGCGATGCGGCCGACCTCCGCACAGCCCACGGCGGCGACGACGATGACGAGGGGCACGGCCGGTAGGAGGAAGCGCAGCTCCTTGTGCGGCACGAGGGCGTGCGCGAGCACGTAGAGGACCGCCGCGCACGCCTCCCACCGGGCGATGCGCGCACCGACGATGAATCCGCCCAGCAGGACGACCGCCACGACGGGGCCGGCCGTGCGCCAGAAGTGATCGAGGTAGAAGCCCGCGGGCTCGGTGCCGTACTCGCGCGACGCGGCCGAGGTCAGGTTGAACGACAGGTACCGGTAGTAGGACGCGAACGGGTACCCCCACGTCGCCCAGTCGAGGAAGCCGGCGACGACCACCGGGCCGCTGAGACCGACGAGGAAGCCGCGCAGCCGCCGCCGGGAGCGGTCGCCGCGCTCAGCGTGCCAGAGCTGGACGGCGATCACCACGACCATGACCAGCACCTGCACGCGGATGGCAGCGGCCAGGCCGATGGTGATGCCGGCGAGCAGTGCGGCCCGCGGCCGGTCGCTGCGCACCCAGGCGAAGGCGCCCACGACCATCGGCAGCACGACGACCTCGGCGAACGAGTGGAGGTCGT
The DNA here is from genome assembly GCA_035545535.1 of Mycobacteriales bacterium. Lineage (GTDB taxonomy): Bacteria > Actinomycetota > Actinomycetes > Mycobacteriales > CAJCIY01 > DASZYF01. The sequence continues at coordinate 8,329 of DASZYF010000164.1, read as the reverse complement.
ACACGAGCAGCAGCGGCGACGTAGCGACGGCGGCGGCAGCGACGAGCGTCGCGCCGGGCCGCTCGAAGGCCTGCGTCAGCCGCGTCGTCGCGTACGCGGTCACCGCCGCACCACAGATGAGGAAGACCTTGACGACGGTCTGCACGCCGAGCCCCGTCGTGATGCCGAGCAGCTTCGCGATCTCGACCGCCGGCATGAACGCGGCCGGCCCGAGCCAGCTGCGCAGACCGTCGTGGAGCTCCCACGAGGTGAACCCGTAGCCGTGCACGACGCGCTGCGCCGGCTCGACCGTCTGGTAGATCTCGTCGGGCCAGATGATCCCGAAGGCGCTGTGCAAAGCGAACGCGAGAGCAACGACCGTCGCGAGGGCCGGGATCAGGCAGAACGCCCGGGCCTGCGGCCACAGGAGGTGCGGCACCGGCTGCGCAACCGCACCACGAGTCGCCACCGGCGAAACCCTACAAGCGGCGGACGGCTCGATCGCATCTCACTGGCGCACCTCCGGGAACGCGTCGTGGAACGAGCAACGGCCCCACAGACCCCGGCCGGCGTCGTGGGCCTCCCGCGCCGCGGCTTCGATCGGCGCGGCGTAGGCGATGTTGGGCTTGAAGGGATCCGGACGCACCGTGCCGCTCGCGGCGAGCACGGTCTCGAGGTAGCGGCCGTCGGGCAGCCACACGTCCCAGAGCTCGCGGCCGTAGCGGTCCTGGTGCTCCTTCTCGTAGGCCGCGCGGATCTGCGCGCCCTTCGGGAGCAGCGATGCGGTGAGGCTCGACGCCTCGTGGCCGTAGCAGGCGACCGGGGTGTCGGGCTTCACCGACTCGGGGCTGTCGATGCCGAGCAGGCGCACGCGCAGGTTCGCGCCCCTGCCCCCCACGCGCGCCAGGATCGTGTCGCCGTCGACGACACGCACGACCGTCGCCGCGAACGCGTCGCGGGGCACCGCGACCGCGTCCGCGCCCGCGGGCGCCGCGACCGGCGGCGGAGTCGCGCCGGTGCCGCAGCCGGCCGTCCCCAGCGCGATGAGGGCCAGCGCGAGCAGCGCACGGGTTGGACGGAGCACCGCGTGAGGATGCCTCGCCGGCCGGGCCGCGGCCCGCCGTCATCCACAGCGCGCCACTCGATGCCGTCCCGGCCGGTCCTCCCGGCCGGGACGGCACCGGTGTGGCTAGCTGAGCGAGATGGACGTCTCGGCGACCGCGCCGAGCGCCGCCGTGGCCTTCGCCTCGCCCGTCGCCCCGGGCGCGAGGGCGCGCAGCGTCCACTCCCCCGGCGCGGCGAAGAAGCGGAAGCTCCCCGTCGCACTCGTCACGACCTCGGCGGTGAACTCACCGCTGCCGTCGAGCAGGCGCACGAACGCACCGCCGACCGGCTCGCCGCCCTTGGTCACGGTTCCCTGGACCACTGCTTCCTGACCCACGTCGATCCCTTCGAGTGAGAGCTCTTGTGCCGGTGCGCCGCACATGACTAGGCGGTCTTCTCGATCGGGACGCCTACGAGCGAGCCGTACTCGGTCCACGAGCCGTCGTAGTTCTTCACGCCGGTGTGGCCGAGGAGCTCCTGCAGCACGAACCAGGTGTGCGACGAGCGCTCACCGATGCGGCAGTAGGCGATCGTCTCCACGCCGTCCTTCAGGCCGGCCGCCGCGTACAGCTCGCGGAGCTTGTCGTCGCTCTTGAAGGTGCCGTCCTCGTTCGCCGCCTTCGACCACGGGACGTTGATCGCCGTCGGCACGTGCCCGGCACGCTGGCTCTGCTCCTGCGGCAGGTGCGCGGGCGCAAGGAGCTTGCCGGTGAACTCGTCGGGCGACCGGACGTCGACGAGGTTCTTCGTGCCGATCGCCGCGACGACCTCGTCACGGAACGCCCGGATGGAGAGGTCCTGGTCCTTGGCGACGTACTCGGTCGCCGGCCGCGGCCGGACCTCGTCGGTGAGCTCACGCGAGTCGAGCTCCCACTTCTTGCGGCCACCGTCGAGCAGCTTGATGTCGGCATGGCCGTAGAGCTTGAAGTACCAGTACGCGTAGGCGGCGAACCAGTTGTTGTTGCCGCCGTAGAGCACGACGGTGTCGTCGTTGGCGATGCCCTTCTTCGACAGGAGCTGCTCGAACGAGCGCTTGTCGACGAAGTCGCGCTTGACCGGGTCCTGCAGCTCGGTCTTCCAGTCGAGGCGGACGGCCCCGCGGATGTGGCCCTTGTCGTAGGCCGAGACGTCCTCGTCGACCTCGACGAGCACGACCTTCGGGTCGTCCAGGTGGGCCTCCACCCAGGCGGCGTCGACCAGGTTGTCGGCGCGGCTCATGCGATCACTTCCTTCCCAGCGGGTGCACACGGTGCGATGGCGATGGAGGGCGCGCCGGGGCGCGCGCACGGCAGAGCCGTGCAGAGGTGGTGGGAAGCACATGCCTCGCGGAGCGAGGCGCTAGCGACCGCCGCTCAGCGGCAACAGAGAGAGGCGTGCACGCGGCAGTGATCGACGGCGCGACGCCGGACCAACGCGAGCGACCTCATGGTGGAGCAACAGTAGACCGACCGTCCGCATGCCCACAACGACGAAGCGTTCACGGGCGCACGAGCACGAGGTGCTCTCCGGTGGCCGCGAGCACGACGCCGTCCTTGGTCGCGTGCGCGTCCTGCAGGTGCACGTCGAAGGGCAGCGCGGGCAGGCCGAACGATGCCGTCAGCGCGCTGATGACCCGATCCCGCACGATCGAGGGCAACGCGGCGAGGGTGCTGGGCACCGGGGTCACCCGCACGCGGCCGTCCGCGATCGTGACGCCGGCGACGCCGCGCACCGACACGGGACCGCCGACGCCCGAGTACGTGCCGGCAAGCGCGACCTGGCCCGACCCGCCATCAGAGGTGTGCACGGTGAAGAGGCCGCCGGGCACCTGCTGGTTCAGCGCCGCATCGAGCTGCGCGTAGCTCACGCGCGCCGTCGCGTCGCCGCGGTCGACCGGCACCCGCCGCACGTCGCCGTGCAGAAGGTCGCGCAGGTTCACGTGCACGCCGCGCAACGTGACGTGCAGCTCGGAGACCTGCAGCCCGCCCGCCGCGGTGCCCTGCGGGACAGGCAGGTCGAGCACGGTCGCGTCGATGCGGTCGTAGCGACCCCCGATCACCTGGGTGAGGAACGGGAACCCGTGCACGACGACGTGCGGCTTGTGCGCGAGGTGCTCCGAGCGCTGCACGCGGCTCTCGAGCTCGATCGCGGTGAGGTAGGCCGCGACCCGGTCGGCGACGAGCAGCAGGAGCAGGAGGACGACGACGAGCGTCACGAACCTCCTGACGAGCCCCATGCCGAACATCCTCTGCGTCAGCGCGATGCGTCAGGTCTACCCGACGATCGCCCGCGCGATCATCGCCGCGACGCCGAGCGCTCCGGCGAAGCCGAGCAGGTGCGGCGCCCGACCGCGGCCGACGAGCACGGAGACGAGGCCGACGAGGGCGGCGGCGCCCACCGCGGCGACCGTGGCGGGACGGCCGTGCTCGAGCGCACGGGCGGTGACCAGCACGGCGGGCAGGGTGCACAGCGCGACACCGCTCACGCCGGCGAGCAGCGCCGGGACCTCGCGCTTCTCCTCGAGGAGCGGGGCCACCAGCGCCGCGACCACGCCGAGCGCCAGCGCCGCCACCACCGGTCGGGGCCGGCCATCGGAGAGGTGCGCGGCGACCGCGTCGGCGACCAACGCGGGCACGACACCCAGCGCGGCGGTGACGGCGGGCTTCGGGACCGAGAGGCGCCGCGCGAGGCCCACGGCCAGACCGACCTGCAGCGGGACGAGCCCCGCGGCGCACCACCAGCACCCCGCCGCCGCACCACCGGCCGCGACCAGCGCGGCGATCAGCACGACGAGGACGCCTTCGGCGCGCTTCATGCGGCGTCCACGAGCTCGCCGAGGTGCGCGCCGATGCGGTCGACCAGGGCCGCGTCGGCCGCGTTCTCCGCGTGCCCGAAGCCCTCGACCTCCCACAGCTGCGCGCGGTCCCCGGCGGCCGCGGCGAGCGCGCGCGGGTGCTCGAGCGTGAAGTAGCCGTCACGGTCCCCGTGCACGACGAGGAGCGGCACGGTCAGCGCCCGCGCGGCCTCCGCCGGTGACAGCGGCGAGCGCTCCGGCCAGCCCACCGGATCGATCCGCGCGCCGAGGAAGCGGCCGACGCCGCGGCCGAGGGGGCTCTCGACCACCCAGTGCAGGCGGCGCATCGGCTTGGTGTCGCGGATGCCCCAGCGGCTCGCGGCGGACACGCTGACGACGGCGTCGGGCGCCTCGCGGACCGGCCAGCCGCGCGCCCGGCCGCCCTCCGCACCCGCGGCGAGCGCACCGTGGCGCAGCACGGAGGAACCGCCCATCGACCAACCCTGCGTGACGACACGGCCGTACCCGAGGCGGCGGGCGGCGGCGATGCCCGCGTCGACGTCGAGCACCTCGAGGTCACCGAGCGTCGACACGCCGGCCGACTCGCCGTGCCCGCGCTGGTCGACGAGCAGCACCGCGGCGTGCGCGGCGAGACCGCGCGCGACCGCCTGCACCGCGGGACGGCGCAGGGAGCCGGTGAAGCCGTGGAGGAGCACCACGCACAGAGACATGTCGGGCGCCCCGGCCGCATCCGAGCGCGGAACGTGCCAGGCGGACAGGCGCACCCCGTCGACGGTGACCAGGGTCACCGCCTCACCCGGCAGGGTCACGGGAGGGAGCCGCCGCACTCCGCTATCCTTCCCTGCAGGCAACGGCGCCGTCATCCAATGGACTTCCCCCAGCAACGGGAGACACGGTGTCGTCACTCCTCCTCCTCACCCCAGCGTTCGCAGATGCGCCCACCGCGGTGCTCCCGGCGCTCGGGCTCCTCGGTCACCGCGTGACGGTCGCGCCGCTCGAAGCCGCCGCCCTGCTGGACGCGCCCGCGACCGACCACGTGCTCATCGATGCCCGGCGCGACCTGGTCGCCGCCCGCGGGCTGTGCCGCCTGCTGCGCACGACGGGGATGACCACGCCGCTCATCGTGGTGGTCACCGAAGGCGGCCTTGCCGCCGTCGCGCCTGACTGGGGCGTCGACGACGTGGTGCTCGACGACGCCGGTCCGGCCGAGGTGGAGGCCCGGCTCCGCCTGGCCGCCGGCCGGTCGGCGGCAGCCACGACGGACGGCGCCGGCCGCGAGGAAGGGGTGACCCGCGCCGGAGATCTCGTCATCGACGAGACGACGTACGCCGCGAAGCTGCGCGGTCGCCCGCTCGACCTCACGTTCAAGGAGTTCGAGCTGCTGAAGTACCTCGCGCAGCACCCGGGCCGGGTGTTCAGCCGCGCGCAGCTGCTGCAGGAGGTGTGGGGGTACGACTACTACGGGGGCACCCGCACCGTCGACGTGCACGTGCGGCGCCTGCGCGCCAAGCTCGGTGTCGAGCACGAGGCGCTCATCGGGACCGTCCGGCACGTCGGCTACAAGTTCGTGAGCCAGCCGCTGACGGCCCTCCCGAGCGAGAGCGAGACCGCGGACGCGCCCGTGGTCGTGCGTTCGTTCACGTAGCGCTCGTCTTCGGCAGGCACACTGCCTGCGTGCGCCGACCGATCTTCGCCGTCCTGACCGCCGCCGCGCTCGCGGGCGGTGGCATCGCCGCCGCGGCGACGCTGCCCTCGACCATGCGTCCCGCTGCCGTGCAGGCGCCCGGCGCCGCCGCGCTCGGCCTGCCGACGGTGAAGCACGTCTGGATCGTCGTGCTCGAGAACAAGTCCTACGCCGAGAGCTTCACGCCGACGACGCAGGCGCCCTACCTGCTCGACCTCGCGAAGAAGGGCGCGCTCCTGCAGCAGTACTACGGCATCGCCCACTTCAGCCTCCCCAACTACATCGCCCTCGTCTCCGGCCAGGGCCCCAACATCGGGACGCAGTCCGACTGCCAGCAGTACGACGACGTGAAGCTGACCGCGCCGTTGCTCGGGCCGGACGGGCAGGCCATCGGCCAGGGCTGCGTCTTCCCCTCGATCGTGAAGACCGTCGCCGACCAGCTGGCCGCGAAGGGCCTGTCCTGGAAGGGCTACATGGAGGACCTCGGCAAGCAGACCGGCCGCGAGAACCCCGCCTGCGGGCAGCCGACCGTCAAGAACCTCCTCGACGACACCCAGACCGCCGCCCCCGACGACCAGTACGCCGCGCGGCACAACCCGTTCGTCTACTTCCACTCACTCATCGACGGTCCGTGCGTCGGCCACGTCGCACCACTGGAGCCCGCGCTGCGCACCGACCTCGCCGCGGCGAGCAGCACACCCGCGTACTCCTTCATCACGCCGAACCTCTGCGACGACGGGCACGACTCCGGCGGCTGCAACGGACCCGACGTCGCCGGCGGCAAGAGCTACGGCCTGTCGGCAGTGAACCTCTGGCTCAAGAAGTACATCCCGCTGATCCTCGCGAGCCCCGCCTACAAGGACGACGGCATGCTCGTCGTGACCTGGGACGAGGCGGCGGCCGCGACCAGCGCCGGTGACGGGAAGGCCGACGCCGACGGCTGCTGCGACGAGCAGACCGTCCCGGCGAACACGCCGCGGGCCGCCGGTGCCGCGACCGACATCTCCGGCATCCCGTCGATCGTCGGCTCCGGCGGGGGCCGCACCGGCGCGATCGTGCTGTCGCCGCTGGTGAAGCCCGGCACCGTCTCGACGAAGCCGTACAACCACTACTCGCTGCTGCGCACCGTCGAAGACCTCTACGGACTGCCCCACCTCGGCTACGCGGGCCAGGCCACGGGCGTGCAGGCGTTCGGCCCCGACGTGTTCACCGCGAGCACGACGACCCCCGTGCGGCAGCCGACGAAGACGCCCGCGAAGACACCCGCGAAGACACCGACGAAGACGCCCACGATCACTGCGCCCGGCAACGGGCTGGCCGCCACCGGCCTCGACGCGTTGCTCCCGCTGGCCGCGACGCTGCTGCTCGTCGCGGCCGCTGCGGTGCGCCGCCGCCGCGTTCGCGAAGCCTGATCTGCGCCGGTCCCGGGCCGGCGTTCCCGACCTGGACCGCATGCGTCCACCTGCAAGTCATCTGCTGTTCACCGACGCCCCCGAGCCTCGTTCACGGGCATGGGGACTCGCGTTCAGACGCCGTTCACCTGGTGTCGGCGGCGCCGTCTCCTGACCTTCCTACCGTCCGGTGAACCGCCGCTCCGGGCGGTACCTCACCGAAGGAGACGCATGTGAAGGTCACCCGCCTCGGCACGGCGGTCGCCCTCGCAGCCGCCGGCGCCGTCGCGCTCGGCGCCTGCGGCAGCAGCAAGTCGAGCAACGGGGGTGGGAGCAGCACCGGCGGCTCGTCGAACTGCCCGAGCGGCTCGATCGCGGGCTCGGGCTCGACGTTCCAGAAGAACATCGAGCTGCAGTGGATCAGCGACTTCGGCAGCTCCTGCAAGGGCCTCAAGGTCGACTACCAGGGCATCGGCTCCGGGGCCGGCATCCAAGCCTTCATCAACGGCACGGTCGACTTCGCGGGCTCCGACTCCCTCATGAAGGACGACGAGCAGGCCAGCGCCGACAAGCGCTGCGGCTCGGGCAACACCGCCGAGCACATCCCGATCACCGCCGGTGCGGCCGTGTTCACCTACAACATCCCCGGCGTCACCAGCCTGCAGGTCTCGGCGCCTCTGATCGCCAAGATCTTCTCCGGCAAGGTCACCAAGTGGAACGACCCGGCCGTCAAGGCCGACAACCCGAGCGCCACGCTCCCGGACCTCACCATCCAGCCGGTGCACCGCTCGGACTCCTCGGGCACCACCGGGATCATGGCGTCGTGGCTGACCGCGGCCGACCCGACCGACTGGACGCTCGGCACCAGCAAGGACCTCACGTTCCCCGGCGGCCAGTCCGCGTCGGGCTCCGACGGCGTGACCGGTCTCGTGAAGAGCACGCCGGGTGCCATCACCTACACCGAGCTCTCGTACGCCCTCGCGAACTCCCTCACGCCGGCGAAGGTGAAGAACACCTCCGGTGCCTACGTCGACCCCAGCGGTGCCGCGGTCTCCTCGGCGCTGTCGACCGCGAAGCTCGACACGAGCAAGGGCGACACCCGCGTGACGCCCGACTACACCACGTCGGCCGCCGACGCCTACCCGGTCAGCGCGATCAGCTACGTGATCGTCTGCACCAAGGGCAACAAGAACGCCGCTGCACTGAAGGCGTACCTGACCTACGCGGTCGGTGACGGGCAGAAGTCGGCCGGCGATCTCGGTTACGCACCGCTCCCCGACGCGATCGACGGCCCTGCGAAGACGGCCGTCGCCGCGATCGGCTAGCAGTCCTCCGGGCGGGTGCGCGCGCAGGCGCGCACCCCCCCCAGCTCCAAGA
>DASZYF010000163.1:0-4117 GCA_035545535.1 Mycobacteriales bacterium | reverse complement strand
GCAGCAGCAGTCATGACCATAAAGCTAGGTATCGGGTCCGACACGGAATCCTGCTGTCCTGCAGCAGGAATCGACAGTCGCCCCCGAATCGATCCTAGTCGGATGGGCCGACCTCGAAGCAGGCAGAAGCGCGGAAGCTGTGGACGGCGGGCGTCAGTAGCCGGAGTTGCGCCGGCGCCACTCCTCGTCGGGGTCGCGGGGGACCGGGAGGCCGTGGCGGTGCAGGCGGCGGTTGCGGATCTGCTGCGCGGCCGGGCCGATGGTGATGACCATCCCGACGTAGAGCAGCAGGATCAGCAGCACGCGGGACAGCACGTCGATCGCGGGCAGGAACAGGCACGCGACCGCGAACGGCGTCAGCAGCACCGCGATGCCGCTGAGCAGGCGCACCTGCCAGCCGGCATCCGTCAGGTCGTGGCGCACCCACTCGCGGTGCCGGGCGGGCAACGTCTGCCCCGCGACGTAGCGGAGCCGCTCCCACGGCGTGGGATCGCCGGGCAGCCGAGCCATGGGTCGGTGCTTACGCGTCCTCGATCGTCGCGAGCACGGTGCCGCTGGGCACGACCTCGCCGACGCCGGCCGACAGGCCCTTGACGACGCCCGCCTTGTGGGCGCTGACCGGGTTCTCCATCTTCATCGCCTCGAGCACGACGATGAGGTCGCCGGCCGCGACCGTCGCCCCGTCCTCCACCGCGACCTTGACGATGGTCCCCTGCATCGGCGCGACGAGCGCGTCGCCGCTGACCGCGGCGCCGCCGCCCTTGGTGGCCTTGCGCGGCCCGGCCTTCTTCGCGGCGGGTGCCGCTCCCGCGCCGAGACCCTCGGGCAGCACGACCTCGAGTCGCTTGCCGCCGACCTCGACCGTGATGCGCTCGCGCGCACCCGGCTCCTCGGCGTCGGCGCCACCGGCGAACGGCGCGACCTCGTTGTTCCACTCGGTCTCGATCCAGCGGTTGTGCACCGCGAACGGCGTGTCCTCGCCGGCCGGCGCGAACGCGGGGTCACGCACGACGGCGCGGTGGAACGGCAGCACCGTCGCCATGCCCTCGACGACCGTCTCGTCGAGCACGCGCCGGGACCGCTCGATGGCCTGCGTGCGGCTGTCGCCGACGACGATGATCTTCGCGAGCAGCGAGTCGAACGCGCCACCGATGACGTCGCCGCTCTCCACGCCGGTGTCGACGCGGACGCCGGGGCCCTGCGGCCACACGGCCTTGGTGACCGTGCCGGGCGCGGGCAGGAAGTTGCGGCCCGCGTCCTCGCCGTTGATGCGGAACTCGATCGCGTGCCCACGCGGCGCCGGGTCCTCCAGCCCCTCGAGCGAGGCGCCGTCGGCGATGGCGAACTGCCAACGCACGAGGTCCCAGCCGCTGACCTCCTCGGTCACCGGGTGCTCCACCTGCAGGCGGGTGTTGACCTCGAGGAAGGAGATGAGGCCGTCGGGCGCCACGAGGAACTCGCACGTGCCGGCGCCGACGTAGCCGGCCTCCTTGGCGATGGCCTTGCTCGCGTCGTACAGCGCCTTGTTCTGCGCCTCGGACAGGTAGGGGGCCGGGGCCTCCTCGACGAGCTTCTGGTAGCGGCGCTGCAGCGAGCAGTCGCGCGTGCCGACCACGACGACGTTGCCGTCCTTGTCGGCGAGGATCTGCGTCTCGACGTGGCGCGGGCGGTCGAGGTAGCGCTCGACGAAGCACTCGCCGCGGCCGAACGCCGCCGTCGCCTCGCGGACCGCCGACTCGTAGAGCTCGGGGATCTCCTCCATCGTGCGGGCGACCTTGAGGCCACGGCCGCCGCCGCCGAACGCCGCCTTGATGGCGACCGGGACGCCGTGCTCCTGCGCGAACGCGAGCACCTCGTCGACGCCCTTGACCGGGTCCGCGGTGCCGGGCGCGAGGGGCGCGCCGACCTTCAGCGCGATGTGGCGCGCCGCGGTCTTGTCGCCGAGCGAGGCGATGGCAGCGGGCGGCGGGCCGATCCAGGTGAGCCCCGCGTCGATCACGGCCTGCGCGAACTCGGCGTTCTCGGAGAGGAAGCCGTAGCCCGGGTGCACGGCGTCGGCGCCGGAGCGCTTGGCGACGTCGAGCACCTTGTCGATGACGAGGTAGGAGTCGCCCGGGGTCGTGCCGCCCAGCGCGTAGGCCTCGTCCGCGACCCGCACGTGGAGCGCGTCGACGTCGGGCTCGGCGTAGATGGCGACGCTCTGGAGCCCGGCATCGCGGCAGGCGCGCGCGACCCGGCAGGCGATCTCTCCGCGGTTGGCGATCAGGACCTTCTGCACGCGGTCACTCTATTGAGGAGCCGGAGGAGCCTCCCGCTGGGGACGATCCGCCCCTCAGCGGTTGGCGACCCAGGCCTCCTCCACCCCGGCCGAGAGCGAGCTGACGAGCACGCCGCGCGGGCTGAACGTCCACACGTGCGGCCCGATCACGAGGGCGCGCTGGATCGCGGCGTCGGCCGCGCCGGGCTGGTGGGCGTGGGTGAAGGCGTAGACGAGCTTGAGCCCGTCGGACCGGGCGTCGACCGTCGCGACCTTCGAGACGCCCTCGTCGCCCTGCACCACGACGAGCAGCACGTGGTAGGGCGCCCACCACAGCAGCGCGTGCGGGTCGGTGTCGGCCGGCGTGTAGTAGCCGCCCAGGCGCGTCCGCTCGAGCACCTTCGGGTGGTCGGCATCGCTCACGTCGTACAGCGAGGCGGTGACCCGGTGCTGGCCGTCGTAGCCGATGCCGATGAGCCGGTCCGCGTCGCTCGGCACCAGGTAGGTCGCGTACCCCGGGGAGTCGAGGTGGCCACGGACCTTGGGCTTGGCCGGGTCGGCGAGGTCGACCACGGTCAGCGGGTCGTACTGGCGCGTGGTCACCACGTAGGCGCGGTCGCCGATCCAGCGCACCGCCGTCACCTGCTCGCCCGGCGTGATGGCGCCGGAGGTGCCGAGCTTCGTCAGCCCGCCGGCGCCGATGTGGAACGTCGTGATCGTCGTGCCGCCGTCCTGGGTGGTCGCGACGCGCAGCACCCCGTCGTGCTCGTCGAGCGCGTCGTCGCCGTGCAGCGTGCCGGGCATCGACACCGAGCCGATGTAGGAGGTGTTGGCCGGGTCCTCGACGTCGAGCAGGTGCACCTGCGTGGTCGCGTCGGCGCCGGTGACGCGCTGGCAGCACGGCACCGGCCGGGCGTAGTCGGGGCAGAAGACCGCGCCGCCGTAGCCACCGCACGTGATGGGGAAGCCGCCGCCACCCTCGCCGCTCGCGATGTAGACGTGCTCACCGGTCGCGTACGCGGTGCTGCCGGCGCCCTCGACCGCGAGCGCGCCCTCGGGTCCCTTCATGCTCGTGGGGTCGAGCGAGAGCACGGTCAGGAGGTCGACGTCGTCGAGCTTCTGCGGCCGGGCGACGTGCGCGCAGTCGACGAGGTTGCCCTGCGCGAGCGGGTTGTCGCTGCCGTCGGCCAACGTGTACGTCGGCAGCCAGTCCGCGATCGTGCTGTGCCGCAGGATCTCCTGGTTGGCCTTGGTCGCGGCGTTCTGCGCGGCCTGGCTGCCACCGGACGGCTCGACGAACGCGAGGCGCGGCAGCCCCGCGTGCAGGACGAGCCGGGTGATGCCACCGAGCAGCCGGGCGTCGACCACGTCGCCGTCCACCTGCAGCGTGCGGGCGACCGTCGGGTCGGTCGGGTCGGTGATGTCGACCTCGTCGATCGTCGTCGTGCTGTGCGTCGCGCGCGGATCCACCGGCTGCAGCGACGTGCCGCCGATGACGACGACCGTCTTGTCGTCGAGCAGCACCCGGATGTTCGCGCCGTTGGCGGTGAGGGGCAGGTCGACGCTGCCGAGCAGCTTCGGGTCCTGCGCGTCGAGCACGCGCAGCGTGGTGCCCTCGAGCGTCACGACGTGCAGGCCGTCGGTCTGCACGATGTCGGGCTCGACGACGCCCTTCGTGCGCTCGGTCGGGTTGGAGAACGGCAGCGCCTTGCCGTCGCTGCTCGCCCCCGAGGCCCCGCTCGTCGTGGTGGTCGCCACCCCGCCGGTCGCGGCTCCGGCCGGCGCGGACGCCGCGGGGGCGGCCACCGGAGCGTCGCCTGCGGCCCTCAGCTGCTTCTGCGCGCCGTACGCCGGCCCGGC
>DASZYF010000162.1:0-11203 GCA_035545535.1 Mycobacteriales bacterium | reverse complement strand
CGCGTGAAGCGCAGGTTCGGGAACCCCTAGACGTGCGCGAGGCCCCGGCGTCTGTGCCGGGGCCTCGAGGGGAGACGAGCGGTGCTCAGTCGTCCCAGGGACCGAAGTCGTCGATCATGTCGCCGCCTCACTTTCATTTCCTGGCGGCCGGCCCAGGGTGGGCCGGTGGAGCTGGGGAAGTACGCCGGGGGTCCGGCGGACGAAGTTCAGGTCTCGCTCTCCTCATCGGCACTCTGAGTGCCGGGGCTGAGCGGCAAAGCAATCACGAAGACCTGCTACCCATCGTACAGGGTCAACCACACGGGGGCCCGGAACCTTCCGAGGCGGGATGCTGGGGGCGTGGCGAAGGAGCGCACGCTGCACGTCGTCACCAACGACGAGGCGGCCCCCCCTGCTTCCGAACGAGCCGACGCGGACCGGCTGACCGCGATCGCCGATGCGCTCTACGCGCTGCCGGTCGAGGACTTCACCAAGGCGCGCGACGAGGCGGCGAAGGCGGCGAAGGCCGATGCCGCGACGATCCGGTCCTGGCGCAAGCCGACGGTGAGCGCCGGCCTCATGAACCTGCTCGTGCGTGAGCGGCGCGAGCAGGTGGGCGAGCTGCTCGGCCTGGGTGCCGCGATGCGCGATGCGCAGGCCACGCTCGACGGTGACGCCTTGCGGGAGCTCACCCGGCAGCGCACGCACGTGGTCCGGGCCCTCGCCGTCGAGGCCCAACAGATCGCGGCCGCGGCGGGGCGGAAGGTGGGCGACACCGTCGCCCGTGAGGTCGAGATGAGCCTGCAGGCCGCGCTGTCCGACGAGAGCGCCGCGGCGGCGGTGCTGACCGGCCGGCTGGTGCGGGCGATCTCGGCCGACGGGTTCGGCAACGCCGACCTGACCGATGCGGTGACGCTGCCGGACGGCGCCGGCCAGTCGATCGACGTGCGCGCGCCGGAACGCTCCGCGCCGAGCCACGGTGGGGCGGCTAAGGAAGACGCGGACACGGAAGACGCGAAGGACGAGGAGAAGCGCAAGCGCGAGCGGGCCGCGTTGGAGAAGGCGGCCCGGGAGGCGCGCGCCGAGGCGATCCGCGCGGAGGAGGAGCTCGCCGCGACCGAGCTCGCGGTCGCCGACGCCGAGGCCCGGTTCGACGCCGCCCAGAAGCGGGTGGCCGAGCTCGAGGACGCGCTGGACGAGGCCCGGACCGAGCTGCGGGAGTCCACCGCGGACGAGCGGTCGGCCCGCCAGCTGCGCGACGCGGCCCGCAAGGTCGCCGCGCAGGCGCAGCACCGGGCGAAGTTCGCCGAAGCCGCCGTCCACGACTAGGCCGACATCGGCGAAGTGGCGGCTTTCGGGCCGTCGGATCTGCCACAAACCCGATGTCGGCCCGGACGACCGTTGGTCGAGATCGGGGATGTGGCGGCTTTCGGCTCCTCGGATCTGCCACAAACCCGATGTCGGCCAGGGGGGTGGTGACGGCGCCGGCCGGGTGTGGGCGCGGCGGGGGCCGGGTACGGCACCTCTCATGGACACGCGCTCCGCCAGCGTGCTCGATGGGCGCTACGCGTTGCGTGAGGTCGTCGGGGACGGCGCCACCGCGACGGTGTGGCGGGCCACCGACACACGGCTCGACCGCGACGTAGCGGTGAAGGTCGTGCGCGCCGGTGCGCTCGACGCGACCGGTCGCGCGCGGGCCCGGGCCGAATCAGTCGCGCTCGCCCGCTTCGCCCACCCGCACCTCGTCACCGTCTACGACGCGCACATCGCCGAGGATCCGGACGCACCGAGCTACGTCGTGCTCGAGTACGTCGAAGGTCGTTCGCTCCGTGACGCGATCGAGGACGGCCCGCTCGACCCGCACGAGGCCGCCCGGATTGGCGGCGCCATCGCGAGCGCGCTCGTCTACCTGCACGACCGCGGCGTCGTGCACCGCGACGTGAAGCCGGCCAACGTGCTGCTCGGTCCCGACGGCACCGTGCGCGTCGCCGACCTGGGCATCGCCCGCTTCGCCGACACGACCCGGCTCACCGGCCACGGCCTGCTCGTCGGCACGCCCGCCTACCTCGCGCCGGAGCAGGTCGACGGCAGCGAGGTGACCGGGGCGGCCGACGTGTACGCGCTCGGACTCGTGCTGCTCGAGTGCCTCACCGGTGAGGTCGTCTACGGCGGCTCCGGTGTCGAGGCGGCTCTGGCGCGCCTGCACCGTGATCCGAAGATCCCGGCTGACCTGCCGCCCGCGTGGCGCGGAGCACTGGCCGGGATGCTGCAGCGCGACCCGGCGCGGCGCACCGCCGCGGCCGCGCTGCCGCTCGTGCTCGCCGACCTCGAGCACGACCGCGTGAGCGCAGCGACCGCCGTGCTGTCCCCGCGCACGATCGCCGCTGACCTTCCGACCGAAGCCATGGACGCACCCGCGTTCCCGGATGTCGCCGTGCCCGTCGGCGCGGTCGCGGCCGCCGAGGTAGGAGCGGCGGCGGCTCCCGGTCTCGGAGACGGTGCGATGCCCGTCGCGGCCGACGAGGTCGCGGCCATCGGCCCGGCCCTCGCGGCGGCGTCTGCGGGTCAACCCGGAGACACCCGTCCCGACGTCACGGTCGTCGCGTCCGAGACCGGCGCGGCGTGGGGTGCCCGGCGGTTCGCGCAGCTCGCCGCGGCCGTGGCCGCGGTCGTGCTCGTCGTCGGCCTCGCCGTCAGCAACGCGGGGTCCTTCCCGAAGCGCACGACCCCGACCGCACCCGTCGCGAGCACGCAGCCGGCCGGGGCCGCCGCGGTGTCGGCCGCTCCGGTCATCCCCGCCGCCGTGGTGACGCACCGCCCGTCGCCGGTGCTCAAGGCACCGCAGCCGAAGGCCCAGCCGCACCCCAAGGCGAACCCCAAGCCGCCGCCGCCCAAGGCGAACCCCAAGCCGCCGGCGCCGAAGAAGGGCCCGGACCATGGTCACGGCGGCCCGCGCGGGTAGACGTTCGGTCGTCGCCCGGCTCAGCGCGGGGGCGCAGGCCGTCCGGCGCAGCGCCGCCGTCGACCGGGTCGCCCGCATCGGCTTCGGCGCTCGCGCACTGTTCTACGCCGCCCTCGTCGTGCTCACGGTGCGCGTGGCGCTGCTCCACGGCGGGGGCCAGCAGACGCAGGACAACGCGAACGGCGCGCTGTCGACCGTGTGCCGCTCGGTGTGGGGGAAGGCGCTCGTCGCGGTCGCGGCGGCCGGCTTCGTCACCCTCGGCATCGCCCGCGTCGCGGCCGCGGTGCGCGATCGTGAGGGCTCGTGGGGCAGCCGGGTGCTCACCGCCCTGCAAGGCATCGGCTGCTTCGCCGTCGCGTGGGTGCCGGTGTCGTTCCTCGCCGGCAACCACAGCGCCGGTTCGGAGCAGCAGCAGAAGCAGACGACGGCCGGACTGCTGGGCGCGCCGGCCGGACGGGTGCTCGTCGGTGCGATCGGCGTGATCGTGCTGACCGTCTGCGCGTTCCAGATCCGCAGCGCGCTCACGCAGGACTACGCGAAGGGCATGCGCATCCGTCGCGCCCGCCGGTGGGTGAAGCAGCTCGTGGAGGTGGCGGGCACGGTCGGCATCGCGGCGCGCGCGGTCGTGCTGGTCCCGATCGGTGTGTTCTTCGTCGTCGCCGCGATCAACGTCGCGCCCGGCGACGCGAAGGGCCTCGACGCCGAGGTGCTGCTGCTGTCGCGGCATGCGTGGGGGATCGCGCTGCTGGTGCTCGCCGCGCTCGGGCTGGCTGTCTTCGCGGTCTACTCGGTGCTCGAGCTGCTGTACCGCGACGTCAGCCGCACCTGAGCGCCGTCAGGCGTCGACGAAGTCGCAGGTGGCCCAGACCCAGCCGCTGCCCGGCTTGATGCCGATGCCGACGGCGTGGAACTTCGGGTTGAGGATCACGTGCCGGTGCACGGCCGACTTGAACCACGAGGTCGTGATGCGGTCGACGTCACCCGTGCCGGTCTGGGTGGCGCCGACGATCTCGCCGAGCAGGGTCCACCGCGCATCGACGGCCGTGACCTCGTCGGCCCGGTTCGGGTTGTGCGCCAGCCGCTGCGTCTCCGCCATGTGCAGCGTCCAGCGCGAGGCGACGCCGCCGACCGCGCGGAACCCGTGCAGCGGCGCGACGCCGGCGACCTTCCGCGCGCAGTTGATCTCGGCCAGCATGAGCACCTGGGGCTTGGTGCCCGCGGGCTCTGTGAGGTGCCCGCACTTCGCGACCAGCACGTCCGGCGACGGCTCGGCCTGTGCCGGCGCAGCCACGGCCAGCGTGGCGGTCAGCGCCAGAGCGGCGGCGGCGAGGGAACGGAGCATGGTGCGTCCAGGGTGACAGGCCCGTGCCCCGGTTTCGCCCAGTTGATGAGAAGTTGACACATCTTCAGGCGTCGGCGAGGTCGACGGTGCCCCACAGCTGCCCGTGACCGGTGGCGAGGCCGATGCCGATGACGCGCAGGTGCGGGTCGAGGAGCAGCGCGCGGTGGTGCGGGGAGCGCAGCCATGCCGCGACGAGGCGGCTCACCTGGCCGGTGCCGGCGCCTCCGTAGCCGATGACCTCACCAGCCTCGGACCAGCGCGGGTCGACCGCGGCCAGCTGGGTGGAGAGGTCGGGGTTGTGCTCGAGCCCGTCGGCGCCCGCCATCTGCGCGGACCAGCGCCGGGCGACGTCCGCGATGGGCGTCGAGGCGCGGAACGCGGGCAGTCCCGCGGTGCGGCGGATGCACTGCAGCTGCGCGAACATCGCGGCGCGCGGTGTGGTGCCGGGCAGCGCGTGCAGCGTGGTGCAGCGGGCGACGAGCGTCGCCACGGACGGCGTGCGGGTGGCCGCCGACGCGGGTGCGGCGAGGGCGACCGTGGCCGCGGTGAGCGCCACCGCGGTTGCTCCGAACAGGCTCCTGACCTTGCGCTGCATGCACCCACAACGAGACCTTCGGCGGGCGGGTCACGGGGGTGTCCGAGCTACGTCGAAGGTCGGGTTTGACCGTCTCCGTGCGCACCGATGAGTCTTCGGGGTGCGAGGCGTCGACACCGGTGAGACGAACGACCGCGATCCGAGGAGCCCCGATGACCGTGCTGTCCCTGACCCCCGTCCTGTGGTTCAACGGCGGAGCCGAGGAAGCGGCGACGTTCTACTGCTCGCTGTTCGAGGACTCGCACATCAAGCACGTGAGCCACTACGGCGACGAGGGCCCGATGGCCGGCCAGGTGATGACCGTCGACTTCGAGCTCGCGGGCCGGCCGTACCAGATCCTCAACGGCGGACCGCACCACCAGCTGACCGAGGCGTTCTCCATCAGCGTCAGCGTCGACGGGCAGGACGAGCTCGACCGGGTCTGGGACGCGCTGATCGCCGACGGCGGCGAGGCCGGCCCGTGCGGTTGGTGCAAGGACCGCTGGGGCGTCTCGTGGCAGGTCGTGCCGACGCGCCTCGTCGAGCTCCTGACCGGCCCGGACCCGGAGCGGTCCGGGCGCACGCTGGCGAAGATGATGACGATGGGCAAGCTGAACGTCGACGAGCTCGAGGCCGCCGCCGACGGCCGCTGACCTACGGCAGCGCGGCCGCCTTCTTCGGCTTCGAGAAGGCGCTCTTCGCGTGCTTCGCATTGGCCCGCACCGCGCACGTGTAGGCCACGCCGGGCAGCAGCCTGGTCACGGTGATGACGCCGTTGGTGCGCGTCGCGGTCAGCGCGAGGTGGTGCGGTGCCGAGCAGCGGGCGGTGTAGCCGAGGATCTTCGACCCGCGGGCCTTCGACGGCTGGTAGCCGACCGTCGCCTTGGTCGCGCCGATGCGGTGCACCTTGCCGATCTTCGGCGTCGTCGGCGCGATCGAGCCGCGCTTCACCTTGAGGAACCGCTGGCTGAACGTGATGCCGGTGGCGTCGACGCGCAGCGCGCTGCCCACGTCGCTGACCTTCGCCATGCCGACGCCGGCCGACGCGGTCAGCCCGGACGCGGTGACGGTCGACGGGTCGTCGATGCCGTAGACGGCCTTGAGGAACGCGTTCGGGATCACCAGGTGCACGAAGCCCAGGAACGTCGAGCTGTCCGGGTGGCTGTGCTGGTTGGCCAGCTGCACGTCGAGCTCGTGCGTGGCGGCTCCCGGGGGCAGGCCGCCGGGCGTCTCGGTCGAGACGATGCTCGGCGGGATCGTCGTCAGCGCGACGTTCGTGGAGAAGTCCATCCCGTAGAACGCGGCGCGCTGCACCGGGTCCACCCAGGAGCCGTAGTCGGTGATCTCGGCCGACAGCGTGGTGCGCTCCGAGCTCGCCTTCGTCGCGCACGTCCAGGTCGCCTTGCTCTGGTCGCAGTCGTTCTGGTTGGTCGTCACGACGGGGCTCGCGGTGATGGTGACGTCGTAGTCCGTGCGGTCGACGGGCTGGCGGTCGACGGTGACGCCGTCGCCGGCGACGAACACGACGCGGGGGACGATCGCGCCCATCGCGATCGTGACCTTCCAGACGTCGGTGAGCGACGTGGTCTGCAGGTCGTAGGGGTCGCCGTCGGTCACGCGCTGGATCGACACCAGCACGTCCTTCGACGCACCGGTGACGGTGCTGGCGATGATGTCCCAGCTCGGGTCGTCCTTCGTCACCGCGACGCCGTTGCGGGTCGCGGACACGACGCACGCGCCGGTCGCGCCCGCATCGCACCACGACGTCGTGGTCTTGTGCGGCCGGGCCGGTGCGGCCTGCGACACCACCGGTGCCCCGGCGACCACCGCCGCGGCAGCGGCGGCCAGCACCCCCACGATCCGAGCTCTCATCGCTTCCACCCTCTGTTCGTCCCGCTCCCGCGCAGCATCATCCCCCAGGTCACGCCGAACCTTTCGCGACGAGGGGCTGGCGACGTTGGGGAAGTCCGGTCACCGTCCGGTGACCGAACGTCCCCAACATCAGGTGGCGTCGTCGAGGTCGGCGGTGGCCGGCCAGGTCTTGCGGTGGCGCGCGCTGAACGCGGCGGCGGCAGCGAGGCCGAGCAGCGCGACCTCGGGCAGCGCGTCCGGCAGGCCGGTCGCGGCGAGCGCTCCGCCCGGCTGGCGCACCGTCGGCGCCGTCGCCGCACGGTGTGATCTGCGGTTCGTCGGGTGCGTCGTCGCCGCCTTCGCGTCGGACACCGGCTTCACGCCCGGGTCGTCGGTGCTGCACGCGGCCAGCAGGTGGGGTGACACCGCGGCCGGCGTGAGCGCCGGCGGGTCGAGGAACGCCGGTGGGTTGTGCAGGTCGAGGAAGTCGAGCAGCGTCGTCGCCGCCGCGTCGCGGTGTGTCATGGGCGGCAGGTTCCACCAGGCCTCGATGGTCGCCAGCACCGACGTGTGGTCGTGGACCACGTTCGTCACGGCCTTCGGCTTCGCGTAGGGCGAGACGACGACCGCGGGCACACGCAGCCCGTACATGTCGTAGCCGCCCGGCACGTCCTTCGGGCCGATGTTCGGCGGGATGCCGTCGGGCTTCACCGCGGGCGGCGGCGGCACGTGGTCGTAGTAGCCGCCGTGCTCGTCGTAGGTCCAGACGAGCAGCGTGCGGTCCCACTTCGCACCGGACATCACCGCGTTCACGACCTGCGCGACGAACGCCTCGCCCAGCTGGATGTTCTGCGGGTTCTCCTCGTCGGCGCCGTTGGCCCGTTCCTTCGGCGTGATGACGTCGCCGGGCACGTGGCTGCCGATGACGTCGAGCAGGCCGAAGTCGGGATCGACGAACGACACCGCGGGCAGCGTGCCGGCCGCGCAGTCGGTGAAGAACTCGGCGACCGGCCGCAGCTTCGTCGGGTTGCTCTTCGCGATCTGCGGGATGAGCACGGTCTGCGGCAGGTCGGTGAAGTAGTTCGCCCACGAGATGCCGTGTGCGTTGAGCCGGTCGAAGATCGTGCCGTTCGCGGGCGGCGCGTCGAACGGGCCCGGCACGACGCTCGACACGAGGCCGAATGCCGTGCCGGCCATGAGGAAGCGCCGGTTGGGATAGGTCTGGCACGGCGCGGACGCGAACCAGCGGTTGGCGAGCGTGAACGTCGACGCGAGCGAGTAGTAGAAGGGCAGCGTGTCGTCGTCCCAGTAGCCCATCGCGCAGTCGGTGTTGCCCTCGGCGCGCAGGAAGCCGTCCATGCGGCCGCCGTTGACCTGCTGGTGCGACGCGTTCCACGCCTGGCTCGGGCTGCTCTCCATCTGGCAGACCGACGGCATCTTGTACGCGGTGATGTGGCCCGGCCGCCCGTCGGGCAGCGCCATCGGGTTGCTGTTCGTCGGCTTCCCGTCGGGACCGAACCGGAAGCCGTCGGCGAGCGGCTGGCCGCGCTTCGGCAGCATGCCGAAGTAGTTGTCGAAGGAGTGGTTCTCCATCATCACGACCACGAGGTGGTCGAACGGGAAGCTCGGGTCGACCGTGCCTTCGGGGCGCGACGGGTCGGGCCGGACGTCCACCCGGGGGAGCGCCCGCGCGACGCCGCCGGCCCCCGCAGCGAGGGCTGCGCCTCCCAACAGCACGCCGCGACGTGTCGGCCGGATGACCACGCGGTCAGTCTGGCAGTCGGCGATGCCAGAATGGTCGCGGGGGAACGCCTGTGGGGGGTGGCCGGTGAGCAGTGCAGCTGCGCCGGACCTGTCCCCGTACATCTGCCGCTACGGCGTGTTGTGGCTGGCCGAGGACCCCGCCGCGAGGCACCGGCGCATCGACGGCACCGTCGTGTTCACCGACCTGTCGGGCTTCACCGCGCTGTCCGAGCGGCTGACCGCCGCCGGCCGCGTGGGGGCCGAGGAGATGGCGACCCGCCTCGACAACGTCTTCACCTCGCTGCTCGCCGAGGCGCGCGACCGCGGCGGCTCGCTCGTGCACTTCGGAGGTGACGCACTCGCGCTGCTGTTCAGCGGCGACGGGCACGAGGTCCGGGCCGTGGCGACCGCGGCCGCGATGAACAGGGCGCTGAAGCCGCACAAGCGCATGGAGACGCCGACCGGTGTGGTGAAGCTCGGCATGAGCACCGGCGTGTGGAGCGGCGACGTCGACCTGTTCCTGCTCGGCAAGCGCTCGCAGCAGCTGCTGCTCGCCGGGCCGGCGGCGACGGGTGTCACCGCGCTCGAAGGCGCCGCGAGCAGCGGCGAGGTGCTCGTGTCGGCGCGCACCGCGGCGGCGCTCCCGGCCTCGTGCACGCGACCGTGGTCGGACAACGTCGCGATGCTCGCCCGCGCGCCGCGGGACCGCGCCTGGGAGCCGGTGGACGTCCCCGACGGGGTCGACGTCACCAAGCTGCTGCCGGTCGCCCTTCGCCGCCACCTCCTCGTCGGCGGAGGAGAGCCCGAACACCGCAGCGTCACCATCGCCTTCGTCCGGTGGACGGGCCTCGATGCGCTGCTGCAGAGCGAAGGTCCGGGCCGGGTCGGCGGGCGGCTCGACGAGCTGGTCGCGCGCGCGGAGGAGCTCACGCTCGAGTGGGGCATCACCCTGCTCGCCACGGACCTCTCCGGTGACGGTGGCAAGCTGCTCGTGGCCGCCGGTGTACCCGTGCTGCACGAGGACGACGAGACGCGCGCGCTGCTGTGCATGCGGGCCCTGGCCGCCGAGAACCCGGGCGGGCTCGGTCTGCGCATCGGCCTGCACAGCGGCCACGCGTTCGCCGCGGCCGTCGGTGCGCCCTTCCGCCGCACGTTCACCTGCATCGGTGACACCGTGAACACGGCCGCCCGCGTGATGTCCAAGGCCGAGCCCGGGCAGGTGCTCGCCACCGACGATGTGCTCGCCCGCTCGCGGCGGTTGTTCGCCGTCGACGCCCTGCCCGAGTTCGCCGCGAAGGGCAAGGCGCTCCCGCTGCGCGCGTTCGTGGTCGGCGAGGAGCAAGGCGCGCGCGCGGCCGACGCTGCCGACGAGGTCATCGGCCGTGAAGCGGAGATCGCCACGCTCGTCGGCGCGGTCGACGACTCCGCGGTGGTCACCATCAGCGCAGAGCCGGGCGTCGGGAAGACCAGCCTGCTCGCGGCCGCGCTCGCGGCCCTCGGCGACGACGCGACGGTGCTCACCACGTCGTGCGCAGCGCACGCGATCGCCGACCCGTACTCGGCCGCCCGCCCCCTGCTGCGGCAGCTGCTCGGCGACCGGCGCGTCGCCGACGTCGCACCGGCCCTCGCTCCGTGGGCGCCGCTCATCGCCATCGTCACCGGCCTCGACGAGCCGATGACCGAGGAGGTCCAGCGCCTCGACCCCTCCCTCGTCACCGACCGGCTGCAGCAGGCGGTCGCGCAGCTCCTCGACGCCGGCCTGCCCGCACGCGCGCTGCTCGTGGTCGACGACGCGCAGTGGGCCGACAGCGCATCCGCGGCGTTGCTGCAGCACCTCGTCGGGCGGAGTGATCGCCGCTACGGGCTGTGGCTGGCCGCCCGCCCGGAGGTCGAGCCCCGCTTCGGCGAGCCGACGCTCCAGCTCGGGCCGCTGTCGGAGGACGCGGCCTTGCGGCTCGTTCGGGCGCACGCGGCGATCCCGCTGCTGCCGGTGCAGGCCCGCGCGATCGTCGCCCGCGCGGCCGGCAACCCGTTGTTCCTGCGCGAGCTGGCCCGGGCCGCGTCCGCGCTCGAGGACACCGCCGACCTGCCGCTGTCCGTCGAGTCGATCGTCGGTTCCCGCATCGACCGCCTGTCCCCGGCCGATCGCGACCTGCTCTCCATCGCCTCGGTGATGGGCGCCGACATCGACGACGAGATCGTCGACCAGATCGCGCCGATCGCGGCCGAGGAGTCGACCTGGGAGCGGCTCGCCGACTTCGTCGAGCGTGCGGGCGACGGTCACCGGTTCCGGCACGCCGTCTACCAGCAGGTCGCGTACGCGCGGCTGCCGTTCAAGCAGCGTCGCGTGCTGCACGGGGAGATCGGCGGCCGCATCGAGAAGCGCGACGGGGACCGGGCGCCCGCGGATCGCCTCTCGCTTCACTTCACCGAAGCGCAGGAGTGGGACGCCGCCTGGGAGTGGTCGCTGCGCGCGGCCGAGGTCGCGAGCGCCGCCTACGCCCGCGTCGACGAGATGGTCGCGCTGCAGCGGGCGATCGTCGCCGGTGATCGCGCAGGCAAGGCCGCGTCGGACCGGCAGGGAGTGATGTGGCAGCTCGCCGAGACGGCCTCGGAAGGTGGTCAGCCGCACATCGCGATCGCGACGCTGCAGCGCTTGACGAAGGTGGTCGAACCCGCGGTTCAGGCGCGCGCATACGCGCGACTCGCCGTCATCCACCAGGAGATCGGTGACGCCGCCCGCTCCAGGCGG
>DASZYF010000161.1:0-31190 GCA_035545535.1 Mycobacteriales bacterium | reverse complement strand
GAGCACGAGCACCGTCACGACGCTCGCGAACAGCGCGCGATGACCGGCCGCCCGGAGGACGGGCCGGTCGGTCGGGCCGCTGCTCACGGGTGAAGAGGATGCCGGACCGGTGTGTCGCGGCCCCGAGACGCACGAGTGCCGCGCCCGGACGGCGGGCGCGGCACTCGGCGAGGGGCAGTGATCAGGTGCCGGCGGGCACCGTGCGGGTCTCGTCGAACGGGTTGGTCGCCGGGTGGACGCCGGCCGCGCCGAGGTAGATCTCGCTGGTCGACTCCTGCGCGTTCGCGACCGAGGTGTTGAACGTGACCTTCGGCGAGCAGTGCGTGTCGATGTCGAGTCCGTCGAGAGCGCCGTAGTTGTAGAAGACGTACGTGAGCGTCTTGCCGTCCTTCGACAGCGCGACGGCGTCGGTCCGCTCGAGGTGGAAGCGGTGGAGCTTCATCGGGCGGTCGCTGGTGATGATGCCCGAGAAGACGACCGGGTCGGTGGCCGGGTTCTTCGGGTGCGTCACCCGCAGGTGCCACACGCCGGTGTTGTAGATGTAGGTGCCCTGCGCGGCGCCGGGGGCGAGCGTGGTGGGCTTGCCCTTGACGTCGGACGACAGGTCACCGGTGCGGCAGACGGTCTCGTCCGAGCGCTGCACCGTGAACGGGTTCGAGGTCTCGCCGGTGACCCGGTCCTTGCCCTCGAAGATGTCGGCGACAGGTGCCAGCTTGCCGTTGATCCAGAGCTTGAACGTGACGCTCTCCGCGCAGTGCGTGTTGAGGCTGAGCCCGTCGATCGCGCCGTAGTTGGTGAAGCGGAACACGACCGTCTTGTGGTGGTTGGAGAACGCGACCTTGTCGCGCTTCTCGAGGTGGCGGGTGCGCAGGTTGATCGTGCGTGACGCCGTGATGACGCCCGCGTACACGACCTTCGTGCTGCCCGGGTGGGTGACGCGGAGCTGCCAGTCACCGTCGTGGAAGACGTAGATGCCTTCCGGGTCGTGCGCCTTGACCTGCGGGTTGCCGAGCACGACGTCGGGCAACGGGTGCTTGCAGCGCTCGGGCTGCTGCGGGGCCTTCTTCGCGGGGCTCGGCTGCGGGTGCGCCGGCGCGGCGACGGCAGTGGCGCCGGTCGCGAGCGACAGCAGCGTCGCGCCGGCGACGCCGGCCACGAGCGCCCGGCCCGAGCGGGTGAGCAGGTTCGTCATCGAGCTACCTCCCCGAGGCAACCCCCTGCGGGCTGCGTCAGCGAGGTCATCGTGAAGATCGACACAGGCGTTTCACAGGCTGCCGCACTTCTCAGGTCCGACGGTGCGGGTTCACCCGCTCGGCCTCACGCCCCGGGGCGGCTGGCGACGGCCCACGCGCGCAGCGCCGCGATCCGGGCCTCCAGCTCCTCCACCGTCGCCTGCGCCACGGCCGGGCCCCCGCACACGCGGCGGAGCTCGGCGTGCACCTGCGCGTGGGGTGTCTGGGTGCGCGCGTGCCAGGCCCGCACGAGCGTGTTCAGCTCCCCGCGCAGCTCGGCCCGCCGCTGCCAGGTGGGCGTAGTCGTCGGTGCGGCCGGCGCCGCTGCGCTGGTGCGCTGCGCGCGCTTGGCGGTGAGCAGCGTGCTCACCTGCGTGGGGTCGAGGAGCCCCGGCAGGCCGAGGTAGTCCTCCTCCTCGGGCGAGCCGGGGAGCGCGAGCACGCCGACCTCGGTGCTGTTGAGCACCACGCTCGCGAGGTGGGCCGAGGCGCCCAGCGCCTCGAACGAGCCGAGCTCGTCGGCGGTGTCCTGCTCGCGGTTGGCGGCGCGCAGCAGGTCGTCCTCGGCGCCGAACACGTCGTCGTCGGCGCGGAAGCGGTCGAGCGCGTGGTCGCGCTCCTTCTCCATCTCGGCGGCGAGGGTCAGCAGGGGACGCACGCTGGGCAGGAAGACGCTGGCGCTCTCCCCCGGCCGACGCGCGCGCACGAAACGGCCGATCGCCTGCGCGAAGAACAGCGGGGTCGAAGCGCTGGTCGCGTAGACGCCGACGGCGAGGCGCGGGATGTCGACACCTTCGCTGACCATGCGCACCGCGACCAGCCAGCGCGCGTCACCCTCGGCGAACGCGCGGATCCGCTTGCTGGCGGCCTTCTCGTCCGACAGCGCGACGACGGGGGCCTTGCCGGTGATGTCCTTGAGGATCGCGGCGTAGGCGCGGGCGGCGGTCTGGTCCGAGGCGATGACGAGCCCACCGGCGTCCGGCATGCCGGCGGCGCGCACCTCGGTGAGGCGGCGGTCCGCGGCCGCGAGGACGGTGGGGACCCAGTCGCCCTTCGGGTCGAGCGCGGTGCGCCAGGCCCGCGCGGTCGCGTCGGCGGTGAGCAGGTCGTCGAGCTGGGCGGAGACGACGTCACCGGCGCTGGTGCGCCAGCTCGCCTCGCCGGAGTACGCGAGGAACAGCACCGGCCGAACGACGCCGTCGCGCAGCGCATCGGCGTAGCCGTAGGACGAGTCGGCCATCGAGCGGCGGACGCCGTCGGCGTCCTGCTCGTAGGTGACGAACGGGATGGGCGCGGTGTCGCTGCGGAACGGCGTGCCGGTGAGCGACAGGCGGCGGACCGCCGGCTCGAACGCGACCCGGATGCCGTCACCCCAGGAGAGCGCGTCGCCGCCGTGGTGGATCTCGTCGAGGATCACCATCGTGGGCCGGCCCTCGGTGCGCAGCCGGTGCACTTCGGGCGCTGCGGCGACCTGGGCGTAGGTGACGACCGCGCCGATGAGGCCCTTCGCGACCTTGAGCCCGTCCGCGTTCTTGTAGGCCGGGTCGAGGTCGATGCCGAACGCCGCGCCCGCGCTCGCCCACTGGCCCTTGAGGTGCTCGGTGGGCGTGACGACGGTGATGGCGTCGACCGTGCCGTCGTCGAGCAGCGTCCGCGCGATCGCGAGGGCGAACGTGGTCTTGCCGGCGCCCGGGGTGGCGACGGCCAGGAAGTCCTTCGGGGCCCGCGCGGCGTAGCGGGCCATGGCCCGGGACTGCCAGCGGCGCAGGGCGCCGGGAGCCTGCGAGCGGGCCCGATGTGGCAGGGAGACGGACACGGTGGGGCGAGGGTCCTTCGGGGGTGCTGGGTCACGGTGGGAGCGCGCCGGGGAGGCGGCCGTGGGGCGGGCGCCGGACGAGGCTAACCGCGGCCGGTGACGCTTCCGCGGCTTTCCCGGGAAGCCCGCGTGTCTACGCTCGTCGGGTGGATCTGCCGGGTGCGCGCAGCGGGCTCCTCGTGGCCTGGGGCTCGGCCTGGCTGGCCGGGAACGTCTCCCTCGATGCGGCGGCGGCGGCGATCTCCGAGGCCGACGACGAGCACGAGACCGCCGACGGCGCCGGGGTCGAGAGCCTGTTGGGCGGCTTGCGGGCCGACGGCGTGACGCGGCTCGAGCTGCTGCTGCCGGTGGCCGGTGACGTCCGCGGCCTGCCCGAGCCCGGTGGGGCGTTCGCCCGAGCGGCGCTCGAGGCCGGTGAGGCGGTGCTGCCCCGCGGAGCGGCCCGCCGGCGGGGCCTGGTCCCCGCGCAGCGGCGGGTGGGGCCCGAGGGCGACCAGCTGGTGATCACGACCTGGAGCGCCTACCCGATCGCGACGTCCGAGCTGCTCGACCCGCCCCCGCTCACCGCGTCCGAGGCGGACGGCGAGCTGACGGAGGTGCTGGCCGCGAGCACCCGCGTCCTGCAGTCGCTGTCGGTTGCGCGCTACCACGAGGGCCTCGACGCGCCGCTGGCGGCGATGCGTGAGCGCACCCGGCGCGGTCAGGAGCCGGCGAGCGCGCTCCCGCCCGGCTACCCGCCACGGGCGGTGGCGCTGCTCGCCCGGGCCGACCGCCTGCAGACGGTGCTCACGCTCGCCCTCGCCGACGAGGGCGGGGCGCGCACCAGCTCCGAGGCCGAGAACCGCGCGGCCACGCTGCGCCAGCTGGCGACGGCCGTGCGGCGCGCCCGACTGGCGGCGTACAACGCCTACCCGCAGCCGCGACCCGCCTAGGCGACGAGCGCGCACTCCAGCGGGAGGCTCGGGATGGCCGGCACGTCCAGGGCGGACGCCGGAGCGCCGGCCTCGAAGAGGAGCGAGCCGAGTGCCGCGACCATCGCGCCGTTGTCGGTGCACAGGCGCGGGCGTGGCACGCGCAGCGTGAACCCCGCGGCCGCGCAGCGGGTCTCGGCCAGCGACCGCAGCCGCGAGTTGGCCGCGACTCCACCGACGATGAGCAGGTCGTGGACGCCGTGCTCGCGGCAGGCGGCGACCGCCTTGGCCGTCAGCACGTCGGCGACCGCCTCCTGGAACGACGCCGCGACGTCGGGGACGTGCGGCTCCCGGCCCGCGCGCTGCTCCGCCTCGACGTAGCGGGCGACCGCGGTCTTCAGACCGGAGAACGAGAACCCGTAGGCGGGGTCGCGCGGGCCGGTCATGCCGCGCGGGAACGCGATGGCCGTCGGGTTGCCCTCTTTGGCCGCCTTGTCGACGCTCGGGCCTCCGGGGAACGGCAGGCCCAGCAGTCGCGCGACCTTGTCGAACGCCTCACCGGCGGCGTCGTCGAAGGTGTCACCGAGGTGCTCGATCGGTTCGCGGACGAGGTCGCGCACGAGCAGCAGCGACGTGTGGCCTCCCGAGACCACCAGTGCCACAGCCGGTTCCGGGAGTGGGCCGTGCTCGAGCGTGTCGACCGCGACGTGCGACGCGAGGTGGTGCGTCGCGTACAGGGGCACGTCGAGCACGGTCGCGTACGCCTTGGCCGCGGACAGGCCGACGAGCAGTGCGCTCGCCAGCCCGGGTGCCGCGGTGACGGCGATCGCGTCGACGTCGCCGAGCTCGACGCCACCGTCGGCCAGTGCCTTGCGCACCGTCGGGACGATCGCCTCGAGGTGGGCCCGCGCTGCCACCTCGGGCACCACGCCGCCGTAGCGCGCGTGCTCCTCGACGCTGCTCGCCACGACGTCGGCGATGAGCTCCCCGCCGCGCACGAGTGCCACGCCGGTCTCGTCGCAGCTCGACTCGATGCCGAGGATCAGCCCGCTCACGCGTCGACCCGTTCGCCGAGCACGAGGCGGACGACGTTGGCGCGGTCGACGAGGTCGCGGGTGCCGGCGCCGAGCCCGACCTCGGCGATCGCCATCGCGGGCATCGGCCCGTAGGACCGGACGATTGTGGTCACCAGCGCAGCACCGGTGGGGGTGCACAGCTCGAACGGCACGTCACTCCCGTACGAGGGCGCGCCCGAAGCCCGGAACAGCTGCAGCACAGCAGGAACCGGGACGGGCAGCACGCCGTGCTCGGCCGTGACGGTGCCGCTGCCCAGCGCGACGGGCGTCGCGCTGAGCTCCGTGACCCCGAGGTCGTGCAGCGCCGCGACGACACCGACGACGTCGCCGACGGCGTCGTGGGCACCCACCTCGTGGAAGTGCACGTGCTCGGCCGGGACGCCGTGCACCGCGCCCTCGGCCTCGGCCAGGGCGGCGAAGGCCCGGTGCGCGCCGGCCCGCACCTCCACGTCGAGATCGGCGGCGTCGAGCAGCCCACGGATGTCGGACCAGTGCCGGTGCGGCGGGTCGGGCTCGTCGGAGAGCACGCGCACGTGCGTCGCGCGCAGCCCCGCGCGCTCGACGTCGTCGACCACGATCCGGATGGGCAGACCGAGCGACGTGACCGCCTTCTCGACGGCGGCGAGCGACGCGCCGGCCGCGACAGCAGCGCCCAGCAGCATGTCGCCGCTCGCCCCGCAGCCGAGGTCGAGCCAGCCGATCCGGGTCACGGTCCAACGCTACGGGGCCGTGCTCGCGCGCTCCTGCTCAGTTGAGGCGCGGGCAGAAGTGCCCGTTGGGCGCGACCGGGCGCCCGCAGAGCTCGCACGGCCGCCGTCTGGCGGCCACGACCGCTTGCGCGGCCTCGGTGAACGCCTGGGCCTGGGCCGCGGTGAGGCGGACCCGCAGCGAAGCGATGGTCTCGTCGCGGTCCTCGAGCTCCTCGGGAACGTCGACGTCGTACATCTCGGCGTCGAGCGAGGCGAGCACCCGCGCGGTCTCCATCGCCTCGTCCTCGGACTCGTCGATGTCGAAGCCGTCGTCGTCGGCGACGTCGACGGTCTCGGTGGCGGCCGCCTCGACGACGACCCACTCGCCGTCCCAGGCGAGGGTGAGGCGATCCAGCACGAAGCTCGGTTCCACCGGCCCGCGCAGCCCGCCCGACCAGGAGCCGGCGGCCTTGGTGACCTCGCTGCGCATGGGGGCACGACCGGCCCGACGGACCTCGTCGAGCAGGACGACCAGCCCTTCCGCGAGCGCGGCGACCTCGGCCTTCTCGACGCCCACCGTGACGGCCAGCTCACCGGCGAGCGCCTGGAGGTAGAAGCTGCGCTCCCCCGGCTCGCCCACCGTGCCCACCACGAAGCGGTCCGGGGTCTTGATGTCGTGGTGCCGGGCGTGCGCGGTCATCGGGAACCTCCGGCCAGAAGGCGTTCCGAACGGCTACGGCGACGCTACGACGCCGAACCGTCGGTGCCCGGGCTTCGCGGCTCCGGCGTGTCGCGGCGGACGCGCCGGGCGTGCTCAGCCGCGGCCGTGCAGGAACCCGATGACCTTCGCGAGGACGTCGGTGGTCTTGGCCGGGCGGCGGAAGCTGGTCAGCGGCACGACGAGCGGGAAGCGCTGCCGGGTGATCGCCTTGGGGCGGGTGAACTCGCGCAGGCCGTCGTCGCCGTGGATGCGGCCGAAGCCGGACTCGCCGATGCCGCCGAACGGCAGCGCCGGGATGGAGGCGAAGGCGATGACGGCGTTGATGCTGGTCATGCCGCTCCTGAGCCGGCGGGCGAGCTCCATGCCACGGCGCTTCGAGCCGGAGAAGATCGTGCCCGCGAGCCCGTAGCTGGTGGCGTTGGCCAGCGTGACGGCCTCGTCCGCGTCGGCGACCTTGGTGATGGTGATGGTCGGGCCGAAGGTCTCCTGCTGGACAGCGGTGGAGTCCTCGGGAACGTCGACGAGGATCGTCGGCGTGACGTAGGGCGCCTGCACGGACGTCGGGCCGCCCACCAGCGCACGACCGCCCCGCGCGAGCGCGTCCTGGATGTGCCGGTCGATGATGTCGAGCTGGCCGGGCATCGTGATCGGGCCGTAGGACGCGTCCGGTCCGCTGCTGCGCAGCTCCGTCGCGGCCTTGGTGATCTCGGCGACGAACTCGTCGTAGACCTTCGCGGTCGCGTACACGCGCTCCACGCCGACGCAGGTCTGCCCGGCGTTCGACATCGCGCCCCACAGCGCCGCGTCCGCAGCGGCCTTCACGTTCGCGTCGTCGTCGACGATCAGCGCGTCCTTGCCGCCGCACTCCATGAGCACCGGCACCAGGTTCTCCGCGCACGCCGCCATGACCTTGCGGCCGGTGGCGGCGCTGCCCGTGAACGCGATCTTGTCGACGCCGGAGCGGCACAGCGCCGCGCCGGTCGCACCGAGGCCGGTGATCAGCTGCAGCACGGGGGCGGGCTGCTCGGGGACGGCCTGCTCCCACGCCCGCACGAGCCACGCGCCGATGCCCGGCGTGTACTCGCTCGGCTTGAACACGACGGCGTTGCCCGCGGACAGCGCGTAGGCGAGCGATCCCATCGGCGTGAACACCGGGTAGTTCCAGGGTCCGATGACGCCGATGACCCCGAAGGGCTGGTACTCGAGGGTGGCGGCTTGGTTCGCACCGAGCAGGCCGCTCGGGACGCCGCGCGGCCCGAGCACCCGCTTGGCGTTCTTCGCGGCCCACGCGATGTGGTCGATGGCGAGGATGACTTCGAGCACGGCGTCGGCGTGCGGCTTGCCGTTCTCACGGTGCATGAGGTCGGCGAGCTCGTGGATGCGCCGCGCGAGCACGGCCTTCCACGCGCCCAGGTGGCGTGCGCGCTCCGCGAACGTGAGCGCGCTCCACCACTGCGACGCCTCGCGGGCGCGCCGCACCGCGGCCTCGACCTCGGCGGCGCCGTGCACCGGCCAGGTCCCGACGACGTCGCCGGTCGCCGGGTTGAGCGAGTCGAAGGTCTCGGACACTCCGTCGGTCGTCAGCGAGTCGGGCACCACCGCGAGAGTCATGCGTCGCAGGGTACGCCGGGAGGGTCCTTTTGTGACCACCCGGTCACACGCCGTCAGGCCCCGGCGAGGGCCGCACAGACGTCGAGGCCGTCGGTGTCGTCCGTCCCGGTGCTCGCGATGCCGGTGAGCACGCCGCGCAGCAGGTCGGAGAGCGCCGAGGGCGGCAGCACGGTGGGCAGTGCGGCAGGCAGCAGAGCGAGGTCCCCGGCGGGCCCGTCAGCCGGCAGCGCCGGGGCGATCAGGGGGGCGGGCACCGACTGTGCGAGGAGCGGTGCGGGTTCCAGCGCGGGGAGCTGCGCGGGCTGGACGGGCGTGGTGCCGGCGGCCTCGTCGGCGAGCGCGGCGGCGTCGGCGGACAGGTCGCCCGAGAGCTCGCTGCCCGCGCCGGGCCGGCCGGCGGCGAGCGGCGAGGTGATCGTGGCCGGCGCCGCGGGGAGCCGGAGCGCCCGCACGAGCGTGACGGCGTCGACGACCCGGTCGCCGGCCGAGCCGGACAGGGTCAGCAGGTCCGGGTTTCCCTGGTCGTCGACGCTCGAGATCGTGACGCTCGACAGGGTCCCGGCGTAGCCGAGACGGACGCCGACGTCGTGGGCTGCGAGCGTGCGGCTCCAGCGACCGGTGGGCCGCAGCGACGCCGCGATCACGCGTCCGTGGGCGCTCGCGACCACACCTGCGGTGGCCCGCGCGGCGCGGCCGATGGCGGACGCGCGGTCGGGCAACCCGACCCGGAGGCACTGCCCGGTGCCGCACGGCACCACGTAGCCGTGCGCGGCCTGGGCCGCGGCCCGGCTGCGGACCGCGATGGCGACGACGTCGGCCACTGCGTCGGACGCACCGTCCGGCACCGCGCCGACGACGCTCGCGACGTAGGTCTCGAGCGGCTCGGTGCGCACCAGCGCGGAGGCGCCCCGGTACGCGACCACCTGCGCGGGCGACGGCACGGGGGCGGTCCGCTCCTGCAGGGCGCTCATCTGCTCACTGCCGCCGGTGGCGAGGACCACGCGGACCTTCTGGTTGCGCACGTGCGTGGCCGCCGCGCCGGGCAGCGCGCTGCTGAGCAGCACCGGCCAGCCCGCGGGCGCGTGGGCCACCAGCGCGTCGAGCGCGACGGCCCCCGGCTGCGGGACGCCCGTGAACGTGAAGGTGTCCGCCGACGGTGCGCCGGCCGCGGGGACGGCCGGGAGCAGCGCCGCCAGCACTCCGACGGCAGCGGCCGCCAGGGCCGCGGTCCGGTCCCCCACCACGCCCCGAACGGTAGGAGGGGCACCCCCAACGGAACAGGTCGGGAAGGTGTCGGATGGGCGACACGGAGGTGGCGGCTGCATGTCGGCGCGAGGATGGCGCGCGTGGGCAGCCGGGTGGTGGACCTCAACGCCGACTGCGGCGAGGGCTTCGACGACGCCGGCCTGCTCGCGGTGGTCAGCAGCGCCAACGTGGCCTGCGGCGGGCACGCCGGCGACGCGGAGTCGCTGCGCCCGGTGGTCGCACTGGCCGCCGAGCGGGGCGTCGCGGTGGGCGCGCAGGTGTCCTACGTGGACCGCGAGGGCTTCGGCCGCCGGCCGCTGGAGGTCGACCCGGCGGTGCTGCGGGCACAGGTGCTCTGGCAGGCGGGCGCGCTCGACGCGCTGTGCCGCGGCGCGGGCACGCGGGTGCGCTACGTGAAGCCGCACGGGGCGCTGTACCACCGGGTGCTCACCGAGGACGCGCAGGCGGACGCAGTCATCGACGCGGTGCGCCTGCTCGACCTGCCGCTGCTGCTGATGCCCGGCTCCCGCTACGCCGCGGTCGCCGAGGGCTTCGCCGACCGCGCCTACGACGGCGACCGGCTGCGGCCCCGCGACCAGCCCGGCGCGGTGCACGACCAGCCGGGACTGGCTGCGGCGCAGGCTGTCTCGCTGGCGCGCGCCGGGATCCGGTCGATCTGCGTCCACGGCGACTCGCCGGGCGCCGTCGAGACCGCATCGGCGGTGCGGGCCGCGTTGGAGGCGGACGGGTGGACGGTCGCACCCTTCGCCTAGGCGACAGCCGGCTCATCGAGACCGATGATCCCGTCGGTCTCGCGGCCGGGCTGCGCGCGCTCACGCGGTCGCGGCCGGTCGACGCGGTGCCCGGCGACGGGACCCTCCTCGTGCGTGGCGGCGGCCCGCTGCCCGACGAGCTGCCGCACGTCGCGGTCCCGGGCCACGAGCACGTCGTGCCGGTCGTCTACGACGGCGCGGACCTCGAGAGCTTCGGGCTGCCGGCCGACGAGGTGGTCGCCCGCCACACCGCGGTGCCCTACCGGGTGGCGTTCCTCGGGTTCTCCCCCGGGTTCGCCTACCTCGACGGGCTCGACCCCGCGCTGCACCTCCCCCGGCTCGACGCGCCGCGACCGTCGGTGCCCGCGCTCTCGGTCGCCGTCGCCGGCGCGCGCACTTGCATCTACCCGACGGCGTCACCGGGCGGCTGGCGGCTGCTCGGCCGCGCGGTGGGCATCACGCCGTTCCGCCCCGACGCCGACCCACCCGCACTGTTCGCTCCCGGCGACACGGTGCGCTTCGTCGCCGTCCGCGACCGCGTCGAGACCACCGCGACACGACCGGCGCGCCCTCCGGTGCGCGACGGCGTCCGCGTCCTCGACGGCGGCCCGCAGACGGTGGTCGTGGCGCGTCCACGCGTCGGCTACGCGCACCTGGGCGTGCCGTGGTCGGGCGCACTCGACCCGCGCTGCTGGCACCGGGCCAACCTCCTCGTCGGCAACGAGGGCGAGGTGCCGGCCCTCGAAGCGGTCTTCCGCGGCCCGCACCTCGACCTCGGCGGGCGGCGGGCCGCGATCGTGTGGCCGGGCGGCGAGCGGGTCGTCACCGACGGCGACCTCCGCCGGCTGCCGGCGTGGCGGTGCTGGATCGGGCTCGAGGGCGGCATCCGGGTCGATCCCGTGCTCGGCTCGGCCACGTCGGACACGCTCGGCGGTCTCGGGCCGCCGCCGTTGCGCCCGGGCGACGGACTGCCCGTCCGCGGTGAGGACGGGCAGCGCAGCGACAAGGCGGCCTTCACTGCGACGCACCCGGTCGAGGCACCGGCCGCCGAGCTGGTGCTCGCACTCGAGCCGGGGCCCGACGCGCACCTGCTCGAGCGGGCGTGCGGGACCTGGACCGTCGACCCGCGCAGCGACCGCACAGCCCTGCGCCTCGCCGGGGATGCATCGCCGCACGATGCACCGACGCGCACCGTCGGCCTGGTGCCCGGCGCCGTGCAGCTGCCACCCGGTGGTCAGCCGGTCGTCTTCCTCGCCGGGCACCCCACGACCGGCGGCTACCCGCTCGTCGGCTGGGTGCGCGACCACCGAGCGCTGTTCGAGGCCGCCCAGCTGCGGCCGGGCCGGACCGTCACGCTGCTCGGCGACTCGTGATCCGTCGCCGCGGGTCAGACCTGGACGACGGCTCCCGACGCTTCGAGCCCGGCGATCTCGTCGTCGCTGAAGCCCCAGTGGGACAGGCCTTCTCGCGTGTCCTGACCGGACACCGACGACGGCCGCGTCAGCGCACCGGGAGTGCGCGAGAACTTCGGCGCCACGCCGGGCGTGAGGATGCCGTCCTCCTCGGTGAGCGCGCCGCGGGCGATGACGTGCGGGTGCTGCGGCGCCTCCGGCATCGACAGCACCGGCGCGACGCACGCGTCGCTCCCTGCGAACACCGCGGCCCACTCGTCGCGCGTCTTCTCCTTGAAGCGGGCGGCGATGCGCGCCTTCTGCTCGGGCCACTGAGCGCGGTCGAGCTGGTTGCCTAGGGGGCCGATGCCGAGCCGCTCCTCGAACGCCGCGAAGAACTGCGTCTCGATCGCGCCGACCGCGATCCAGCCGCCGTCGGCGCACTCGTAGGTGTCGTAGAACGGCGCTCCGCCGTCGAGCATGTTGTCCTGGCGCTCGTCGGTCCAGATGCTCTGGTTGCGGAAGCCGTAGATCATCGCCATCAGCATCGTGACGCCATCGACCATCGCGGCGTCGACGACCTGGCCCCGGCCGGACGTCTGCCGCTCGTGCAGCGCGGCGAGCACGCCGCAGACGAGCAGCATCGCACCGCCGCCGAAGTCGCCGACCAGGTTGAGCGGCGGCACCGGCCCGCTGTCCTTGCGGCCGACCGCGTGCAGCGCGCCGGTGATCGCGATGTAGTTGATGTCGTGCCCCACCTCGGGCGCGAGCGGGCCGTCCTGGCCCCAGCCGGTCATGCGGCCGTAGACGAGCCGCGGGTTGCGCGCGAGCAGCTCGTCGGGGCCGAGTCCGAGCCGCTCCGCCACCCCGGGCCGGAAGCCCTCGATGAGGACGTCGGCCGCGTCGCACAGCCGGCGGACCGCGTCGACCCCCTCGGGGTTCTTGAGGTCGACGGCGATGCACGGCCGCCCGCGGTTGAGCAGGTCGTTCCGCGGATCGCTGAAGCGGTCGACCTTGACGGGCCGGTCGACGCGGATGATGTCCGCGCCGAGCCCGGCCAGCACCATCGCGGCGAACGGGGCCGGACCGAGGCCGGCCAGCTCGACGACCTTGAGCCCGTCGAGCGGGCCGGCGCCCACCGCTAGCCCTGCAGCGTCGCGTACAGCGCGGTGAGCTCGTCCGCGTTCTGCTTGGGCTCGGTGTAGCCGGTCTGATCCTCGATCTTGTCGAGGTTGGCGAGGATGTCCTCGGCGGTCGGGCGGGCGCCCTTGCCGGCGTACCAGCCGGGTGTGAGGCCGGTGAAGATGCGCGCGTACTTGCCACCCGCGGCCGAGAACACCTCGTGCGTGAAGGTGCAGGCCTCGCTCGCGAGGAACACCGTCATCGGCGTGACCAGCTCGGG
Source organism: Mycobacteriales bacterium (assembly GCA_035545535.1). Lineage (GTDB taxonomy): Bacteria > Actinomycetota > Actinomycetes > Mycobacteriales > CAJCIY01 > DASZYF01. The sequence continues at coordinate 18,323 of DASZYF010000161.1, read as the reverse complement.
GTCGAGCGCCTCCGCCGCCGCGCCCATGAGCTCCTCGGTCATGCGCGTGCGCGCGACCGGTGCGACGCAGTTGGACAGGATGCCGCTCTTCGCGCCCTCGACCGACAGCACGTTGGACAGGCCGACGAGACCCATCTTCGCGGCGCCGTAGTTGCTCTGCCCGAAGTTGCCCCAGATGCCGCTCGCGCTCGAGGTGAAGACGAAGCGGCCGTAGCCGTTCTCCTTCATGTTGAGGAACGCGGGGCGGCTCACGTAGAAGGCGCCCTTCAGGTGCACGTCGAGCACGGCGTCCAGGTCGGCCCACTCGAGCTTGGTGAAGCTCTTGTCGCGGAGGATGCCGGCGTTGTTGATGACGACGTCGACCTTGCCGAACGCGTCGATCGCGGTCTTGACGATCGCCTCGCCACCCTCGGGGGTGGACACCGAGTCGTAGCTGGGGACGGCCTCGCCGCCGGCGGCCTTGATCTCGTCGACGACGAGCTGAGCGGCTGCCTCCGCGCCGCCCTTGCCGTCGACCGAGCCGCCGAGGTCGTTGACGACGACGGCAGCGCCGCGGCGGGCGAGCTCGAGCGCGTAGGTCTTGCCGAGCCCGTTGCCGGAGCCGGTGACGATCGCGACGCGGCCGTCGAAGGAGATGTCGGTCACTGGGTGCCTTCCGTGTTGTCCGTGCGCTGGTGCGGGGAGGGTCCGCGATAGCTCGTGGTGCCGGGCGGGGTGTACGGCGGGAAGTCGGGCAGGCGCTTCTCGGCCTGCGCCGCGACGCCCTCCCCGAGGTCGGGGCGGCCGAAGCTCTCGAGCATCATCGCGACGCTGTCGAGCATGGCGTCCTCCCGGGTGCGGTGGAGATCGCCGTACACCTGGCGGCGGATCAGGGCCATCGAGGTCGGTGACGATCCTTGCGCAAGACCCCGGGCGTACGCCTGCGCAGCCGGCAGCACCTCTTCGGCGGGCAGCACGTGCTGGAAGAGCCCGAGCTCCTTGCCCTCCTCGGCGGTGAACGTGCGGCCGGTGAGCAGCAGGTCCAGCGCGTGGCCCACGCCGATGAGGCGCGGGAGCAGCCACGACGTGGCGTACTCGGCGACGAGGCCGAGGCGGGCGAACGTGGTCGTGAACTTGGCGCCGGCGGCGGCGAAGCGCACGTCGTTCATCAGCATGATCGCGAAGCCCAGGCCGGCCGCGGGGCCGTTGATCGCGCCGATGACCGGCACCGAGAGGTCGAGCGCCATGTCGGGCAGCTCGGGCCGGGCGCCCATGGCACCCGCGTCGCTCTGGTCGAGCCCGTGCTCGCCGACCCCCGCGAGCCAGCCGAGGTCGGCGCCCGCACAGAAGCCCCGGCCTGCTCCGGTGACCACCACCGCGCGGACCTCGGGGTCGTCGTCGGCCCGGTGCATCGCAGCGAAGAAGCGCTCCTGGGTGTCGACGCGCAGCGCGTTCAGCACCTCGGGCCGGTTCAGTGTGACGGTGGCCACACGGTCCTCGACCGCGTACAGGACATCGGGTGTGTCGCTGGTCACGCCCGCAGGCTAGCGACCGGCGGGAAGCGCTGACCGGGTGGTCATCGTTGTGTCAGTCTGAACGCCCCGAAAGCGTCGGGACACCCTCCTGGAAGGACCGAAGCCATGCGTGACGCCGTCATCGTCGAGGCCGTCCGTACCCCTGTCGGCAAGCGTGGTGGGGGCCTGTCCGGCGTCCACCCGGTCGACCTGTCCGCCCACGTGCTCACCGCGCTCACCGAGCGCGCCGGAGTCGATCCGAAGCTGATCGACGACGTGATCTGGGGCTGCGTCAGCCAGGTCGGCGAGCAGTCGTTCAACGTCGGGCGCGTCGCCGCCCTCGCCGCGGGCTTCCCGGAGTCCGTGCCCGGCACCACCGTCGACCGCCAGTGCGGTTCGTCGCAGCAGTCGGTCCACTTCGCGGCCGCGGGCCTGATCTCCGGCCAGTACGACGTCGTCGTCGCCGGGGGCGTCGAGTCCATGAGCCGCGTGCCGATGCTTTCCTCGGGCGCGAGCGCGTTCCCCGGCACCGAGAACACGCCGTTCGGCCCGCGCTACTTCGAGCGCTACCCGGGGCTGCCGAGCCAGGGCATCGGCGCCGAGATGATCGCCGAGAAGTGGGGCCTGTCGCGCACCGAGCTCGACGAGTTCTCCGTCGCGTCGCACGAGAAGGCCGCTGCCGCGCAGGACGAGGGCCGCTTCGAGTCGCAGATCGCGCCGTACACGCTGCCCGACGGCACCGTGATCTCGGCCGACGAGGGCGTGCGCCGCGGTGGCAGCGTCGAGAAGCTGGCGACGCTCAAGCCCGCGTTCAAGGAGGACGGCGTCATCCACGCGGGCAACAGCTCGCAGATCAGTGACGGCTCGGCCGCGCTGCTCATGACGACGTCGGAGAAGGCCAAGGAGCTCGGCCTCAACCCGATCGCGCGCGTCCACACCGCGGTGCTCGCGGGCGACAACCCGGTCATCATGCTGACCGCCCCGATCCCCGCGACGCAGAAGGCGCTCGCGAAGAGCGGGCTCTCGCTCGACCAGATCGGCGCGTTCGAGGTGAACGAGGCGTTCGCGTCCGTGCCGCTCGCGTGGCTCAAGGACATCGGCGCCGACGCGAAGTCGCTCAACCCGCTCGGTGGCGCGATCGCCCTGGGCCACCCGCTCGGTGGCAGCGGCGCCCGCCTGATGACGACGCTCGTGACGCACATGCGCGAGAACGGCATCCAGTACGGGCTGCAGACGATGTGCGAAGGCGGCGGCATGGCCAACGCCACCATCCTCGAGCTGCTCTGATCGATGGTTGGGTGGGTCCCGTGAGCGGACCCACCCAACCTCCCTGGCGCGTCGTCTCCCTGATGCCGCTCCCGCTCGAGGGCGTGCGGGCGCTGATGGGACCGCTCGCCGACCGAGTGGACCTCTCGGCGCCGGCATCCCGGGACTGGTCCGACGTCGCGGCGTCGGTGGCCGACGCCGAGATCGTGTTCGCGAGCTGGCAGGGGACGTCACCGCTGCCGTTCGACCGGCCGCTGATCGACGCGTGCGGTGCGTCGCTCGCGTTCGTGCAGCAACCGAGCGTCGGCGTGGACAGCCTCGACCTGCCCGCGCTCGCCGCGCGCGGGGTCCCGGTCAGCAACACTGCCGGCGCGAACGCGGTCGCGGTCGCGCAGTGGTGCGTGGCGGCCGCGCTCGCGCTCGCGCGCTCGCTCGTGTGGGCCGACGCGGAGGTGCGCGCCGGCGCGTGGCCGCAGATCGAGATCGCCGCCCGCTACAGCGTCGAGCTCAATGCGCTGCGCGCGGGCATCGTCGGCTTCGGACCGATCGGCCAGGAGTGCGCGCGGCTGCTCGGCGCCTTCGGCTGCCCCGTCTCCTACTGGTCGCGCTCGCGCAGGTCTCCGGAGCAGGAGCACGGCGCGACGTACCGCGAGCTCGACGACCTGATGGCGAGCAGCGACCTGGTCGTCAGCGTGCTGCCCCTCACCCCGGAGACCCGCGGGCTGCTCGACGCCCGCCGGCTCGGTCTGCTCCCCCGCGAGGCCCTCATCGTCGACGCCGGACGCGGTGGCGTGATCGACGTCGATGCGCTCGTCGCCGCGATCACGTCCGGTGCGCTCGGTGGTGCGGCGCTCGACGTGTTCGAGGAGGAGCCGCTGCCGATGGACTCACCGCTGCGGGGCCACGACCGCATCCTCATCAGCCCGCACACCGCCGGCAGCACGCGGCAGTCGCAGGTCCGCATGATCGCGCAGGCGGTCGACAACATCCGGCGGGTGGTCGACGGCGAACCGGTGCTGCATGTCGTGAACGGCGTGAGCCCGGTCGTCACCCGTCGCGGCTAGCGCGGCGGAGGCAGCAGCGCAGGCCGTCGGGGCAGCCGTCCCCGACGATCGTGGTGTCGTCGATGCGCTCCTGCACCGACGCCGCGAGCGCCTCGACGTAGCGGTGGTCGGTGCCCGGCGTCGCGACGCGCACGAGCGTCACGCCGAGCGCGTCGGCCTGGGCCCGGAGCTCGACGTCGAGGTCGTAGGCAACCTCCATGTGATCGCTGGTGAAGCCGATGGGAACGACGATCACGGCCCGCCGGCCGCTCGCCGCCAGACCGGCGAGGTGGGTCCCGATGTCGGGCTCGAGCCACGGCACCTGCGGCGGGCCGCTGCGCGACTGCCAGACGAGCACCGGGTCGCGGCGGCCGACGGCGGCGGCGACGTGCTCGGCCACAGCCCCGAGCTGGGCGACGTAGCGGCTGACCTCGGCCTGGGCGACCGGGATGCTGTGCGCCGTGAACACGAGCTCGGCGTCGGGATGCTCCACGAGCGCGGCCCGCACACCGTCGACGAACGGTGCGCGGAAGCCGTCGTCGTCGTGCACCAGCCGGGCCAGCTCGAGCACCGGCGCGCCGGCGACCTCGGCCGCCGCCGCGTGGACCGCGTCCCGGTAGGCCCGGCAGGCCGACGGCGCCGAGTACGCGGTCATGAGGACCACGACGACGCGACGGCGGCCGTCCTCCGCCATCCGTCGGATGACGGTGGGCAGCTCGGGCGGGCTGTTGCGGTTGGCCGCGTAGACGGGCAGCGGGAGCGCGCGGCCGAGCCGGCGCTCGAGCTCCCGCAGCTGGGCACGGATGGGCGACACCCCGCCGAAGGACTGGTACCGCTCGGCGACGGCCGCGAGGCGGGCGTCGGGCACGCCGCGTCCGGCGGTGACCCGGCGCAGGAACGGCATCACCTCGTCCGGGCCCTCGGGTCCGCCGAAGCCGACGACCAGGACGCCGTCCACCGGAACGTCCGCCGACACCGCCGCCGACACCGCCGCCGACACCGCCGTCGGGGCTCCGCTGTCGTCCACCTGGTGATCCTCACCCAGGCCGCCGGGTGGCGCCCGATCGGCCCTGGAAGGGTGGTCGCGTGTCCCCGGGCCAGGTCGTGCTGCTGGCCGCCGCCGGCCTGGTCGCCGGGGCGGTCAACACGGCGGCCGGCGGTGGGTCGCTGCTGACGTTCCCGGTGCTCGTCGCCACCGGGCACAGCGCCCTGTCCGCGAACATCTCGAACACGCTCGGCATCACGCCCGGCAACTTCGCGGGCGCGCTCGCCTACCGCGAGGAGATCGCCCGGGTGCGCCGCCGCTCGGGCCGCCTCGCGATCGACGCGTCGATCGGCGCGGTCATCGGCACCGTCCTGCTGCTCGTCGCTCCTCCGGGCGCGTTCCGCGACGTCGTGCCGGCCCTGCTCGTCGTGGCCTCGGTGCTGCTGCTGCTCCAGAGCCGGATCGCCGCGCGCCTCGCCGAGCGCACGGCGGCCGGCGAGCACGCCCTGCCCCGGCCGGTGCACGCCGCGGTGCTGATCGGCTCCATCTACGGCGGCTACTTCGGGGCCGCGCTCGGCGTCATGCTGCTCGCGCTGCTGGGCCTCGTGCTGCCCGACGACCTGCAGCAGGTGAACGGCCTGAAGACGATGCTGCAGTTCGTCACCAACGCGGTGGCCGCGGTCGGTCTCGGCATCTTCGGCCCCGTCGACTGGGTGGCCGTGCTGGTGCTCGCGATCGCCAGCCCCGTCGGCGGGTACAGCGGAGCGGCGATCGCGCGGCGCGTGCCCGCGCAGGCGCTGCGCGTCGCGGTCGCGGCGATCGGCATCGCAGCAGCGGTGGTGCTCCTGCTCAGCTGATGTCCGTGTTGTCCGGATCATCTCTGTCCGATTGGTCCGGATCCCTTCACGCACAGTCACCTTCACGCCCGGTGATCGACGCGGAGTGAGCCGATCACCCTCCGGAGTGAACGCCGTTCGGCGCAACACCCCGATCCCCGCACCATGACGATGACCCGCACCGCCTCGAGGTTCGCCCGCATCACCGCAGCTGGTGTCGGCGCTCTGCTCGTCGGCACGCTCACCGTCGCCCCGGCCGTCGCGACCACGTCGGGCACCGCGACGTCGAACACGGGGGTGCACCAGGTCACGAAGAAGAAGGCCACGAAGAAGGTCGCGGCCAAGCCCGCCAAGGCCGTGCTCACGCCCTACGAGGCCCGCCTGCTCGTCCTGACCAACCAGGCCCGCGTCGCGAACGGCCTGCGCCCGCTCGTGGCCGAGCCCGGCCCGACCGACGTCGCGCGCCGGTGGAGCGTCGTGCTCGCGAAGCAGGACGGCCTGTCCCACAACCCCGCGATCGAGTCGAACCTGGAGCATGCGGGCAGCCCGAACTGGACCGCCCTCGCGGAGAACGTCGGCATGGGACCGGCGGGCGACGCGGACACGATCTTCACCGCGTACATGAACAGCCCGCACCACCGGGCGAACATCCTCGACCCCGCGATGCGCTACATCGGGATCGGTGCGGTCTCGGTCAACACGCCCGACTACGGCCCGATGACCTTCAACACGATGGACTTCACCAACTCCTACAACCCCAAGTACGGCGCCGACAAGACGCACCCGCTCGCGATGGTCGTCGACGACGTCGACCAGCTCACTTCGCTTCTTCGCTTCGGTCGCTAACCTGGAGGACCGCGGTGGCGCTCGGTCCCCCAGCCGGGCGCCACCGTCATGTCCGGTCAACCCTGAGGCGCTCCGGCAGCCCACCCGCCTAGGGTGTTCGCGTGGCCCAGCAGACCGTCGATGAGACCTTCCTGGCCCTGCCCCGCACCGCCCTCGCCGATGTCGCGCTGCAGACCGTGCGCGACCTCGGCGTCACCCACGGCGACTTCCGCCTGGAGCGGCTGCGCAGCGAGGACCTCCGCCTGCGCGACAACGCCGTCGAGTCGCTGACCGACGACGCATCGGTCGGCTTCGCCGTCCGCGTCGTGCACGACGGGGCGTGGGGCTTCGCCTCCGGCGTCGACCTGACCGCTGACGAGGTCGCGCGCGTCGCCCGCGAAGCGGTCGCGATGGCGAAGGTGGCCGCACCGCTCAATTCCGAACCCGTCGTGCTGGCCGACGAGCCCGTGCACGCGGACGCGACCTGGGTGTCGGACTACGAGATCGACCCCTTCACCGTGCCAGCGACCGAGAAGGTCGAGCGGCTCGCCGGCCTCTCCGCGGTGCTGCTCGGGAGCGATCACGTCGACCACGCCGACGCCTGGCTCTCGCACGTGATGGAGAACAAGTACTACGCCGACACCGCGGGAACGTCGACGACGCAGCAGCGCGTGCGGCTCATCTGCCAGCTCACCGCGACGCGCATCGACCCGTCGGGTGGCTTCGAGACCATGCGCACGGTGGCGCAGCCGGTCGGCCGCGGCTGGGAGTGGCTCGTCGGGGGCGAGGCGAACGGCCAGTGGGACTGGGACGGTGAGGTCTCGCGCATGCCGGAGCTGGTGCTGGACAAGGCGAAGGCGAGCAGCGTCGAGCCCGGGCGCTACGACCTCGTGATCGACCCGAGCAACCTCTGGCTCACGATCCACGAGTCGATCGGTCACGCCACCGAGCTCGACCGGGCGCTCGGCTACGAGGCCGCGTACGCCGGCACGAGCTTCGCGACGATCGACCAGCTCGGGAAGCTGCGCTACGGCAGTGACGTCATGAACGTCACCGGCGACCGCACCGCGAAGAACGGCCTGGCGACGATCGGGTACGACGACGAGGGCGTCGCCACTCAGCAGTGGGACATCGTCCGGAACGGCACGCTCACGGGCTACCAGCTGGACCGGCGCATGGCCGCGCAGAACGCCGACGTGCTCGGCGTGAGCCGATCGAACGGCTGCGCGTTCGCGGACTCCCCCGGCCACGTGCCCGTGCAGCGGATGGCGAACGTGTCGCTGCAACCGGCCGCGGACGGGCCGAGCACGGAGGAGCTCATCAGCCGCGTCGACCGCGGCATCTTCGTCGTCGGCGACAAGAGCTGGTCGATCGACATGCAGCGCTACAACTTCCAGTTCACCGCGCAGCGGTTCTACGAGATCCGCAACGGTCGGCTCGTCGGGCAGCTGCGCGACGTCGCGTACCAGGCGACGACGACCGACTTCTGGGGCTCACTCGAAGCCGTCGGCGGCCCGCAGACCTACGTGCTCGGTGGCGCGTTCAACTGCGGCAAGGCGCAACCCGGGCAGGTCGCGGCGGTGTCGCACGGCTGCCCCGCCACGCTGTTCCGCGGCGTCAACATCCTCAACACCCAGCGGGAGAGCGGTCGATGAGCACGCGCCGTCCGGCCGAGACCGTCGAGAAGGCCCTGTCGCTGGCCAAGGCCGATGCCACCGCGGTCATCGTCGACTTCGACGACCAGGTCAACCTGCGCTTCGCCAACAACACGCTCACGACCAACGGCGCGATGCGCAGCCACCACGTCACCGTCGTGTCGGTGATCGGCCGCTCCGTCGGCGTGCACTCGGCGAGCGCACCCGACGACGCCGCGCTGGCCGAGCTCGTCGCCCGCGCCGAGGCCGTCGCGCGTGAGCAGGAGCCGGCCGAGGACTACGCAGACCTGCTCGGCGCCGACACGGCCGCGGCCGTCGACCCCGACTTCACCGACGACGAGGGACACACGTCGGCCGCCGTCTTCTCCACGTTCGCGAAGGACCTCGGCTCCGCGTTCGAGCAGGCGCGCGGAGACGGCACGCTCCTCTACGGCTTCGCCGAGCACGCGATGAGCACGACGTGGGTCGGCACCTCGACCGGCCTGCGGCGGCGCCACGTGCAGCCCAAGGGCTCCATCGAGTGGACCGCGAAGAACGGCCGGCCCGGTGGCTCGGTGTGGCACGGGCAGTCGACCCGCGACTTCGTCGACGTCGACGTCGCCGGGAGCGTCGACGTCCTGCGCACCCGCCTGCGCTGGACCGAGAACCAGGTGTCGCTGCCCGCGGGTCGCTACGAGACGATCATGTCGCCGTCCGCGGTCGCGGACATGATGATCTACCTCTACTGGACCGCTTCCGGCCGCGACGCCGACGAGGGCCGCACGGTGTTCAGCCGCCCGGGCGGCGGCACGCGCCTCGGGCAGGCGCTCGCCCCCGAAGGCTTCACGCTCCGCAGCGACCCCGGCGAGCCGGGTCTCGAGTGCACGCCGTTCGTCGTCGCGCACGCATCGTCGTCGTTCTCGAGCGTCTTCGACAACGGCCTGCCGCTGGCCCCGACGGCCTGGATCGACGACGGCAAGCTGGCCGCGTTCGGTGAGACCCGCGCGTGGGCCACCAAGGTCGGGCGCGCGGTCACGCCCGCCATCGACAACCTCGTGCTCGACTCGCCGCACGGCGGCTCACTCGACGAGATGGTGGCGAAGACCGAGCGCGGGCTGCTGCTGACCTGCCTCTGGTACATCCGCGAGGTCGACCCGGAGACGCTGCTGCTCACCGGTCTGACGCGCGACGGCGTGTACCTGGTGGAGAAGGGCGAGGTCGTCGGCGGCGTGAACAACTTCCGCTTCAACGAGAGCCCGGTCGACCTGCTCGGCCGCATCACCGAGGCCAGCCGCACCGACCGCTGCCTGCCGCGCGAGTGGGCCGACTACTTCACGTGGACGCGCATGCCCGCGCTGCGCATCCCGGACTACAACATGTCCTCGGTCAGCCCCGCGTCCTAGCCGCCATGACCGACTGCGTGTTCTGCCGGATCGTCGCCGGCGAGCTGCCGGCGCGCGTGATCTACGACGACGGCACGGCGATCGCGTTCCTGGACCACCGCCCGGCCGCGCGGGGGCACGCGCTCGTCGTGCCGCGCCACCACGTCACCCACCTGTGGGACGCGAGCGGTGACGACGCGGCGGCGATCGGACGGGCCGTGCACACGGTGGCGGCGCTGCTGCGCGACCGCCTCGGACCGGACGGGCTGACCATGCGGCAGAACACCGGCGAGGCGAGCGGGCAGGACGTCATGCACCTGCACGTGCACCTGGTGCCGCGCTGGCACGGCGACGGTCACATCGGCTGGCCGTCTCCCCCGCCCGACCCGAGCTGCGTCGACGAGGTCCTCGCCCTGCTCACGCGTTGATCGTGGTGCGTCCCGCCGTCCAGACGCCGTTCACGATCCGTTCGCCCTTCGCGGGCAGCCTGGCGCGGTGCCCCCACACCCCGACCCCTCCGACCTGACCCGCCGCACCGTCCTCAAGGGCGCCGCCGTCGCCGGCGGCGCCGTGACCGCCGCCCCGATGCTCTCCGCCGGTTCCGTCGCGGCGGCGGCCCCCGCCACGCAGCAGGACCTGGCGCGCCAGCACATCAAGCACGTCGTCTTCCTCATGATGGAGAACCGCAGCTTCGACCACCTCTTCGGGTGCCTCTCGGGCGTGCGGGGCTTCGACGACCGTTCCGTCACCCGGCCCGACGGCGGCGACATCTTCGCCCAGTGGAACCCCAAGACCAAGCGCCGCGAGCTGCCGTACCGGCTGTCGGAGATCAACAACCTGCCCGGCGGCGATGCCGACCTCAGCCACAACTGGGGCCCCCAGCACATCTCGCTCAACGGCGGCCGCAACGACAGCTGGATCACGTCGCACCTGGCCGCGGACGGGGCCAACGGCGTGTACACGATGGGCTACCTCACCCGCGCGGACGCCCCGTACCACTACGCGATGGCCGACGCGTTCACCGTGCAGGACAACTACTTCTGCTCGGTGCTCGGCCCCACCTACCCCAACCGCCTCATGTGGCAGATGGGGTCGATCGACCCCGACGGCACGGGCGGCGGCCCGCTGCTCACCACGGACGAGTCGGTCTTCACCGACAACGGCGGCCAGGGCGTGTTCACGTTCCGCACCTACCCCGAGCTGCTCACGAAGGCGGGCGTGACGTGGCGCGCGTACACCGAGCCCGCGTCGAACCACCTGCTGAACATGTTCCCGGCGTTCAAGCAGTACAACGCCGGCGCCACGTCCGACCCGACCAACGTCCTGAACGGGACGGTGGGCACGACGACCGGCGGCTTCCTCGCCGACATCAACGCCGGCACCCTGCCGCAGGTGTCCTGGATCTTCCCGTCCGTGCAGAGCACCGAGCACCCGGGCGACGGGCCGATCAACGCGGGGCCGCAGTTCTACGAGCCGATCATCACGGCGCTGATGGCCTCACCGTCATGGGACAGCACCGCTCTGTTCATCACGTGGGACGAGAACGACGGGTACTTCGACCACGTCCCACCGCCCACGCCACCCAAGGGCACTCCGCTCGAGTTCCTCACGCACGCCGCGTTCGGCTTCGACGACTCGTCGGCGAACCCGCAGGCGGGAACGGTGAACCCGAAGGACCCGTCGGAGGGCATCAAGGGCCCCGTCGGGCTCGGCTTCCGGGTGCCCAACATCGTCATCAGCCCGTGGAGCACGGGCGGCCGCGTCAACTCCGAGGTGTCGGACCACACCTCGTGCCTCAAGCTCGTCGAGACGCTGTTCGGCGTCCCGCTCAAGGGCCAGGGCATCATCTCGGACTGGCGCTACGACCTCGTGAGCGACCTCACCGGGTGCTTCGACTTCGCGACCGCGGCCCCGTCCGGGCCGCCGCCCGCGGCGCTGCAGAGCGCCTTCGTCGCGTCGCAAGCGCTGTTCGCGACGCACAACAGCGGTGACGAGACTCCGCCGGCCGTGCAGGTGATGCCGAAGCAGGAGACCACGCCCGCGCGCCCGCGCGTCGGACCGGTCCCGGCGTACCTGCGCACGCCCGCGCCGACGCGCACGAAGCCGACCACCACGAAGCCGAACAAGCGCACCGCGAAGCACCCGACGGCCAAGCCCGCGGCGCATGTGACGGGCCCGGCCGGATCCCTGGCGGCGACCGGCGGGTTGCCCGCCGCGGGCGCCGCGGTGGCGTTGGTGGCGGCCGGCGCGGTGGTCGCGAAGGCCCGCGCGCACCCCTACGACGACCCGTCGACCGTGATGTCCGACGGGACCCAGGGCGCGATGCGCAGTGTCACGCGCAAGCGCATCGCCCGCGGTGGGGCGAGCGATGCGACGCAAGCCGGCGGCCACCTCCCGAAGTGGGTCGAGCCGACCGAGGAGCCGTCCGAGGAGCCGTAGGAGGGCCCTGAGCGAGCCGGCCCTGCTGCCCGGCGCACCACCCGCGCACGCTCGAACCTCGTCGTCTTCGTCTGTGCTGCAGTCGGGGCGGTTGTCGGACCTGGCTCGTAGCTTCGTCGTCATGCCGTCGATCGCTGCCGCTGTGTCTGAGGTGTCGGTGTTCGAGCTGCGCCTGAAGCAGTTCGAGGCGGATGACTATGAGGTGGTGCTGCCGCTGGAACAGCAGGTGTGGGAGCACGACTGGCCGATGTGGCGGCCGGACGGTCGGACGCTCGACGAGCTGGCGGCTCTCGATCCGGGTGTGCTGACGGATCGGCAGCGGCTGGACTGTGCCGCGGCGGTCGACAAGTGCGTGCGGCGGGCCGAGGCGGTGCGGACGCGGTTGCTCGCGGCTGCGGCCGGTGCGACGCCGGGCGATCCCGCGCAGGACGTTGCGGTGCACACGCTCGCGGGGCTGTTGCACCTGATGCCCAAGCAGACGACCGGTCAGGTGATGTTCGCCCGGGAGATGGTCAGCACGTTCGCGGACACGCTCGCAGCGGTCGAACAGGGACAGATCCCGATGCAGCACGCGCGGACGCTGTCCCACGAGACCGTGGGCCTCACGCCGGAGCAGGCCGCCGAGGTCGAGCGCCGAGTGCTGCCCAAGGCCGCGCAACGGACCCCGTACCAGCACACCGAGGCAGTGCGGCGCACGGTGAAGCAGGTCGCGCCCCGGCCGGCGGCGGCGGAACCGGGTTCACCGGAGGACGAGCGGCGGGCCGACGTGCGCGCGTCCGGGCCGTGGCGCTCCGGGCTGTGGATGGAAGGCCCGTTGGAGCAGATGGCCGTCATCGCCGCCCGCATGACCGCGGGCACGGTGGCCCCCCGGGGTCCGCAGGACACGCGCACGCTCCCGCAACGGAAGTTCGAAAGACTCTTCGAAGCGGTCGCTGCGAAAACGAGCGTTTTCATCGACCTGGTCGGCTACGTCAACCCCGACGGCACCATCAGCCTGCCTGCGCTTCCCGGCATCGATGACCTGAGCCCGGCCGAGCTCGCCACCGTCGTCACCGGCGGATCCGTGCGCTTCCACAACCCGGCGGTCAAGCCCCCAGCGACCGATGCCTACCAGTGGACCACCGAGCAGCGCCGCTACGTCTGCGCGCGCGACCGCACCTGCCGCTTCCCCGGCTGCACCGTTGCGGCCGAGCGGTGCGAGCTGGACCACATCACCCCCCACAGCCAAGGCGGTCGGACCGACGTCGACAACGGAGTGGCGCTGTGCAAGCGCCATCACCGCGTGAAGCACCAACCTGGCTGGAAGGTCGAACGATCCGATGACGGCACCGTCATCTGGACCGGCCCCACCGACCACGTCCTGATCGCCGAGCCCTGGCGCCACCTCAACCGGGAATAGCAGCGCAAGGTCCGGCACTCTCGGGTGCCACCGTCCCTGACTCCCCCACAGGTTCACTTCCGGGCCGGCGGGCCTCGCAGAAGCTCGGCGGACGGACTACTCGGCGGGCGGGGCGTCGGGGTCGGTCTCGGGCGGCGCCTCGGTGACCGGCTTCACGTAGGTGCCCCACCAGTCGGCGTCCTTCATGTCCTTGTTCGCCTGCTTGAGGACGCGTCCACCGAGACGGGAGATGTAGAGCCGGCCGTCGAGGTGGTCGGTCTCGTGCTGGAAGCAGCGCGCGAGCAGCCCGCGCCCCTCGGCCTGCACGGGGTTGCCGTCGACGTCGACGCCGCTGATGCGCGCCTCCATCGCCCGCGGGGTCGGGTAGTAGAGGCCGGGGACGGACAGGCAGCCCTCGTCGTCGTCCTGCAGCTCGCCGGGGACCGTCTCGAGCACCGGGTTGCAGACGTGGCCCTTGCTGCCGGCGCAGTCCCAGGTGAACACGCGCAGGCCGACACCCACCTGCGGGCCGGCGAGGCCGACGCCGGGGGCGCCGTACATGGTGCGGAACATCTCGTCGACGAGCCGCGCGAGCGCGTCGTCGAACACGGTCACGTCCGCTGCCTTGCTCATCAGCACGTCGTCCCCGATGAGGCGCAGGGGCAGCAGCCCGGTCTCCGGGTCGCGCAGCGGCTCGGGATCGGCGTTGGTGGTCACAGAGCTCCCTCAGCTGTCGGTCTCGGTCAGGCCCACGGACCGCACGCCCGGAACCGCCTGGATGCAGGTGAAGAGCTGGGAGACGGTCCGGTCGTCGGCCTTGTTCGCGTCGTAACGCACCGGGTGCTGCAGCACGGACAGCAGCTTCGAGGTGGGGGCGGGCTCCATGACGAGGTCGGCGTTGCCCGGGCAGTCGGTGCGGACCGCCTGCACGGCGCTCGGCGCGGGTAGGTGCGTCGTGGGGTCGAGCACGAACTGGACGACGACCTCGCGTCCCGCGTTCGCCTTGCAGGCAGCCGTGAGCGAGGTTGCCACGAAGATCGCGAGGAGCCCTCCGGCGACGCGGGTCGTGCGGCCGGGTGCTGTGATCATGGCGAGAGCAAGGGTACGTGGGCCTGCGAGCGGGCCCGATGAGAGAGGGAGGTGCGAGTGGCGCTGTTGATCGAGGACTACGCGTTCATCGGGGACACCCAGACCGGGGCGCTGGTGGGCCGCGACGGCTCGATCGACTGGCTCTGCCTCCCGCGGTTCGACTCCCCGGCCTGCTTCGCCGGGCTGCTCGGCACCGACGACAACGGGCACTGGCGCATCGCGCCCCGCGACGTCGCGCCGCACGACCTGTCGGTGCATCGCTCCTACCGCGGCGACACCCTGGTGCTCGAGACCGAGATGACCACACCCACCGGGGTCGTGCGCATCGTCGACGCGATGCCGATCGCCGACGAGACCGACGCCGACGACCAGCACGAGGTGGTCCGGCTGGTCGAGGGCGTGCGCGGGCGGGTCGCCATGCGCAGCGAGCTGCGGCTGCGCTTCGACTACGGCTCGGTGGTTCCGTGGGTGCGGCGCCTCGACGGCTGCATCGTCGCGGTCGCGGGTCCGGACGCGGTCGCGCTCGCTACACCGGCGGAGACGTACGGCCGTGACATGGCGACCTACTCCGACTTCGACATCCGCGCCGGCGAGGTCGTGCCGTTCACGCTCACCTGGCACCCGTCGCACCTGCCACCACCGCGCGCGCTGCGCACGGAGCAGTCGATCAACCTCGTCGAGCACACCGAGTCCTGGTGGAGCACCTGGATCGCGCAGTCGACCTACGACGGAGACTGGCAGGACGCGGTGCGCCGCTCGCTCCTGACGCTCAAGGGCCTGAGCTACACGCCCACCGGCGGCATCGTCGCGGCCGCCACCACCTCGCTGCCCGAAGCGATCGGCGGCGAGCGCAACTGGGACTACCGGTACTGCTGGTTGCGGGACGCGACGATCACCCTGCTGTCCCTCGTCGGCGCCGGGTTCGACCAGGAGGCGGCCCGGTGGCGGGAGTGGCTGCTGCGGGCGGTCGCGGGCGACGTCCGCGAGCTGCAGATCCTCTACGGCATCGCGGGCGAGCGCCGGCAGACCGAGTACGAGCTGCCGTGGCTGCCGGGGTACGAGGGCAGCAAGCCCGTCCGCGTGGGCAACGCGGCCGCCGACCAGCTGCAGCTCGACGTGTACGGCGAGGTGATCGACGCACTGCACGTCGCGCGGCGGCACGGCCTGCGCAGCGACGTGACGCGCCCGGAGGACCGCATCGGCGACGGCGCCGGGCTCGACCCGTCGTGGCCGCTGCAGCAGCAGATGCTCGGCTACCTCGAAGGCGCGTGGCAGCAGCCCGACGACGGCATCTGGGAGGTCCGCGGCCCGCGCCGGCACTTCACGCACTCGAAGGTGATGGTGTGGGTGGCGTTCGACCGCGCGGTGCGGGCCGTGCAGGAGGACGGGCTGCCCGGTGATGCGGAGCGGTGGGCGCGCGCTCGCGATGCGGTGCGCGCCGATGTGCTGGCCAACGCCTGGAACCCCACGCGCAACGCGTTCACCCAGTCCTACGGCTCCCACGACCTCGACGCCGCGGTGCTGCAGATGCCGCTGGTCGGCTTCCTGCCGGCCGACGACCCGCGCATGCTCGCCACGACGGAGGCCATCGAGCGCGAGCTGATGGACGACGGGTTCGTGCGGCGCTACGAGACCGCGACCGGGGAGCACGAGGTGGACGGGCTGCACGGCGAGGAGGGCGCGTTCCTCGCCTGCACGTTCTGGCTCGCGGAGGTGCTGGCCATGCGCGGCGACACCGACCGGGGCGCCGAGCTGTTCGACCGGCTGCTCGGGCTGCGCAACGACGTCGGCTTGCTCGCCGAGGAGTGGGACCCCCACCGCCAACGCATGACCGGCAACTTCCCCCAGGCGTTCAGCCACGTGCCGCTGGTGACCACGGCCTCGCACCTGTCCACCGCCCGCCACCTGCGGACGGGCACACTGTCCCGGTGATCCCGTACCACGTCGTCACCAGCACCGCCCCCCAGTCGGACACCCTGACGCGTCCGGAGCTGCAGCACGGCAGCGGCGACGGAGAGCACCGCACCCACATCGTGAAGCGCCCGCCCGACAAGGAGAGCGCCGAGGCGTGGGTCACCGAGGCCCGGGTGTTCGGCTTCGAGGTGGAGGCGCTCTGCGGCTTCGTGTGGATCCCGGCGCGCAACCCGGAGAAGTACCCGATCTGCGAGCTCTGCCGGGATCTGCTCTCGAACCTCCCCGCCTGAGATGGACCTCGGGCTCGCGGGGCACGTCTTCCTCGTCGGCGGCGGCAGCAAGGGCCTCGGCCGCGCGACGGCGGAGGCGCTGGTCGCCGACGGCGCCCAGGTGGTGCTGACCGCCCGGAACCCCGATGCGCTGAGGGCGACCTGTGCCGACCTGGGCGCGGCGCAGGCCGAGGGCGTGGCCGGCGACCTGGCCGACGCGGCGATGCCGGAGCGGCTGGTGGAGGCGGCGCTCGGCCGCTTCGGCCGGCTGGACGGCGCGCTGGTGAACGTCGGCGGACCGGCCCCCGGGACGCCCATGACCACCGACGACGCCGCGTGGCAGCAGTCCTTCGCGCAGGCCTTCCTCGGCCCGGTGCGGCTCGCCCGCACGGTCGCGACGCACCTCAAGAGCGACGGCGCCGACGGCGGCGCGCTGTGCTTCGTGCTCTCGACGAGCGCGAAGTCGCCGATCCCGGGCCTCGCCGCCAGCAACGGCCTGCGGCCCGGGCTGATGACCCACATCAAGGACCTCGCCGACGAGCTCGCACCGCCGCCGCGCACGGTGCGGGTGACCGGTGTGCTGCCGGGCAACCTGCTCACCGACCGCATCCGCGAGATCGCGCCCGATGCGGAGGCGCGCGAGCGGGCCGCGGCCGCGATGCCGATGCGCCGCTACGGCGACCCGGCCGAGCTCGGGCGGGTGGCCGCGTTCCTGCTCTCCCCGGCCGCGTCCTACGTGACCGGCTCGGTCGTCGCGGTCGACGGCGGAGCGCTCCGCGCCCTGTAGAGCGGACCGGGGAACCAGAAGCGCGCGCCGAGGTCGAGCGCGAGCGCCGGAACGATCAGGCTGCGCACGATGAACGTGTCGAGCAGCACACCCGCGGCGACGACGGTCCCGAGCTCGACGAGGGCGACGAGCGGAAGCACCGTCAGCACCGCGAACGTCGCCGCGAGCACGACCCCGGCACTGGTCACCACCCCACCGGTTGCCGCGAGCCCCCGCACGACGCCCTCGATGGGGCCGGCGATGCGCACCTCATCACGGACGCGCGTGATCAGGAAGATGTTGTAGTCGACGCCCAGCGCGACGAGGAACACGAACGAGATCAGCGGGACGGTGTCGTCGACGCCGGCGAAGCCGAACGCGTGCCGCCACAGCAGCGCCATGAGGCCGAGCGACGCCGCGTACGACAGCACCACGGTGCCGACGAGCACGAGCGGTGCGACGAGCGCGCGCAGCAGGAGGCCGAGCACCAGGGCGACCGCGAGCAGGGCGAGCGGCAGCAGGACGTGACGGTCGTGCTCCGCGGCGAGCCGCACGTCGAGGAGGGTCGCGGTCGCACCGCCCACCAGCGCGTGCGCTCCGGGCACGGCGTGCACGCGGGTGCGCAGCTCCCGCACCGTGGTGAACGCCGCCCGGCTGTCGACGGGGTGCGTGAGCAGCACGTCGAGCGCGACGCGGTCACCGCTCTTCTCGGTCGCGAGCACGGGGCCGACGCCCGGGGTCGACGTCACCGCCGCGCGCACGGCGTCCTGCTCGGCGGCGTCCGTGACGACGATCGTCGGCGAGCCCACGCTGACCAGCGCCGGCGGGAGCGCGCGCTCCCCCTCGACGCTATCGACCGGGTGGACGAACTGGTCGAGCTGCGGCAGGCCGACGTGCAGGCCGGCGAGCCCGACCGCACCACCCGCGAGCACGAGGCACAGCACCAGCCACACCGCGCGCGGCCGCCGCGCGATCCGGCGCCCCACCCGCTCCCAGGCGCCCGC
>DASZYF010000160.1:0-5991 GCA_035545535.1 Mycobacteriales bacterium | reverse complement strand
CGATCGTGCGCGAGTGGGAGCCGCCTGCGGTACCGCAGCGCGACGTCGCGGTGCTGCTGCAGCTCGTCGGTGGCGGGTCCGACGCCGCCCACCCGGCGCGCTGCGAGGCAGTGGTGTCCGAGGCCGCGTCGATCGCCATGGCGTGCGCCGCGGCCGGTGACCAGGTGCACGTGGAGGTCCCGATCGCGGCACCGGCGCGCGGCGCGTCGTTCGGCGTCGGGTACGCGAGCTGCGAGACCGCCGACGACGTCCTCCGGTGCCTCGCCGCGGTGCCGTACTGGTCACAGATCCCGTGGCCGCGGCTGATGCACGCCGTCGCGCACGCCCAGGCCGGTGACCTGATCGTCGTCGGGGCCGGGCTGGGCCGTCCGCTGTCCGCCGCCGAACGTGCCGAGCTCGAGCAGTGCGTGCGATCGCGTGGCGCCGACCTCGTGCTGCTCGATGCCGCGGAGGTGCCGCGTGCCGTCGTCTGAGGCACCGCGCCCGCCGGCGCTGGCGGCGTGGGCGGAGGGGCCGCTCGTCGTGGGGATCGGCGCCGCCGCGGCCCTCGCCTGCCTGCCGTCGATCGCCGTCGCGAGCGACGGCCACGAACGAGCGCTCGCCGCCGCCCTGACCGGTGTGGCGCTCGTGCTGCCGATCGGCGTGCTGGCATCGCTGCGCCGCATGCGGTCGCTGCACACCGCGCTCCTCGTCGGTGGCGGCGCGCTGGCGGTGCTCGCGCTCTCCTCGGCGAGCCCGCCCGACGCCGCGTCCGTCGTGCTCGGCTTCTGCTTCCTGCTCCAGCTGCACCGCACGCCGCGGACGCCCCGGGACGTCCGCGCGCTGCTGGTGACCACGCTCGGCCTGCTCGCGGTCGGGCTCGCGTCGGCGAGCGAGCAGAACACCCCGTTCCGGGTGAGCGTCTCGTTCGCGTGGGCGGTCGCCGCCGGTGTGGTGCTGCACCTCGCCGCGCGGCCGGACCTCACCGAACCGGTGACGCCGCGGCACGCGGCACCTCTCGTGACCCGCCGGGCGGTGCTGTCGATCGTCGCGATCCTTGGGGTCGCGGGCCTCGCGGGGCTGCTCGTGCCCGCACCGCCGCTGCACGGCCTCGCGCGGGGCGTCGTCGGCCGGGGCGGCCCGGGCCCGAGCTCGTCGGGCGCCGGCGCATCGGGCGGGTCCACCGCGTCGGGCCCCATCCCGTCCGACGGCGGGTCGCCGCTCGACCTGCGCGTCCGCGGATCGCTGCCGAGCACCCCGGTCGCGGTCGTGTTCGGAGCCCCCGGCGGATCCCTGCTGCGCAACGGCGTCTACGACACCTACGACGGCCAGGTCTGGACCGAGACCGGCACGATCGCGAACGACGACGGCGCGCCCGGACCGGTGACGACCATCGACGTGCACCTGCTGCAGCCGATGCGCACCGTCCTGTCCGCCGGCCGGCTGGTCGCGGCTTCGGGTCCGTGGAACCGGCTCGTCGACCTCGTCGGCACCTGGATGCCGATCCCGGGCGTGCCCGTCGGAGAGACCTACGCGACGCGGGGCACGTCCCCCGGTGCGTCCGGTGGTCCGCAGGCACCGGCGGAGGCGGCGACCACCGCCCTGCCCGACGAGCTGCCGACGCGCGTGCGTGACCTCGCGACCACCTGGACGGCCGGCGCGACGACCGTCGATGCGAAGGTGCGGGCGATCGAGCAGCACCTGCGGACGACGATGACCTACACGTTGAAAGCGCCCGTGCCGTCGCCCGGTCACGACGCGGTCGACGACCTGCTGTTCAACACCCACGAAGGCTTCTGCGAGCAGTTCGCCAGCGCCGAGGCCGTGCTGCTGCGCACGCTCGGCATCCCGACCCGGCTCGTGGTCGGCTACGCGATGGCGGGCGGCGCGAACGACACCGCGTCGGCGGGCGCCGGCACGCAGATCCTCGGCAGCGATGCGCACGCATGGGTGGACGTGTGGCACCCGGGCCGCGGCTGGGTCGAGAGCGACCCGACGGCGGGCATCCCGCTCGCGGCCGAGTCAGCCGGCGGTGCCGCGCACACCGTGCTGCTCGCGGCACTGCTCGTGCTCCTCGGTCTCGGGCTGCTCGCCGTCCCGGCCGTGCTGCTGCGCCGCCGTCGGGTGCGGCGCGCCGACGAAGCGGCCCGTCCGCCGGTCATCGCCGCCTACCTCGAGGTGCTCGACGCGCTCGACCGCGCCGGGCGAGCGGCTCCCCCCGGTCTGACACCACGCGAGGTGCTCGCCACCGTGCCGGGCGGGGTCCCGCGCACGGCGATCGCGGTGCTCGAGCAGGAGCTCTGGTCCGACGCCGCGCTGCCGGACCACGTGCGCGCACGGGCCCGCGAGGAGCTGGTCGGGGTGGCCTCCGGGATCGACGCCGCCGCGAAGGGCTGACCGCTCTACGTTGGCGGCATGGCCACGCCACAGGTCGTGGCCCGGCTGTCCCGCCACGACCGGAGGCGCACAACGATGCAGGTCTACGACTCGCTGGTCGAGCTGGTCGGCAACACCCCGCTGGTGCGGTTGAAGAGCGTCACCGACGGCATCGCCGCGACGGTGCTCGCGAAGGTCGAGTACTTCAACCCGGGCGGCAGCGTGAAGGACCGCATCGCCCTGACCATGGTCGAGGCGGCCGAGCGCGACGGGCGGCTGCCGCCCGGAGGGACGATCGTGGAACCGACGTCGGGCAACACCGGGGTGGGGCTCGCGATCGTCGGCGCGCAGAAGGGCTACCGGTGCGTCTTCACGGTGCCCGACAAGGTGAGCCCCGAGAAGATCGCCGTGCTCCGCGCGTACGGCGCCGACGTGCGGGTGTGCCCCACGGCGGTCGCCCCCGAGCACCCGGAGTCGTACTACTCCGTCGCGCGCCGGGTCGTCGCGGAGACCCCGGGCGCGTGGAGCCCGGACCAGTACTCCAACCCGGACAACCCGCGCTCGCACTACCTCTCCACCGGGCCCGAGCTGTGGGAGCAGACCGACGGGCGCATCACGCACTTCGTCGCGGGGGTGGGCACCGGCGGCACGATCAGCGGCACCGGTCGCTACCTCAAGGAGGTGAGCGACGGGCGGGTGCAGGTGATCGGCGCCGACCCGGAGGGCTCGGTGTACTCCGGGGGTGACGGGCGTCCGTACCTCGTCGAAGGTGTGGGCGAGGACTTCTGGCCGTCGGCCTTCGACCGCCACGTCCCCGACGTGATCGAGGCGGTCAGCGACCGCGACAGCTTCCTCATGACCCGGCGCCTCGCGCGCGAGGAGGGGCTGCTCGTCGGCGGCTCGTGCGGCATGGCGGTGGTCGCTGCGCTGCGCGTCGCCGCGCGCCTCGACGCCGATGCGATCGTCGTGGTGCTGCTGCCCGACTCGGGCCGCGGCTACCTGTCCAAGCTCTACGACGACGACTGGCTGGCCGACTACGGCTTCATCAAGACCTCGGACGAGGCCTCGACGGTCGGAGATGTGCTGCACCGCAAGGGGTCCCAGCTCCCCGGGTTCGTGCACGTGCACCCGACCGAGACCGTGCGTGAGGCGATCGACATCCTGCGCGAGTACGGGGTCTCGCAGATGCCGGTCGTGAAGGCCGAGCCGCCGGTCAAGGCCGCCGAGGTCATGGGGTCGGTCGTCGAGCGTGACCTGCTCGACGCGCTGTTCGCCGGCGAGGCCCAGCTCGCCGACGCGCTCGAGAAGCACATGTCGCCGCCGCTGCCGATGATCGGCGCGGGGGAGCCGGTCGCCGCCGCGGTCACGGCGCTGCAGAAGGCCGATGCCGCCGTGGTGCTCGAGGACGGGCTGCCCGCGGGCGTCGTGACGCGTCAGGACCTGCTCGGGTTCCTGGCGCGATGATCGACCGCCCGATGAGCGAGGCGGGTGACGGGTTCGAGACCCGCGCGATCCACGCCGGCCAGGAACCCGACCCGGCCTACGGGGCGGTCGTCCCGCCGATCTACCAGACCTCCACGTACGCGCAGGAGGAGGTCGGCAAGCACCGCGGCTATGAGTACTCGCGCTCCGGCAACCCGACCCGCACCGCTCTGGAGAGCTGCCTCGCGGCGCTCGAAGGCGGCAGCACCGGGCTCGCGTTCGCGAGCGGCCTCGCCGCGGAGGACTGCGTCATCCGCACGGTGTGCCGGCCGGGCGATCACGTCGTCATCCCGAACGACGCGTACGGCGGCACGTTCCGGCTGTTCGACAAGGTCGCGGTGCCGTGGGGTGTCGAGCACACACCCGCCCCCCTCGCCGACGTCGCCGCGGTCGCGGCGGCGATCCGCCCCGGCGTGACGCGCATGGTGTGGGTGGAGACACCGACGAACCCGCTGCTCGGCATCGCCGACCTCGGCGCGCTCGCGCAGGTGGCACACGATGCCGGCGCCCTGCTCGTCGTCGACAACACGTTCGCGTCGCCCTACCTGCAGCAGCCGATCGCGCACGGCGCCGACGTCGTCGTGCACTCGACGACGAAGTACATCGGCGGTCACAGCGACGTCGTCGGTGGAGCGCTCGTCGTCGCGGATGTCGCGCTCGGGGAGCGGCTCGCCTTCCACCAGAACGCGATCGGGGGCATCGCCGGTCCGTTCGACGCATGGCTCACCCTGCGCGGCCTGAAGACGCTCGGTGTGCGGATGGATCGGCACTGCACCAACGCGACGGCGGTCGTCGAGCTGCTGCAGGAGCACCCGGCCGTCGACCGCGTGCTCTACCCCGGGCTCGCGCAGCACCCCGGGCATGACGTGGCGCAGAAGCAGATGCGCGCGTTCGGCGGCATGGTCAGCTTCACGTTGCGCGGCGGCGAGGACGCCGCGGTCGAGGTGTGCCGGCGGACCCGCATCTTCACCTTGGGGGAGTCGCTCGGCGGGGTCGAGTCGCTGATCGAGCACCCCGGGCGGATGACGCACGCCAGCGCGGCCGGGTCGGTGCTCGAGGTGCCCGCCGACCTGGTGCGCCTCTCCGTCGGCATCGAGACCGAGGCGGACCTCGTGGCCGACCTCACCGCGGCGCTCGACGGCCTCGCGTAGGGAGCGCTCTCGAGGGCGTGCCCGACGGTGGCAGCTGTCCGAGGCCGTCGGCTCCTTGCGCCCGCGTCCCCGCGCGGCGGGGGCGTGGCGCACCCCGCCGGGGCCCCGGATGGCCCATGCTCGGCCCCGTGCGACGCACTGGGCAGGCAGGATCGGACCGCGGGAGCGTCGAAGGAGCACATCCGTGACCCCCAGCACCCGCCGCGTCCTGCGCGCGGGTCTGCTCGTCGCGGGCGCCGGGATGCTGCTCGCCCCGATCGCCGCGGTGGCCACGGCGCGGCCGCCCGCGCAGGTCCGCGATGTCGTCGCGCACGCGGTGGCCGTCCCGTCGGCCGTGACCAAGACCAACTGGTGGTACGACGACCCGAGCGCGCTCGTGGCGCCGGTGACCGCCCCGCCCGCGACGCCGACCACGGTCCCGCAGGGCGACCTCGGGGTCGGCTACCGCAACGGGCCGCCCGCCAACGCGCTGCCGGTGCCCGTCGCCTATCCGGCCGCCGAGGCCGACAAGCAGGCCTTCGTCTCCGTCGACCTCGGCGGCGTGCCCGCCGGTTCGACCGTCACCGCGTTCTCGCTGCGGGTCGTCGTCGACACCGCGGGCGACCCCGCAAGCGCCATCGATCTCCTGAACCCGGCCGGGCCACCGGTCCTCATCGCCTGCCCGGCGGTGCGCGACTGGGACCCGGGCGCCGGCCCGTCCCGGTGGGACGCGCTGCCCGCCACGGACTGCTCCTCCCCGGTCAAGGGGACCTTCGACGGTGCGTCGTCGTCGTACACGTTCAGCTCGCCCGCGCTGGCGCAGAGCTGGCTCGACGACGAGAACGACGGCCTCGCGATCCTCCCCGACCCGGGCACCACGGCCGGGTTCACGCTCTCGCTCGCGGGGGCCTCGCAGATGAAGGTGTCGCTCGCCGTCGAGGCGCCGCTCCCCTCGAGCACGCCACGCCCGCACCACACCGCGGCGGTCGCCCCGCCCGTGGCGACGACGCCGGCCGCGCCGCCC
>DASZYF010000159.1:0-22040 GCA_035545535.1 Mycobacteriales bacterium | reverse complement strand
GGCGACCAGCGGCCGCTGGTCCGGCCCGCCGGTGCCGGTGATCAGCACGGTGCGGTTGCCCGCGGGGGAGAGCGCGGCGGCCGCGGCCCGGCCACCGTCGAGCGCCGCCTCGGACGGCCGGCGGTCGCTGCCGGACAGGTCGGTGAGGGTCGGCAGGCTCGCGATGACGGGGACGCCGGTGGCGGCGACGAGCTTGCCCATGGGCCCACCGCTGGCCGCCCGGCCGGCCCGCACGAACGCGATGACGCCGCCCGCGATGAGACCGAGCATCAGGCCGAGGACGCCCGCCTTCTTCGTGCCCAGCCCGCTCGGCGCCGACGGGGTGTCGGCGTTCGTGACGACGGACGCGGGCGACGTGAAGGTGCTGACCTCCCCGCTCAGCGTCTGCTGCTGCTGCACGGCGTCGGCGTAGGCCTGCTGCGCCCCGGGCAGCGTGGCGCTCCCCGTCGAGAGCGTCGTCAGCTGCTGCTTGAGCGAGGCCACGACCTGGTTCTGCGCGTTCAGCTGGGCCTGCTTGGCGGCGAGCCCCTGGGAGCGGGAGACGTCGACGAAGGTCGTCGTCACGGTCTGCGCGAGCTGCTGCGCGGCGGCGGACGACGAGGCCTTCGCCGAGATCGTGATCAGGTCCGCCGTCGTGTCGGCGGTCGCCGTCACGTGCCGGCGGACCTCGAAGGCGCTGGTGTGCAGCAGCGTGGCGACCTGGTTGACCACGTCGTCGGACGTCACGAGCCCGAGCTGGGTCGACACCTGGCGGGCCGGGTCCTCGTTGCCGGTCGTGTCGACGATGATCTTGAGGCGGGCCGAGCTCGTGTAGGACTTCGCCAGCTGGCTGACCCCGCCGACGACGACGATCGCGCCGATGAAGGCGCAGACGGCGAGGAGGCGCCACGCCCGGGCGATCACGCCGAGCGGGTCAAGGCCCTCGCTCTCCTGCACCCATTTCTCCTCGGCGTGTTTCGAGCGCCCATCAAGGGCCGATCATCACGGTTGGTCTCGGACAACCAGCCGTTCCTAGACTATCCCGGCACCTCGTCGCCGACGGCTGGTGTCGATCAGTCGGATGAGCGGGGAGAAGGCGTGCTGCGAGGCCCGGCCGCCTGGTCCGCGCGGCGCCGGGACGCCGTGGTGCTCGGCATCATCGCCGTGCTCATGCTGGCGCTGCTGCCCATGCCGCTCAACGCCGACGACTCCCTCTACGCGGTCGGCGCCAAGGAGCTGGCGCACGGCGCCACCTACTACCGCGACCTCTGGGACATCAAGCAGCCCGGGATCTACCTGTGGTTCCGGCTGGCCCGGGTGTTCGGTGCCGGCTTCGTCGGGGTCCAGGTCCTGAACCTGGTGTGGACGCTCGCCCTGTCGGTCGTGCTCCAGCGGGGGAGCCGGGGCTGGTTCCGTCACGCGTGGATGTCCTCGGCGCTGCCGTTGCTCGTCGCGGCGCCGTACGCCATCACCGCCCGGCCCTACTCGCTCCAGGTCGAGTGGCTGGTCCAGCTGCCGCTCGCCGCCACGCTCGTGCTCGCCGCGGGCGCCCGGCAGCGGCCGGTCGCCCGCCTGGCGCTCGCCGGGCTGTGCGGCGGGGTCGTCCTCGCCTTCAAGCTCCTCCTGGCCCCGCTCGTGGCCATCGCCCTGATCATGGGCCTGGTCCGCGCCCGGCGCGCCGGCGCCCGGCCGGGCGCGCTCGCCGGCGCGGCCCTCGCGGCGGGTGCCGCGGCCCTCGTCGCCCCGGCGGGGACGATCCTCCCGCTGCTGGCGCACGACTCGTGGGGGCTCGTGTGGCGCACCACGACGCTCTACCCGCGGCTCGTCGGCAAGCTCCCGAGCCAGCACACCGGCGACCTGCTCGAGCAGATGCTGCGGCGCAGCGTGCGGCTCTACTCGCTCACCCTCACGCTCGGGCTCGTCGGCCTGGCCGGGCAGTGGCACGACCGCAGGAGGGGTGCCGGGCGGCGCCCCGAGGGCACCCCGGTGCTGACGGCGGCCGTGCTGGTGGTCGCGGCGGTCCTGCTCATCTCGGTGCAGCGCTGGAGCGACTACCAGCCCTACCTGCTCATCGGACCGGTCGGGATCCTCTCCGCCGAGGGCATCGACCGGCTGGCGCTGCGCGCGCGGGAGCTCACCCACGAGCGGGGCGAAGCGGGGCAGCCCGGGGCAAGGCGGTCCGTCGGGCAGCGCCGGGCCCGGATCGCCGTGGTCGTCGCCGCGGCCGTCGCGCTGGGGGCCCCGGCGGCCGCCCAGGCCGTCCTGCTGGTCAAGGCGACGCTCGGCCACGGCGCGGGCATCACCGCCTCCGGGCGCCTCGGATGGCGAGAGGAGGTCTCGCCCGAGTACGCCGACGTCCACAGCGAGGCCTCCGCCGTTCGCACCGTGGTTCCGGGCGGTTCGACCTACATCGTGGGCAATCCCCTCTACTACACTGAGCTCGGGAGAGAGCAGGCCCTCGAGATCAACGGGTTCATCCCCGGGCAGCTCGTCGGGCGGCAATGGCAGGAGCTCACGCGTGAGCTCCTGCGCACACGACCGGAGGTCGTATTCGTGGACAAGGTCAGCCTTCCCTTGATCCGGGAGGCCGCGCCGGCGTTCGTCGCCGAGCTCGTGTCCGACTACACCGTGGTGCGGGACAGCTCGGGCATCTCGCCGCGCCGCGGGATCTGGTACGTCCGTCGCCCCGGTGTCGCCGGGGGCCCGGCCGCCCCGCACGCCGACGGGGCCCACCTGTGAGGCTCCGGGCCGCCGCGGGCATCGCGGCCGCCGCTGCGCTCGCCGCCTCCACCGTCCCCGGGGTCGCCAGCGCCGGCCCGCGCGCGCCGCAGGTCGCCGCGCACCCGGCCGCGGCCGCCGCCGCGAAGGTGCACTGGCTCTCCGGCGCCTGGCCCGCCGACACCGGCTCCCTCGCCGCCATCCAGAGCTTCGCCCGCTACCGGGGCAGCAAGCTCGACGTCGTCAGCGTCATCGTCCCCCGCACCAGCTGGAGCGACCTCGCGGCCGCCACCTGGGTCGTCGACGACTACGCAGGCTTCAAGGGCCGCATCTCGATCGCCCTGCCGCTCAACGTGAACACCCCGGGCAGCACGCTCGCCCAGGTCGCCAACGGCAAGTACGACACCTACTACAAGGCCCTGCTGCAGCACATCGTGGCGGCCGGCCGCGCCAACTCGTTCATCCGTCTCGGCTGGGAGTTCAACGGCGACTGGTACCCGTGGGCCGCCCACAGCCCGAGCACGTTCAAGGCCGCCTTCCGCCACGTGTCGACCCTGATCCACAAGGTCTCGCCGAAGCTCCGCGTCGAGTGGAACGGCAACTACGGCTACAGCCAGGTCAAGCACAACCCGTTCTCGGCGCTCTACCCGGGCGACGCCTACGTCAACATCATCGGCGTCGACGCCTACGACCGGAAGTGGTTCAAGGTCACCGACGAGCAGGGCTGGCAGAACTACCTGCAGCTCCAGGGCGGCCTGGACCAGTGGTTCACCTTCGCGATGAAGCACCACAAGAAGTTCTCGATCCCCGAGTGGGCGCTGTTCTCCGACGGCGGCCGCGACAACGCGTTCTACATCCAGAAGATGCACGGCTACTTCCAGCAGCACGCCGCCCAGCTGGCCTACGAGTCCTACTTCAACGCCTCCGGCTCGGACCAGAGGTCCTCCCTGTACGCCCCGGTCCAGAACCCGAAGGCGTCCAAGACCTACGCGAAGCTCTGGAAGGCCCTCTCCTAGCGCCGGCCGGGGGGTCGGCCGGGGGCGGCAGATGTCCGCTTCCCGACCCAAGCACCCGCTTGCTGCGACCTGTGGGGTTAAGTGATCGGTGGGATGGTCGAAGCAGAAGAGACGGGCGTGTGGGTCCGCGGTCGAACACGCGTGCCCACAGGTGGCGACAGCAGCACAGGCGGACTGCACAGGAGGGTTGGCTGATGGACGACGAGATCCGCGCGGTGCTCGCCGAGCACGCCCGCCTCGCTGTCGATGTCTCGACGCTCGGTGACGACACCGACCTCTACGAGGTCGGTCTCACCTCCCACGCAAGCGTCAACGTGATGCTCGCGCTGGAGGATGCCTTCGACGTCGAGTTCCCTGACCGCATGCTGCGCAAGTCCACGTTCGGGTCCGTCGCGGGCATCCGCGCGGCGATCGGCGAGCTGACGCAGACGGCGGTCTGACGGTCGGCACGCAGTCCCACGGGCGTCTCACAGGAGGGGGCCTCGGATGGCCACGATGGGCGAGGTCGAGCGGCGCGCGACGGCGGTCGCGGACGGCGTGCTCGCGGCGACCGCTGACGAGATCGACCGCGACGGGAGCTTCCCGAAGGCCGCGGTGGACGGGCTGCGCGAGGCCGGGCTGATGGCTGCCCTCATCCCTGTCGAGCTCGGGGGCATGGGCGCGTCGATGTCGGACGTCGCGCGCTCCATCACGGCGCTCGGCCGGCAGTGCGCGTCGACGGCGATGATCTTCGCGATGCACCAGATCCAGGTGGCCTGCCTGGTGCGGCACGGCAGCACGCCGGAGCTGCTCGAGTACCTGCGCGAGATCTCCGCGAAGCAGCTGCTGCTCGCGTCGGCGACGACCGAGATCGGCATCGGCGGCGACGTCCGCACGAGCAGCTGCTTCGTCGAGCGGGTCGGCGACCACTACAAGCTGTCGAAGAACGCGCCGGTCATCTCCTACGGCGACTACGCCGACGCGATCCTCGCGACCGCGCGCCGGGACGCCGACGCCGCGCCCAACGACCAGGTCATCGTCGTGTGCCGCCGGGACGGCGTGACGCTGCAGCGCACCACCGAGTGGGACGCGCTCGGCTTCCGCGGCACGTGCAGCCACGGCTACATGCTCGACGCCGAGGGCCCGCTCGCCGACGTCGTGCCGGTGCCGTACGGCGACGTGTCCAGCCGCACGATGCTGCCGGTCAGCCACATGGTGTGGTCGTCGGTCTGGCTCGGTGTCGCCGAGGCCGCGGTCAACAAGGCCCGCAAGTACGTGCGGTCGCAGGCCCGTTCCAAGCCGGGCGTCGTGCTGCCGGCCGCGACCCGCCTTGCTGAGCTCGTCAGCGTGCACCAGCAGCTGCAGGGCCTCGTGCTCGGTGCGCTCGCCCGCTGGGAGAGCGCGCAGGCCGACCCCGAGGAGCTCGAGGGCTTCGGCTTCACCATCGCGATGAACACGCTCAAGGTCGCCGCGTCGGAGATCGTCGTCGACGTCGTGAACCGCGCGATGCAGGTCATCGGCATCTCGGCCTACCGCATGGACTCGCAGTACTGCCTGGGCCGCCACCTGCGCGACGCGCACGGCGCCGCGCTCATGGTGAACAACGACCGCATCACGCAGAACAACGCGCAGCTGCTGCTGGTCGCCAAGGAATCCTGAGGATGACCGACGACCCCCGCGTCGCCTTCCGCGAAGACCTGCTCGCCGCCGGCCTGCTCGTCCCCACCGCGGTGGACGGGCTCTACGGCCGGTCGCGCACGTTCGAGTCGATCGTGGCGGGCATCGAGCGCCTCGTCGACGAGGCCTCGGCGGACCAGAACGCCACGTGGCTGCGCTTCCCCCCGGTCATCCCGCGCTCGCTGTTCGAGAAGACGGGCTACCTCAAGTCGTTCCCGAACCTCACCGGCTCGATCCACACGTTCATGGGCGGCGACAAGGAGCACCGCGAGATCCTCGCGAAGCTCGACGCCGGCGAGGACTGGAGCGCCGACCTCGCGCCCGCCGAGGTGACGCTGTGCTCCGCCGCCTGCCACCCGCTGTTCGAGCAGCTCACGACGCCGGTCCCGGCCGACGGTCTGCACTTCGACGTGCTCGGCTGGTGCTTCCGGCACGAGCCGAGCCTCGACCCGGGCCGCCTGCAGGCGTTCCGCCAGCGCGAGATCGTGTACGCGGGCGTCGAGGCCGGCGCCGTCGCGCACCGCGACCTCTGGGCCGAGCGCGCGGCCGCGCTCATGGGCGGGCTCGGCGTCGAGGTCGAGGTCGTCGTCGCCAACGACCCGTTCTTCGGGCGCGCCGGCCGCTTCCTCGCCAACGACCAGCGCGACCGCGTCCTCAAGTACGAGATCGTCGCGGCGCTCGGCGACCCGGCGAGCCCCAACGCCGTGGCGTCAGCCAACTGCCACGAGGACCACTTCGGTCGCGACATCGGCATCCAGGCCGGCGACGGCACCGTCATGCACTCGGCGTGCGTGGGCTTCGGCCTCGAGCGCTGCACGCTCGCCCTGCTCCGCGCGCACGGCCTTGATGTCGGCGCTTGGCCGCAGAGCTTGCGGGAGAGGCTCGGGCTGTGAGCAGGGCCGCCGCGCTCGCGCTCGATGCGGCGACCTACCAGCGGCACCCGATCCACGCGGACGAGCGGATCTGGCCGGAGACCAACTGCTACATCGACCTCTGGGTCGAGGTGCTGCACACGCTCGGCTGCGATCCGGTCGTCGGCCTGTGCTTCACGGTCGCGAGCGACTACGACGACGACCAGTGGGGCTTCGGCAAGTACCCCGAGGCCGACCTGCGCGCGCTCTACGGGATCGACGTCGCTGAGATCAACGCGTGGCGCCCGCTCGCCGACCACGTGGAGGAGCAGCTCGCGCGCGGGCGCCTGCTCACCGTCGAGGCCGATGCGTTCCACCTGCCCGACACCGCGGGCGTCAGCTACCGGCTGCGGCACGACAAGACCACCATCGGCCCGGTCGACATCGATCGCGACGCGGGCCGGCTCGGCTACTTCCACGGGCCCGGCTACTTCGAGATCGCCGGCGAGGACTACGAAGTGGTCATGCGCACCGGCCCCGACCCTGTCGGGATGGTGCCGTACGTCGAGCTCGTGCGGCTCGAGCACCTCGTGAAGGGCACGCCGAGCGTCGAGCTCGTCGCGGGCATCCTGCGCGGGCACCTCGCCCGCCGACCCGAGCGCAACCCGGTCACGGCGATGGGCAAGCGCATCGTCGAGGACGTCGCCCGCCTGGCCGAGGAGGAGCTCGACTTCTTCCACGGGTACGCGTTCGGCACGTGCCGCATGTTCGGCTCCACCGCGGAGCTCTGCGGTGACCTCGTCGCGTGGTTCGACGCGCACGACGGGGGCGGCCTCGCCGACGTCGCCGAGCAGCTGCGCGCGGTCGCGCAGACGGCGAACACCCTGCAGCTCAAGCTGGCCCGCGCCGCGCGCGGCCGCGCGGTCGACGTGCAGCCACTCATCGACGAGATGGCCGACGGCTGGGACGGCGCCCTCGACCGGCTCGCGGCGCGCTATGGAGGCTGACCGCCTCCGCGGCGTCGCGTGGTCGTGCGCGGCGAGCGCGCCCGGTGCGGTCGACGCGCCGGCCGGGCTCGACGCCGCCGGTCTCACGTGGATCTCCGCGCCGGTCCCGGGCACCGTCGCCGGCGCGCACCGTGACGCGGGACTGCCTGTGCCGCAGGACATCGAGAGCGTCGACTGGTGGTACCGCGGGCACGCGAGCGGTGCCGCCGGTGCGGCGACGCTGATCGCGGACGGCCTGGCGACCGCCGCGACGGTGTGGGTCAACGGGGAGCCGGTCATCGACAGCACGTCGATGTTCCGTCGGCACGAGGCCCCGGTCGTGCTCACCGGCGACGACGAGATCGTCGTGCGCTTCGCGGCGCTCACGCCGCTCGTGGCGCAGAAGCGTCCGCGCCCGCGCTGGCGCACGACGCTTCTGCCGCAGCAGGGACTGCGCTGGTGGCGCACGTCGCTCTGGGGCCGGCTGCCGGTGCTGCACGGTGCGCAGACGATCGTCGGCCCGTGGCGCGGGCTGCGCATCGTCGGCACCGGGCCGCGCGTGCTCCGGCGCACCATCGACGTGCGGCCGGACGGCGGCGGCGCGCTGGTCGGTGTGCGCATCGCGCTCGCCGGAGCATCGGCGGCGAGCACCGTCGTGCTGCGCTCCGGCGACCACGCGGCGACGCTCGCCGTCGACGCCGACGGCGTCGCCAGCGGCACCCTCGCGCTGCCCGGCCTTGCCCGCTGGTGGCCGCACACGCACGGCGCCCAACCGCTCGCCCCGCTCGCGCTCGACGTCGACGGCACGACGCTCGACCTGGGGCGCATCGGCCTGCGCACCGTCGAAGCCGACACCCGCGACGACGGCTTCGCGCTGCGCGTGAACGGCGAACCGGTCTTCTGCCGCGGCGGGTGCTGGATCCCGCTCGACGCCGTCGGCCTGGCCGAGGACCCGGCGGCCGTCCGCGCAGCGCTCGCGCAGATGCGCGACGGCGGGATGAACATGGTCCGCGTGACCGGGACCGGCGTGTACGAGACCGCCGCGTTCTGGGACGCCTGCGACGA
Organism: Mycobacteriales bacterium; assembly: GCA_035545535.1. Taxonomy (GTDB): domain Bacteria; phylum Actinomycetota; class Actinomycetes; order Mycobacteriales; family CAJCIY01; genus DASZYF01. The sequence goes on along the minus strand of DASZYF010000159.1, from coordinate 13,769 downwards.
GCTCGGCCTGCTCGTGTGGCAGGACCTGATGATCGCCAACGTCGACCCGCCCGAGGACCCCGACTTCATCGCCGAGCTCGACGCCGAGGTCGACGACCTCCTCGACGCGGTGCAGGGCCGGCCGTCCGTCGCCGTGCTCTGCGGTGGCAGCGAGATCGAGCAGCAGGCCGCGATGCTCGGCCTGCCCGAGGAGCGCCGCACGCTGCCGGTGCTCACCGAGCACGTGCCGGCGCGGGTCGGCGCCGCGCTGCCCGGCGTGCCGTGGCTGTCGTCGAGCCCCACCGGCGGCTCGCGCCCGTTCCGCCCGGACGTGGGCATCGCGCACTGGTTCGGGGTGGGCGCCTACCTGCTCCCGCTCGCCGCGGTCGAGAGCGCCGGCGTGCGGTTCGCCTCGGAGTGCCTCGCGCTGTCCAACCCGCCCGAGCCGGTGACGGTCGACGAGGTCTTCGGCGGCGCGCCCGTGGCGGGCCACCACCCGGCCTGGAAGGCCGCGATCCCGCGCGACGCGGGCGCCAGCTGGGACTTCGAGGACGTGCGCGACCACTACGTGCGCGAGATCTTCGACGTCGACCCCACCACCGAGCGCTGGCGCGACCCGGACCGCGCGCTCGACCTCGGCCGCGCGGCCGTCGCGCTGGCGATGGAGCACGTGTTCACCGCCTGGCGGGACCCGGCCTCCGGCTGCGCCGGCGGCATCGTCCTCACCCAGCGCGACCTGGTCGCGGGCGCCGGCTGGGGCCTCGTCGACGTCTTCGGCCGGCCCAAGGCGCCCTGGTACGCGCTGCGCCAGGTGCTCGCGCCGTTCGCCCTCCTCATCCGCGACCACGGGCTCGCCGGCCTGCGGGCGGTCGTCGTCAACGACACGGACAGTGACTGGTCAGGCACCCTCGAGGTGAACGCGTGGTCGCGCGCCGCCGTGCCCACGGAGAGCGGTGCGGGCGACGTGCACGTCCCGGCGCGCGGATCGCTCACCGTCGACCTCGAGGACGTGGTCGGCGGGTTCCGGGACCTCGGCTACGCCTACAAGTTCGGAGCGCCGGTGCACGACGTGGTCGCGGTGGTGCTGCGCGACGCGGCCGGGACCGCCGTCCGCACGCGCGTGCACCTGCCGCTCGGCGCCCGCCGGCCCGCCGAGCCCGACCTCGGGCTCCGCGGGGAGGTGACGCTCACCGACGGCGGGCCGGTCGTCGACATCAGCACGGAGCGCCTCGCCCAGCTCGTCCGCATCGAGGCGCCCGGCTGGATCGCCGAGGACTCCTACCTCACGCTCCCACCCGGCGGGCAGGCGCGCGTGCGGCTCCGGCCCGACCCGCACGCGCCCGGCGACCTGCCGGTCCGCGGTGAGCTGCGGGCGCTCAACCTCGACGGCCGCGCGGTGCTGAAGCAGGCCGGCGGAGCGGCGTCGTGACCGAGCGGCGGATCTTCTTCGGCGCCGAGCAGCGGCCGCTGGCCGGCGTGCTGAACACGCCCGACGACGGCACGGCCCGCGGAGGGGTGCTGCTCTGCCCGCCGCTCGCCCGCGAGCACGTGACGACCTACCCGACGTTCCGGGCGCTCGCGCTCGGCCTCGCCGACGCGGGCTTCGCGGTGCTGCGGTTCGACTACGACGGCACCGGCGACTCCGCGGGCCGCACCGACGACCACGACCGCGTCGCCGCGTGGACGCGCAGCACGCGCGACGCGGCTGCGCTGCTGCGCGCGACGGTGAGCGGGCCGCTCGCGATGGTCGGCATGCGCATGGGCGGCCTGCTCGCGGCCGCCGCGTCGGCCGACGTCGGCCCGGACGCGATCGTGCTCTGGGACACGTGCGACAGCGGCCGCACCTTCGTGCGCCAGCAGACGATGCTGCAGGCGGCCGGTCAGGTCACGGCGCCGAGCGTCGGTGCGGCCGACCTGCCGGGCTACTCATGGCCCGACTCGACGGTGAAGGATCTCGCCGACCTCACGTTCAAGAAGCTCGGCCGCCCCAACGCCCGCCGCATCCTCGTGCTCACGCATCCGCTGCGCCCGGAGTCGAAGGCGCTGCACGAGGCGCTCGGTGACGAGGGCGTCGACGTGCTGCCGGCCGTCGGGCAGGACCAGCTGCTCGACGTGCCGAGCGTCGATGCGCAGATCCCGACCGAGGCGGTGAAGGACGTGGTGGCATGGCTCGACGCGGCGCTGCCGTCGGACCGCACCCCGATCGCGACGGTCGGCCAGGGTGAGGCCGTCGTGCCCGCGCCCGACGGGCGGGGCGAGGTCGCCGAGCGCTACGTCGAGCTCGGCCCGCTGCGCCTGGTCGGCGTGCGCACCGAACCGGTCGGAGGGGCGGCGCCCGGTGTGCCGACCGTCGTGTTCCTCAACACCGCGAGCGAGCACCACATCGGTCCCGGTCGCCAGTGGGTCGAGCTCGCCCGCGACTGGGCCGTCGACTACGGACTGCCGTCGGTGCGCGTCGACCTGTCCGGCCTCGGCGACAGCCCTGCCCGTCCGGGGCAGCAGCGTGACGTGACCTACGCACCCGAAGCGCTCGACGACGTGGTCGACATCGCGCACGCCATCGACGTCTCGCGCGACGGCACGAGCAACGTCGTCTTCGTCGGCCTCTGCTCGGGCGCCTACACCGCCATCGAGGGCGGGCTGCTCGTCGGTGCCCGCGCCGTCATGGCGCTGTCGCCGGTGCCGGGCGTGAAGACCGCCGAGATGGACGCGGGCGACGCCGACCCGCGCCGGCGCGCGACGCACAAGCCCCGCCCGTGGGTCGCGAAGCTGGCCGCGACCGATCTCGCGGCGAAGTGGGAGGACCGCATCCCCGGCTGGGTGTGGGCGGTCGCCGACCGCATGGGCGTGGTCGCGTCACCCGCATCCGGGGTGCGGGACCTGGTGCACAACGAGACCGACACGCTGATCATCGCCGGCCCACACGACGCGCGTCCCTACGTGCTCCGTGCGAAGAGCGACCTCGCCCGCATGCGCCAGAGCGGGCACTTCCGGCTCGAGGTCGTCGAAGGTCTCGACCACGCGCTCCTCGCTGCCGCGGCGCGCGAGGAAGCCCGTCGGTTGCTCAACGCGAACGTCGCGCGGCTGGCCCGTACGGGCCGGCTCGGTCGCACCCGCCCGCAGCACCCCCGGACGGTGGACCGCGTCGCGCAGCGGCCGCTGCGCGAGGTGCTGGTCAGTCAGTGGCGGGCTCGGCGCGCCGCCGCGCGATCACGTGGAACCAGCGGGCCGAGCTGACGTCTCCGGTCAGGCCGGTCGTCGCCTCGTAGAGCGTCGGACCCTCCGCCGCGATCAGCAGCTCGACGTCGAGGCCGACCGCCGCCGCCTCCGCGCGCGCGCCGACCGGCGTGACCCAGTGGATCAGCAGGCCGTAGCCGTGCGCACCGAGGGGAGCCATGCCCCACGTGGCGTGCGCCTCGCCCTGCTCGTGCAGCGCCTTCCACGTCTTGTACTCGCGCAGCGGACGGCCCGGGTCGCGCGCGGTGCGCAGCAGCGTCTTCGCGAGGCGGACCGGACGCGGTGTCCACGAGCCCTGCAGGCTGCCGACCTGCCACGGCAGCTCGCCCTTCTTCAACGGCGTGCGCGCGAAGTCGGGCCCGGAGCGGTTGAACGTGCTGTACAGCGCGACGCCCCCCGGCTTCAGCACGCGCGCCATCTCCGACAGCACCCTCGCGCGGTCGTCGTGGCCGACGGCGTCGATGCCGCTGAAGCTGAAGTTGAGCGCGTCGAAGCTCGCGTCGGCGAACTCGGACAGGTCGCGGGCATCCCCGTGCCGGATGTCGGCGTCCGGGTGCCGGGCCGCGGCCTGCTCGACCATGCCCTGCGTGTAGTCGATGCCGACGTAGTCGTCGGTCAGCAGCCGCAGCCACGTCGTGGTCCGGCCGGAGCCGACCCCGATGTCGAGGATGCGCTTGTTGCGGAGCTCGGGGGCCAGGAGCTGGATCGCCCGCCACTCGCCGGGGTCGCTCCAGCCCTCGAGGCTCGCGTACTCCGCGAGGACGTCTTCTCGTTGCCAGGTCTGGCGGTTCAGAGACTCCGCCGCACGCGTCGACGCGCTCGGCTGGACCACTGTCGGTGCCACCCCCGGCTGGTTCATCAGCCGCACGCTCCGAGGCTAGCCCCGGGGAGTCGGGACGAGGGGGACCAGTCGGGTACCCGACTGTTACGCAGAGGTACCGTCGGTTGGTGCGTTCGAGGGGCGGCTGGGTCGGTCCGCCCGACGCCCCCATCGCCGCCGCGTGGACGTTCCCTGACCGTGCCGGGGGCCCAGGGGTCGTCGTGCTGCCGCCGTTCGGCTACGAGCTGTCCTCCACGCATCGAACCGTCCGGCGGCTGGCCGAGGAGCTCGCGGACCGGGGATGCACCGTCCTGCGCATCGACCATCCGTGCACCGGCGACTCCGCGGGGCGCTCGGCCGACGTGACGCTCTCCGCGCTGCGGGCGGCGGTCGCCCCCGCGGTGGCGGCACTGCGCGCCCGCGGGTGTGAGCGCATCGTGGTGGCCGGGCTGCGGCTGGGGGCGACGATCGCGCTCCTCGAAGCGGCGGCGGTGGGCGCCGACGCCGTGGTCGCGTGGGTGCCCATCGCGTCCGGCCGGCGCTACGGCCGCGAGATCGGGTTGCTGGGCGCGCGGGCTCCCGACGGGGTCGGCCTGCCCGACGGCACGGTCGTCGCCGCGGGCACGCCGTACCCGGGAGCGTTCCTCGCGGAGCTCGCGACGATCGACCTGGCCGACGGGCAGCCTGCCGCCCCCGCGCCGCAGGTGCTCGTGCTGGACCGCGACGACCGCGCGACGCCGGCCGCCGTCATCGAAGCCCTCACCGCCTCCGGTGCGGCCGTCACCCACACCAGCGCGCCGGGGCACGACCGCTTCCTCGACCGTCCGGCCGAGGACGCCGAGGTCGCGCCGGAGCCCGTCGCGGTGATCGTCGACTGGGTCGCCGCGCACGTGGACGGCGGCGCGGCGGCGGCGGCCGACGAGGAGGTCCGGGCCGCGGCGACCATCCCCTGGGACGGGGGCGCGGTCACCGAGACGTTCGTGACGGTCGGCGACCGCGAGCTGCGGGGCGTGCTCACGTCCGCGGTCGCCGATGCGCGCACGACGCTCGTCTTCTTCAACAGTGGCTCGGACCCGCACACCGGGCCGGCGCGCGCGTGGGTCGAGTACGCGCGCTCGCTCGCGCTGCGCGGTGGCCGTTCTGATGTGGACGTCCTGCGCGTCGACTTCACCGGCTGGGGCGACAGCCCGCCCGACCCCCGCGCGACCGGCCGTCCCTACGACCAGCACACGATCGAGGACGTGACGAGCGTCGTCGACGCCCTGCACGCCGAGGGCCGGCACCACGTCGTCGTCGCCGGGTTGTGCGCCGGGGCGTGGATCGCGATGGCCGCCGCCCGCACCGCGCCCATCGACGGGCTGCTCGTGCTGAACCCGCAGCTCTACTGGCAGCCGGGCGACATCATCGAAGCGCTGATGAGCGACACCCGGGCGCGCCGGATGCCGGAGATCCTCGAGATCCGCGACAAGGCGGCCGACGGCGTGTGGGACGCGGCCGACGCTGCGGGCGAACGTCCGCCCGCGGGTGAGTGGCTCGACGAGCTCGCGGCCCGCGGCGTCGTGACGTCGCTGCTGTTCGCCGAAGGTGACGACGGCCTCGAGTACCTCGGTGACCGGCTCGGCCGGCGCATCGCCGAGCTGCAGGCCACCGGGCGGCTGCGCATCCTCGAGATGGAGGGCGTCGACCACGGCATGAGCCGCGTGTGGCTGCGCCCGCAGGTCATCGACGTCATCGCCGCCGAGCTCGACGAGCAGCGCAAGCCCGAGGACCAGCGCACCCGGACCGCGTCGAAGGGCACCACCGGCCCCATGTAGCCCCAGGTCGTCCCGGCGACCGGTCGACATCGGCGTTGTGGCAGGACGACGCGCCGCCGATCTGCCACAAGGCCGATCTCGGCCGGGCGGCTAGCAGGCGGGGACGTCGATGTGGACCACGGGGTCGATGGGCAGCGGCGTGATCACCGGGTGGTGCACCGGCCCGGCGGACGGCTCGGTCCACGTCACGGTGAAGGTGCTCGTGCCGCCCGCGGGCGGGAGCACCGTGAAGCCGAGGACGAACGGATGCTTCTGCGAGGAGTACAGGGGGTGCGTGATGATCGAGTCCGACGCCGACGTGACGGATGCGCCGACGCTCCCGTAGATGCCGACGGTGAGCCGGTCCTGGTACGGCGGCAGCGCGTTGGGGTCGTTGTGGCGGAACAGGTAGGTGCCGTTCGGGAGGCGCCCGGTCGCGGTCGCCCCGCCGTTGACGTACTCCGGCAGGCCGCTCGCGGGCGCGGTGTTCGTGAGCTGCACGGTCGCGGTCACCTCACGGGTCGGCGACCCGCACGCGCCCGCCTTCCACGTGATGTCGGACTTGAGGAAGGCATCGAGCTTGTCGCCGGCGCCGTTCTGGAACGCCACGCCGAGGAACGGCCCCGCGGTGTCCGGGATGGCGCCGCCGATGGCGAGGCCGGACAGCACGTCCTCCTCGTCCGCGTGCGTGCTGCCGAAGCGCAGGTGCCCGGCGCCGGCGGCGTTGCCGAGGACCGACAGCAGCGAGCCGGGGGAGTCGTTCTTGAGCGCCGCGTCGATGACGCCTTCTTCGAGGTCGCTCACCAGCTTCTGCCGCTCGAGGCGCTCGGACTCGAGACCACCCGGGTACTTCTCGTAGATCCCGGTCTCCATGTAGCGCGCGACGTCGTCGCCCTGAAGCGTGGTGCCGTCGCCGAGCACCAGCGGCTTGGTCGCCTTCACGATCGCGCCGGCCGCGGCGGGGTCGAGCGCGAGAACGCCGTCGAGGTGCTGGCCCGGGTTCGCGTTCGCGTAGAGCTGCGCGAGCACGGACACGACGTCCGGGAAGTGCGGCGAGAACGTCGCGTCGCGCCAGATGTCGCTGTAGCAGGGGTCCTTCGTGCCGCGCTCGCAGTCGTAGGCGCCCCAGCCGTGGTCGTCGTACTCGGGGCTGACGTGCACGACGTGCTTGCCCGGGTCGACGAGCTTCGCGTCGCCGCCCTTGTCGGTGATGTCGATGCGCCCGTGATCGACGCGCACGATGCCGTACGCGCCGACGATGCCGCCGGCGCCACGTGACTCGGCGGAGTTCTCGAGCGCGAGGAAGTAGGTGCGCGGGCCGTCGGCACCGAGCATCGCGGGCGCGAGGCGGCTGATGCGGTCGAGCCGGTCCAGCTCGTCGGACAGATCAGCGATCTGGCCGAGCAGCTCGTGCCGCGCGGACGACAGGCCGGGCAGCGCCGTGCTCGACGGTGTCGCCTGCAGCGTCGCGGTGCTCGCGGCGACCTTGCCGACGACGCGGTCCAGTCGCGTCGCCGCGTCGCGCACCTTGTCGAGGTTGACGCCCTTCTGATCGCCCGGCAGTCGCAGCGAGCTCCCGTGCAGGTCGTCAGTGGCGGCCAGTGCATCCGGAAGTGCCTGTGCCGCAAGGTCATCCACGGTCCGGGCGACGGTGCGGATCTCGGTGAAGCTGGACCCGAACAGCGGCAGGTGCGCGGCACCGCGCAGGAGCGGGTCGTTCGCCGCGCTCACCGCGGTCCTCGTGTGCGAGCGCAGGTGGCGGAGCAGCTCGGTCGCGTCGTCGAGGTGACCGTCGTTCGCCATCGCGCGCGCGTCGGAGATCTGCGTCTTCGCGGTGAGCAGCTGGTTGCGGACGGTCAGCAGCTTCCAGCCGGCCCACGTCAGCACGAGGACGATGAGCCCGGCGACGAGGAAGCCGCCGCCGAGCCAGCGCCGCGCCCTGGGGCGCTCGACGCAGATCGCGTCGATGCGCCGCCAGGCGGCCTGCGCGCGGCGCCGCGTGCGAGCGACGATGCGGTTCACGCGTCGTCGTCGCGCGCGGCGAGCAGGCGGCGGAGCGACGCGAGCCGTGCGGGCTCGGCGTGGCCGTCGGCCACCCACTGGTCGAGCGCACACTCGGGCGCGTCGGCGCTGTGCGTGCAGTGCGTCGGGCACTCCTCCGCGCCGGGTGCGAGGTCGCTGAACGCGGCGAGCACGCGGTTGGGGGAGAGGTGGCCGAGGCCGAACGAGCGGATGCCCGCGGTGTCGATGACCCAGGCGTCGCCTTCACCGAGCCGGAACGCGACCGCGCCGGAGGACGTGTGCCGCCCGCGTCCGGTGACGGCGTTGACGTCACCGGTCTCGCGGTCGGCGTCGGGCACGAGCCGGTTGACCAGCGTGCTCTTGCCGACCCCGCTGTGCCCGAACAGCACGCTCGTGCGACCGGACAGCAGCTCTTCGACCTCGTGCAGGTCGTCGGTGCGACCGCCGTGCACGACGGACAGGCCGAGCGGTGCGTAGGTCGCCCGCAGCTCGGCCGCGGCGCTGACGTGGTCGTCGGTCCCGACCAGGTCGCTCTTGGTCAGGCACAGCGCCGGTGTGAGGCCGCCGTCGTACGCCGCGACGAGCACGCGGTCGATGAGGCCGGTGCGCGGCGGCGGATCCGCCAGCGCGACCACGCACACGAGCAGGTCCGCGTTGGCGACGACCGGCCGTTCGATCGGGTCGTCGTCGTCGGGTGAGCGGCGCAGCACGCTGGCGCGGGGCTCGAGCCGGACGATCCGACCGAGCCCGTCGCTGGTGCCGTCGCCACCGACCACGGCGACGCGGTCACCGACGACGAGCGGCGTGCGGCGCACGTCGGCTCCGCGCATCGCGATCAGCTCGCCGTCGTCGACCCAGCACGTGTAGCGGCCACGGTCGACCGAGATGACCATCCCGGTGCGCGCGTCGCTGTGCGCCGGGCGGTCGCGGGTGCGGCGACGCGAGCCACCCCGCGCCCGCACGCGGACGTCGTCCTCGTCGAGCTCGCGAGGGCTCACGGAGGCGGGGCAGCCGGGCCGCCGACGAGTGCGCTCCACCGCGCCGTGAAGTCGGGCACCGTCTTGCCGACCGTGGCCACGTCGTCGACGGTCACGCCGGGCACCGCGAGCCCGACGACCGCGTACGCCATCGCGAGGCGGTGGTCAGCGCGCGGGTCGAGCGGCCGGTCCGGCGCGTGCAGCGGGGCGGGCGTGATCTCGAGCCCGTCCTCGGTCTCGCGCACGTCGGCGCCGAGGAGCCCGAGCTCCTCGGACAGCGCGCGCAGCCGGTCGGTCTCCTGCACGCGCAGGTGCGCGATGCCGCGCAGGCGGCTCGGCGTCTGCGCCAGGACGGCCAGCGCGGTGACGGCGGGGACGACCTCAGGGTTGTCGCGCAGGTCGGCGTCGACGCCGCGGATGCCGTCCGGGTTGCCGCGCACCACGAGCCCGTCGGGTCCGAGCGACGTGGTCGCGCCCATGCGCTCCAACAGCGCCGGCGTGGACCGGCCGGGTTGCGTCGTCGTCGGGGGCCAACCCGCGAGCCTCACCTCACCGCCGGTCGCGACCGCGGCGGCAAGGAACGCCGAGGCGCTCGAGAGGTCGGGCTCGACCGTGACGTCGGCTCCGCGCAACGGTCCGGGCTCGACCCGCCAACGGTTCGGAGCGGTCTCGACGGTCGCGCCGGCGTCGCGCAGGCACGCGACCGTCATCTCGAGGTGCGGAGCGGACGGGACGGGCGGCCCCGCGTGCACGACGGTCACGCCGTCGCGGGTGCGCGGAGCGGCGAGCAGCAACCCGCTCACCAGCTGAGACGACTGCGACGCGTCGATCGTCACGGTTCCGCCGGCGAGCATCCCGCGGCCGCGGATCGTGATGGGCAGCGCGTCGCCGTCGATGTCGGCGCCGAGCGTGCGCAGCGCGGTGAGCAGCGGTCCGAGCGGGCGCTCGCGCACGCGCGCGTCGCCGTCCATCGTCACCACGCCGTCCGCGAGCGCGGCGACGGCGGGCAGGAAGCGGGCGACCGTGCCCGCGTTGCCGACGTCGAGCGCCGCCGGCCCGTGCAGCGGCGCCGGGGTGACGGCCCAGTCGTCACCGTGGTCGTCGATGCCCACGCCCAGCGCCCGCAGCGCGGCGGCCATCAGCAACGAGTCGCGCGACCGCAGCGGAGCGCGGAGCGTCGACGGACCGTCGGCGAGAGCCGCGAGCACGAGGAGCCGGTTGGTCAGGGACTTCGACCCGGGCACCGTGACGACGCCGCGCACCGGGCTCGTGGCGGTCGGCGCGCTCCACGCGCGCTCGGCCGCCGTCGGTGCCACGGGCGTCGTCATCGGGACAAGCCTCCCGCACCGCCGTCGGGGCCCCGGCTTAGCGTGGACGTGTGTGCGGCAGATATGCGTCCGCGATGAGCACGCCGACGTTGCTCGAGACGTTCTCCGCGGTCGACGACACGGCCGGGGCGGTCGAGGAGAGCTACAACGTCGCGCCCACCGATCCGGTGCCGGTGGTCCTCGTCCGTCGCAACAAGGAGACCGACGAGGACGTCCGCCTGCTGCGCGTCTTCCGCTGGGGCCTGGTGCCGTCGTGGGCGAAGGACCTGTCGGTCGGCGCCCGCATGATCAACGCGCGGCTCGAGACGCTCACCACCAAGCCGGCCTTCCGCAAGGCGATCCAGGCCCGCCGGTGCATCGTCCCGGCCGACGGCTACTACGAGTGGCTGCCCCCGGAGGAGCCGCGCGGCAAGAAGCTGCCCGTCTACATCCACCGGGCCGACGGCGGGGCGCTCGCGATGGCCGGCATCTACGAGGTCTGGTCCGATGCTGCCGGCAACCGCGTCTGGAGCACTTCCGTCATCACCACCGACGCCGTGGACGAGCTCGGCCACATCCACGACCGCAGCCCGGTGCTGCTGGAGCCCGACATGTGGGCGGCCTGGCTCGACCCCCACCGCACGGACCCCGAGCCCCTGCTCGCCGCCCTGGGTCCGCCCCCCGCGGGGCTGCTGTCCGCTCACCGGGTCTCGACCGCGGTGAACGACGTCCGCAACGACGGCCCGCAGCTGCGCGAGCCCATCGATCCGGCCGCGGAGGACCCCCAACCGACCCTCCTGTGACCCCTGTGACGGACGAGGCGGACCACTGAGCACGAAACCGCCTCTTGTGGTCTCGCTCACAGCGCGGTAGACATCGGGTGATCACCGGGACTGCCGGTGCGAAGGAGACGGGGGAGGCCGCACATGACCCGCCGCCTGGTGCTGGCGCCCGAAGAGGCCCGCCGCGTGAGCCGCGACATCCGGTTCAAGGCCGCCAAGGCCTCCGCGAGGGTGCCCGACCCGATGTGGCGCGCGCGCAGCGCCTGCGCCGCGGTCGAGCCGTCGACGTTCTTCCCCGACGCCGAGGGCCGGCCCGATGCGGCCCTCGCCCTGTGCGGGAAGTGCTCGGTCGCGGGTCACTGCCTCGCGGCCGCCCTGACCACCGCCGAACCCGAAGGCGTGTGGGGCGGGACCACCCCGGACGAGCGCCGCCGCATGCGGGTCGTCTGGACCGGGCGCTGGCGCGCCTAGCGGGCTGACGAGGCCGCCGGCGGGCGCGTGCGGCGCCGGGCGACCGCGGTGGAGCGGGCGGCGAGCTTGCCGTCACGCAGCAGCGCCTTGAAGTCGGCGACGCCGTAGCCCACCAGCACGGACGCGCGCGTCGCGCGGGCCGTCGCCGAGCGGGGGAACCCGAGCATCGGCCCGAGCTCGCCGAAGTACTCGCCGGGCCCGAGCCGGGCGAGGACCTCCTCGCCGCGCTCGCCGGCCCGGGTCAGCAGCACCTCGCCTTCGGCGATCACGTACACCTGGGTCCCGCGCTCGCCCTGGGCGAAGATCAGCTCGCCCTCCTCGAAGGCGAGCCGCTCCGGCGCGTCGGGGCCGTCGGCGAGGTCCGGCCGCATCTGCACCACACGGTCCGCGAGCGGGACCATCCGGTCGTCGTGCGTCGCCACGACCACGAGACGGCCGGGCGCCGCCAGCGTGCGCAGCGTGCGCAGCACGACCTCGACCTGCACGTGGTCCAGGTGCGCCGTCGGCTCGTCGGCCAGCAGCAGGGGCGGGTCGTGCACCAGCGCCCGGGCGATCGCGACCCGTTGCTGCTGCCCGCCGGACAGGTCACCGGGACGATGCCGCAGCCGGTCGGCCAGGCCCACCTGGGTCAGCAGCGCGGTCGCGCGCTCCCGCGCGGGCCGGCGCCCGACGCCGGCCGCCCACAGCGGCGCCGCCACGTTCTCCACGGCCGACAGGCTCGGGACGAGGTTGAACGCCTGGAACACCACGCCGACCGTCGAGCGCCGGTAGCTCGTGAGGTCGCCGCCGCGCAGGCCGGTCACCGGCGTGCCGTCGAGCAGCACGGTCCCGCTCGTCGGCGTGAGGATGCCCGCCAGCACCGAGAGCAGCGTCGTCTTGCCGCAGCCGCTGGGCCCCAGCAGCAGCACGAGCTCGCCGGTCTCGGCGGTCATGTCCAGGCCGTCGAGCGGCCGCACGGGGTAGCCCGCGGAGCGGTACTCGACGGTCAGGCCCTGCACGTCGAGCCGGGTCATCCCGGGCCGCCGAACGCGAGCGCGGGGTCGACCCGGGTCGCGCGCCGGCCGGCGGCCACGCTCGCGAGCAGCCCGACCCCGACCGCGACCGCGGGCATGAGAGCCGACGACGAGAACGGGATCGAGAACGCGAGCGGGAACAACGGGACGAGCCCCTGGGCGACGAAGCCGCCCAGCACCGCGGCGACGACCGCCAGCACGACGGCCTGGAACGCGAGGCTGGAGAAGAGCGAGCGCGACGACGTGCCCGTGGCCTTGAGCACCGCGAAGTCGCGCTGCCGCTCGAGCGCCGAGAGGTAGACGACCGAACCGATGACGAGCGCCGCGACGGCGACCATCAGCAGCTCCGCCGTGCGCAGCGACTGCAGCGCGTTGGTGACCGGCCGCAGCGTGTCTCTCGTGGTCTCGTCGACCGTGCGCATCGCATAGCCCGGAGGCAGCTGCTGCGGCACGCCGCGGGTGACGATCGCGCTGGCCACGCGGGCCCCGGGGAACACGAGACCTTCGACGTCGTCGAGCGGCGCGTACGCCATCGGCTGCCCGCCGTTGATGGACATGCCGTGGGTGATCCCGACGACGGAGAACGTCCGGCCGCTCACCGAGATCGTCATGCCGACGTGGGCTCCCGGGAAGCTCCGGTCGAGGGCCAGCTCGCCGCTCTCGGCCGGCAGCCGACCACGGCTGATCGGCGGCGCGGCGAGGTCCGTCGGCGAGAAGCTCGCCACGTTGAGGTCGCTGACGCGAGGCGTGTGCACCGTCTCGTGCACCACGAGCACCGGCGCGGCGGCCCGCACGCCGGGGCTGCTGCGCACGGCGTCGACCGCATCGAGCGGCACGACGGACACCGCGGTGAACGGACCGTAGACGCCGTCGCGCACGACCCACGCGTCGCCACCGAACGCCCACACCGTGCGACGCGCCTCGGCGGTGAAGCTCGACACCAGACCGGCGAGGACCAGGGTCATCGCGAACACCAGGGCGGTGGTGACGGTGGCGATCACCACCCTCCGGGCCCGCCACTGCAGGTCCCGGACCGCTGCCCACCACACGGACGCGATCATGCGCGAAACAAGGACGTGACGTGTGCGCTCTGTCACGCTTGCGACACCTTGAGCGGATCCGCTCGGATCGCTCTGCCAGCATGGCCCGGTGGCACTCGCTCGACGACTCGTGACCGTCCTGGCCCTGGCCAACGTGGCCGTGCTCGCCGGCGCGGTGGTCGCCGCGGCGGTCAAGGACGACGGCTCCACGAAGCCCGCGGCGAACGCTCCGTCCGGCCCGCCGACCTCGGTCGCGGCGGCACCGAGCACGCCGGCCGCGAGCTCCGGGCCCGCCTCCGTGACCTCCCCCGTGCCGACCTCGGTGCCC